>JBEKPQ010000033.1:0-33189 GCA_049520575.1 Thermodesulfobacteriota bacterium | reverse complement strand
AGGAATTGTTCCCAGTGATCAATTCATGCTGGCGAAAATAAAAGAACATGCTCCCTCCGCAGTCCTGGGAGTGATTTGCCTTTGGTATTTCCGCCACCGTTTGCTGGCTAAATACATCATTGGTAGTAGCGGCTATTCCATCGATTCAGGACGCACCAAATCAGTTGTTCAGGGCGTGTTGCTGAAAAAAATGAACTGTCGGAAGGCTGAAGTGGACTGGGAACAGGTTCGGGCATGTATGTCAGCAAGATTGCAGTAAAAATTGAGCAGCCCTTGAACTATTACAAACGCATTAATTTATGTTACCCCCCCACCCTCCCCTCCCCCTCAAGGGGGGAGGATTAAGGTGGGGGTGATTTCAGTTTTTTTATTTCGTTATGTATTAGTGTGAAGGGTAAAAAAATGAACCAGCAGGTGAAAGGATTAAAATGAAACAATTCCTTATTACAACAGCGGCAGGGAAACGGTTGATCGGGAAGGCTATGGCGATCCATCCGGATCTTCGTCTGGCACTCAATTCGGGAACAGTCGTGATCATTGCCGGAACGACCAATGGATATGTGGCCGAAGAGGTACTGGCCGCCATCGGCTGCAAAGAACCCTTTTCCCGGCGCCGGTTCTTTCGAGGGATCACCCTTCCGCCTTCCCGCCCGACGACCCAAGAAGGCCGTCTGCCCGATCACGATCATTTTCCGGGAGATGTGGTTTTGTTCAAGGGAGCCTGGCAAAAAGGTAAAACGATTTTCGATGTTGTTGATGATCTTAAAGAAGGTGACCTAATCCTGAAAGGGGCCAATGCCCTGGATCCTGTTCGGAAAAGGGCCGCCATCCTGATCGGAGACCCCAAGGGAGGAACAATTCTCAGGGCCTTGCAGGCGGTGGTGGGCCGTCGTGTTCGTCTGATATTGCCGGTGGGCCTTGAAAAAAGGGTCTCTGAAGACCTCGACAACATTGCCGCCCTGATGAATGCACCCGGTACTTCCGGTCCCCGGTTTATGCCCGTTCCAGGAGAAATTTTCACCGAGATTGAAGCCGTCAGGTTGCTCTCCGGGGCCACAGCGACTCTGGTTGCCGGCGGCGGTGTAGGTGGGGCCGAAGGCAGTATCTGGCTGGCCGTCAGCGGTACACCGGAACAAATGAAGTCGGCAGAGAAGATTTTGAAGTCGGTCGCCTCAGAACCGGCCTTTACCATCTGAAATTAATTTGGGAGACCGAATCTAGTGCAGTGCCTCTATAACAGGCTCACAATCTTCCTGATCCGTCATTCCTGCCCCGCATCAAGTGCGGGATAGACTCCAGCAGGAATCCAGGTTAAAAATACTGGATTCCGGATCAAGCCCGGAATGACAACCCTGTAAAGCGAATACGGTTACAGTACAATAGGTTTTTAATCTTTTTTACAGTGTCAATAATCATGAAAACCCCCATAAAAAAAACGACCTCACAAGAGATCCTTTCAAAAATACAAACCCTGGGAGATCCTCAAAGGGCCAAGGGACTTCAAAGGTTTTTTAAAACCGGTCCTGGAGAATATGGAGAAGGCGATGTCTTTTTAGGTCTCCAGGTTCCGGAGATCAGAAAGCTGGCCAAGGAATACCAGGCCCTCCCTCTCCAGGCTGTTATCCAATTGATCCATTCCCCCATCCATGAAGCCAGACTCCTGGCCCTGCTGATCATGGTTCGGGCCTACCAAAAAGGAGATCCTGCTCTTAAAGAACGGATATACCGGGCTTATCTCAACAACACTCGTTTTATCAACAGTTGGGATCTGGTGGATCTTTCGGCTGAACATATTATCGGTGCTCATTTAAGTTATTCGCGCCGCGATCCGCTTAAAACCCTGGCCGTATCGGACCTGATCTGGGACCGACGGATCGCCATCATGGCCACCTTTCACTTTATCAAGAAAGGTGAATTCTTGGACACCATGATCCTTGCTGAAATGCTCCTTCAGGATCCAGAAGACCTCATTCATAAAGCCGTAGGCTGGATGCTTCGAGAGATCGGCAAACGGGATCAAAAAATCGAGGAATCGTTTCTGAAAACCCATTACAAAACCATGCCGAGAACCATGCTTCGCTATGCGATTAAAAAATTCCCGGAGGATTTAAGGCAGAGGTATTTGAAAGGGAAAATATAATTGGGTTGCTTAAAAAAAGAGTTTTTCTTCATCCTGTTAAATTTAACTTCTGATAAAGAAAGGGCAATAAATGGCAAAATCTAAAGTGGCCATCATCAGAACCGCCCCGACAACGGTTCTGAGCGATATAAACCGAATCTTTGAATTGGCTGAAGGTCCCAAATTCCTCCCAGCCGATGTCCCTACCATCTTGAAAGATAATATCAGTTGGCATTATCCCTTCCCTTCCGCCAACACCACCCCCTGGCAACTCGAAGGGACTATCCTGGCCTTAAAGAAACATGGCTTTCAGAATATCTCATGTGTGCAGAACAAGACTGAGGTGACTAAGGCCCATAAAGGCGAACGCCTTAACCTGTATACTCCTGTCTTTAAGGCTTATGATATTCCGGTGCTTTTCAATTTCAAACCGCAGGGTATGCAATGGATACCCTATCAACCCAAGGCGTCCATGTTGGCCCTGAACGACATTTATCCCGAGGGGATCCGAATTCCAGATTACTTCATCGGGAAGAATATCCTTCACCTGCCGACTATGAAATGCCACATTTATACCGAGACGACCGGGGCCATGAAAAATGCCTTCGGGGGTTTGTTGGATCATAAGCGCCATCAAACCCATTCGGTTATTCATGAAACCCTGGTTGACCTCCTGGCTATTCAAAAGGAAATCCATCCTGGCATTTTTTGTATCATGGATGGGACAACGGCCGGGAATGGGCCGGGACCACGAATCATGAAACCCTTCAAAAAGGATATTATGCTGGCCAGTGCCGATCAGGTGGCCATAGATGCGGTGGCAGCCAAAATAATGGGATTTGATCCCATGCAAATAAAGTATCTTCGCTTGGCCCAGAAAAGAGGTTTAGGGACCGCAGTCATAGATGATATCGATATTGTCGGAGATTCCGAAATCGTGAAAGAAAATTGGGGATTCAAAGTCGGATACAGTTTTCATAAATTTGCCGGATGGGTGACCTGGTTCGGGCCGACGAAATTTTTACAGGATCTCTTCACCAAACCCCCTTTGCTTTATCTTGGAAATTTTTATTCCTTTTTCTATCATGATGTCCTTCATTGGCCTTTTCAGGAAAAAAGAATTTATCAAACCTGGCTTCGGGAATCCGAAT
This sequence comes from Thermodesulfobacteriota bacterium, assembly GCA_049520575.1. GTDB lineage: Bacteria > Desulfobacterota > RBG-13-43-22 > RBG-13-43-22 > RBG-13-43-22 > RBG-13-43-22. The sequence continues at coordinate 29,919 of JBEKPQ010000033.1, read as the reverse complement.
GGGGACATTTGTTTGAAGACTATCGAAAGCAAGGGGTTTTAGGAAAAGCCTGAAGAATCTTCCTATTTCTGTATATCATGATGATTTACAGAATATACATTAAACAATTAATTCGGGATAAAAACACTTTGTCAAGATAATGTTTATCATTTATAATAAGTTACCTGGATTTCAAGAGGGGTGGCAGGCATTGGTTATTTCACAACAGCCAATAATCGTTGTTTATATCCTCGAGGGGCTACTTAGCATCGGGGAGTTATATAGAAAAACTTTAGAATAACTTGTTATATTCACAAAGGGAGATGATCCAAAATGGAACCTTTCAATGAACTCATTTCAGACCACTACAAAGAAATTTTACAAGAAACGGAAAATGATCTCCCATCTATCTTCTGCACCATTGACGAAGTTCTTGACAAAATACGAGTGCACATCCGAGGAATAGATCAAAGGGTCTTTTGTCAAAGGAATGATTTATTGATAGCAATTAGACTGGTTGAAGCATTTAGAATATTCAATTGGATAAAGGTCTGCTTAAGTTGCGGTGCTTATCAATCCGTATTCAGAGAATTGAGATTTATGATAGATGGGGTTGCCCAAGCTTGTTAAATAGACCTAAATCATCATGGAGCATCATTAGTCTGTAAACTTGAAGTATATAAGGCCTTAGGGGAAATGGGAGGCTTCATTGGAAGCAGCCTTTTTGATCGAATCAAGGAGCTTCAGCAAAGGCAGGAAATGAAAGACCTCTACAGTGCCCTTTCACGATACGTCCATCCTTCTATCGAAGAGAGCCGCAATTGGATAGAGTCTCCGCCGCCGGAGGGAGTTGTTGATAGCTTGAAATTTAACAGGTATGACAGGGGGCTACTGGATCAGGCTCTTGATAAGTGTCAGCAAGTGGGAGGTCTACTCATTTCCATTGATAACCACTTTGTCAATCAATGCCTGAGGCGACTGGAGCAGAATGCGTAATATAACTCCGCGTCAACCGGACTCCGCTTCGCTCCGTTGGTTACGCTGTCCGTTGGGCGGGCGCAAAGGCGATCCGTCACAATGAATAAATCGGAGGGAGAGTTGTTTCGAAGGCTTCGGGAGTCAGTAAATGGCCTAAGCCATCTAGTCGCTGCCGTCGTCGCCTTCGTTGGGCTAATCGCTCTTATCTACATCGCAAAGGACAATCTGGCGAAGCTTGCTTCCCTTAGCCTTTACGGCTCCACTCTTGTCTTGATGTTCTCCACCAGCGCGATCTACCACCTGATCAAGGCCGGGTCCAGAGCCACCCTCTTTCTAAGGAAGCTCGACCATTCCGCCATCTACCTGCTCATCGCGGGGACTTACACCCCGATCTGCCTGCACTACTTCACAGGCTTCTGGCGCTTTGGATTCCTCGCAGTCATATGGTCTCTCGGACTCATAGGTATTACGGTGAAGCTCGTTTCCATCAGCGCTCCCCGTTGGCTTACAGCGGGTGTTTACCTTCTTATGGGCTGGCTATCCGTCGCAGCCATTGGCGAAATTCTCTCGACAATACCTCCGGGTGCACTTTTCTGGCTCTTGGTGGGAGGCCTGTTCTTCACAGGCGGAGCTATCGTCTATATCCTCAAGAAGCCCGACCTATTTCCTGGCGTTTTCGGCTTCCACGAGATATGGCACATCTTCGTAATTCTGGGTGCCTTTAGCCATTTTGTCCTTATGTTCGCCTACATTGCGCCCGCAGGGACGGCCTAATCTCCAATGAAATAAAGGGGACGTCCCCTTTAACGTTTGGTGTTTCAGAAAAAGGTCGGGTTCCGGAAGTCGCCCGGGCATTCCCCAATGAAGAGGCAGTTAATAAAGCCCTTCTTTTACTTATCGATATTGCTCATAAAACAACGCGCCCAACAAAACGTTCCACCGAATCGCCTGGAAGTCGTGCCTCCAAGTAAACTTCCCAGCAGAAACCCGTTAATGTTGATTTTCGTTTGTGGATGAGCCAATTGCCGGAAAGGAAGCGAAACGTTTAGAGGTGCCCGGACAGTCCATCATCAATCTGCGGGTGGCAGAGCGAGGGTTCCGGCTTTAATAATCCTGGACAGTTCGATGACCCTTGCCACCAGCATCCTGGCCGATTGCACACCGACCTCATCTTCCAAGGTCATGTGACGAATTGCTTTTTCAAAACGGCCTTTACCCTCCCGGCTGGAATAAGCCCCGGCTCCGAGCTGAAACAGACGGCTGTTGGCCACAATCATCTGGTGGGTCAGGAAAAAGAGGTCTATACTTGAAAGGGTCGTTTCCAATCCGGCCCCGCGGAAAAAAGCTACGGCCAAGGCCCCTCCTACCTTATTCTTTAAAGGAAATTTATAAATCTTGCCGTGAACAAAGGCCCTGGTGCGATCCATCCAATCGGCCGTCAACCCGGACAAACGGCCGAAATGGGCCGGGGAGGCAACAAGAATACCGTCTGCTTCCAAAAGCTTTTGGTAAATGGGGCCCATATCATCTTCTTGAGCACATGGTTTTTTAGGTGTTTGTTTATTGATGCACCAGTTGCAATGCAGGCAGGGACCGATCTTTTTACTGGTCAAGTGGATGACTTCAACCGATACATCCTTTAACTTTTTTGTTTGAGAAAGGGCGTCTTCAAGCAGGGCCGAGACATTTCCATCTTTGATCTGACTGCCGCTGATACCGATGATCTTGATCATCTCGCCTCCTAAATGATCTTGTCGGGGTTTAATATATAATTAGGATCAAAGGCCTTCTTGATCCCGCGCATCACTTCGATCTCCGCAGCCGACTTGGTCTTGAGAAAGATCGCTTTTTTCAACAGCCCTATACCGTGCTCGCCGCTGCCTACCCCCCCAAGCTTCAGAGCGAAATCGGTCATCTCATCATAGACTGATTTAGCGTATTCGTTCCACTTTTCAGGCGGCACTTCATCGGGTTTGACAAAAAAGGTGTGCAGGTTTCCGTCGGCGATGTGCCCCACCGTGGGAATAATCAGGTGATGTTTTTCATCAAGTCTCTTCAACCCCTTCATCATCTCCGGCACCTTAGAGAAGGGGACGATCACATCCCCGGGATTGCCGGTGAGCTGCTTACCCAGGAATCTTAACCCTGGGTAGTATTCCTCCCTGACCTTCCAGATATTCTCGGAATCACGTCGGCTCTCAGCGGCAAAGACATCCAGGGCGCCGTTCTCCAGGCACAGCTCGCCGGCCTTTTCATAGATCCCGTCAAGTTCCTCCTGGGTGTTCCCGTGAAGCTGGATGATTAGATAAGCCTCCACGTCGTCCCGGTCCGTAAAAGGGATGGTAACCTCATGATGTTTAGCGGACAGGGTCAGGCACAACTTGTCCATGAATTCAACGGCCACCGGCAAAATATTTCCTTCGACAATCATCTTGGATACCGCCAGGACAGCGGTTTCCGTGTCCGGAAATGGCACGATCAAATCCAGGGTCTTTCCCCCGCCGGGTATCAGATTGACAATCACCTTGGTGACGATGCCCAGGGTCCCTTCCGAGCCGATGATGATTTCCATGAGGTCATAACCCCAGGTGCTTTTTCTGTACCGGCCTCCAAGCTGGAGGACCTCCCCGTTAGCCAGGACCACCTCCAGCCCAAGAATATGTTTCCTGGTGTTCCCGTACTTGATAACCTTGGCACCTCCGGCGTTGGTGGCCACATTCCCACCGATGAAGCTGCTCTCCGTACTCATGGGATATCCGGCGTACATCAGCCCTTTTTCCTCCACCTTCCGGCAGAGTTCTTTGGTAATCACACCCGCTTCGACAACGGCCACCCGATCCACCGGGTCGATCTCCAAAATCTTGTTCAACTTCTCCAAAGAAAGGACAATCCCTTTTTGCGTCGGGGTGGCCGACCCGGCCAGGCCTGTACCGGCCCCTCTGGGGGTCACGGGGATCTTATATTCCGTGGCCAACTTCATGATGGCCGATATCTCCTCTGTGGACTGCGGCCTGACCGCCACGTCCGGGTCGGAGGTCACACCGGTGATCAGAGAAAGGGTGTCCATACCATATTCTTTCAACTTTTCCTTATCCTCGAAAATGGTATTTTTTTCACCGACGATTTTTTTCAGTTTGTCGATGATTTCGGCTGTAACCTTTCCATATTGCTGTGCCATCTTTCTAAGTCTCCTTGGCTTTTTCTTTTAATTTTTTTATTAAAAGAGGAATCACTTCAAAAAGGTCTCCCACGATGCCGTAGTCCGCAACCCCAAAAATATTTGCCTCCGGATCGGAGTTAATGGCCACAATGGTTTCGGCTGAAGACATCCCGGCCAAATGCTGGACCGCACCGGAGATACCGACGGCGATATAAAGTCTCGGGCAGACCGTCTTCCCGCTCAAGCCCACCTGATGGGAATAAGAGATCCAGCCGAGATCGGTTGCCGTCCTCGAAGCCCCAAGAGACCCATCAAAAATTCCGGCCAGCTCCTTCATAAGCTCCACATGTTTACCATCCTTCAGACCTTTCCCAAAAGCCACGATATGCTCGGCGTCCTGAATAGGCGCCCCAATGGCTTCCTCTTTAATGAAAGCCAACCGCTTGACCCTCGAGTTCAGGAAATCCCCGCCGAACTCTTTGACGATGATTTCTCCCTTTCTCGAATCGTCTATGGGAAGCGGCCTTTTGGATTTCGGCCGCACGGTGGACATCTGGGGCCGCAAAACCGGAGTCTTGATGGTGGCCATGATGTTCCCACCCACAGCCGGGCGGGTTTGAATCAGAAGTCTTTGTTCCAGATCGATATTCAACCCCGTACAGTCCGCCGTTAGACCGGCATCGAGTTTCACGGCCATAACGGGCATAATGGTCCTCCCCATGGTCGTGGCCGAGGCAATAAGTATCTCCGGTTTATATTCCTCGACCAGGGCTTTGAGAATAGAAGAAAAAGGATCCACCCTAAAGTGCTCCAGGGCCGGATGATCGACCACATAGACCTTATCCGCACCCCTGAGAATAAGTTCTTTGACCTTATCTCGGATATTGTTCCCGATGATTACACAGAAGAGGTCCACCGAGAGCTTGTCCGCCAATCCTCTCCCCCAGGCCAGGAGCTCAAAGGATACGGGGTGGACCTTCCCCTCTCTTACTTCCCCAAGCACCCACACGCCTTTATATTGACTATAATCCCGTTCTTTCATCTGATATTCCTTTTCTTTATTTCAAATCCCTCTGTGCCTATTGGGGGATGACGAAGCATAAAATTGGATCTTTGGATTAGGGGCCAAGGGGTCAAGAATTCAAGTGAACGGCATGGAAGGTAAAACCCTTGAATCCTTGAATCCCGGAATCCTCGAACCCTACTTTTATTTAAATAATCGCTTTCCCTGCCAGAAAATCTACCAGACCGTCTACGGCACTATCCGGATCGCCAATCGCAGAAACGACTTTCCCCTTTCTGGCCACCTGCGGGTGGAAGATCTTCACTACCCTGGTCGGCGACCCTTTAAGCCCCAGCCTCTGCTCATCGGCCCCGATGTCCTCGGCCGTGAGCAAAGGAATCTCCATCTTTTTGGCCTTCATCTTCCCGCTGAAATTGGGCATCCTGGGCGTATTAATCTCCTTGACCACACTCACCAGAACCGGCAGGGGTGCCTCAACCACTTCATGCCCCCCTTCGACGGCCCGTTGGGCAATGATCTTCCCATTTCCGATCTCCTCTATTTTGCTGACATAAGTGAGGACCGGAAGACCTAAATAGGCCCCCACTTCCGGCCCGACCTGTCCGGTCTCGCCATCGGTCGCTCTCTCACCGCAAAGGACCAGATCGAAATCACCTTCGATCTTTTTTATCCCTACGGAAAGGGTATAGGCTGTAACCCAGGTGTCGGATCCGGCAAATTTTTTGTCCGAAAGAAGATACCCTTTGTCGCAGCCAAGGGCGATGGCGCTCCTTATAGCCTCGACAGCGTTCTTGGGGCCCATGGAGATGATGCTGATCTCCACCCCCTCCTCTTTTCTTTCTTTGATCCTGACCGCTTCCTCAATGGCATAAAGGTCGAGGGGATTGACCTCGGATTCAATGCCCTCCCTGATCATCGTCCCGGTTTCCTCATCCATTTTCACTTTGTCGGTAGCCGGGACTTGCTTAACCAATACAACGATTTTCAACGGGCTTTCCTCCTAATGTCTCACTTAAAACCTCAAAGTCTTTTTTATTATCATAGCTTCAAGGGGGGAAAAAAACAATTCGCCTTTTTCTTGTTTATTGACTCTTGATCTTTCAATCGGTATGATAACCGGAAAAATTTTTCAAAGCAAGGAAGGAAGATAGCTATGACTGACAATCAAGTGGTTCTATTAACCGTCGATGATGTTATTGCCACGGTAACTTTCAACCGGCCGGAGGCCCTGAATGCCCTCAATCAAGACTCTTACCGAGGCCTGATGACTACGGCCCAAAAGATCAAGGAAACACCTGAAATACGTGTGGTCATCATAACCGGTGCAGGCGAGCGGGCCTTCAGTGTGGGTATGGACCTGAAGATGATCGCCAGTGGGAAATCCGGTTCATCCTTACTGGGTAATTTCCGCGACGGCTTCGACCGCCTTTACGGCCTGAAGTCCATTTTTACCATGTATGAGGAATTGGCTGTACCGGTGATCGCCGCCATCAACGGTCATTGTCTCGGTGCGGCCTTTGAATTCAGCCTTTGCAGTGATATCCGTATCTGTGCGGAACATGCCATGTTTGGCTTGCCTGAAATGCCGCTGGGAGTCATTCCGGACCTCGGTTCCACCCAGCGATTACCCCGTATTATCGGACCCGGTTATGCCAAAGAAATGATTATTACCGGACGTCGCATCAATGCCCAGGAAGCCCTTCGCCTCAACCTGGTCAATCATGTCTATCCTAAAGACCAATTGATGCCGGAGGCGAAAAAATTGGCGGAGGAAATGGCTAAATTGAATCCGCGGCACGTCTCCGGGGCAAAAAGAGCGGTTAATATGTCAATGTCCACACCGTTGGATTGGGGTTTACGTCTGGAAACCGATATCTGTATTGGGGCGGGAAGCGGTCAGTCGTTCAGTGCCGAAGCACAGAAGTTTCTGAAAAACAAATAAAGGGGATCCGGAATCCAGAAGTCATAATTCAGATTTAAGAGAAGGCCAATGTTAAAGCAGCCGTTGCTGAAGCCTTGATGGCCGGTGCGGCCTATCATTTCAAATAGGGAGGAAAAAATTAGATGGTAAAGAAAGGTTTTGTTATTGTTTTTGTACTTGCTGTGGGATTCATCGTCTGTTTTTCTTCAGTTATAGGGGTATTCGCTCAAACAAAAGATGCTCCAGTAAAGGTTGTCGCGAAAAATGATTACAGCCAAACCTCCTCGTGGTTATGCTGGCCGGGACAGCAGGATGCCTGTGTTGTCGATCAGGCCAGCACGATTATCTCCGCGGACGGCACCCTGACCCGGGAAAACTGGGTCGCCAATCCCAATGCCCCCATCGACTGCTTTTATGTCTACCCCACCGTATCCAACGATCCCACGCCGAACAGCGATATGAATCCGGGACCTGAAGAGAGAAGCGTCGTTGTTCAGCAGCTTGCCCGGTTCGGCTCTCAATGCCGCACCTTTGCGCCGCTCTATCGTCAGAAGACCTTAACGGCTCTGCGGGCCGAGATGGTTGGTAAACCGATGGGAGCAGATGAAAATCTTGCTTATAATGATATTCTTGATGCCTGGAATTATTACCTCAAGAACGAAAATAAAGGGAGGGGCGTCGTTTTGATCGGTCACTCTCAAGGTGCGAGGATGATAACCCAACTCATCCAAAATGAAATTGACGGTAAGCCCATACAGTCTCAGATCATATCGACCTTGCTGATCGGTGGGAAAGTTATGGTTCCACGCAATAAAGACGTCGGCGGTACGTTTAAACATATGCCTCTGTGCCGGAAGGTCGACGATACAGGATGTATAATTGCCTATTCCTCATTCCGGTCAACGGTCCCGCCGCCGAAGAACAGCCGTTACGGACTGAATCAGGGGGATCTTGTCTGTGCCTGTACAAATCCGGCGGCCCTGAGCGGCGGCAGCGGCGACCTTCACGCCTACCTGGCAGCATCTCGCGGGACTCTTGTGACCTCCGATAATCCATTTAGCTGGGTCAAGCCCCCCAAAGAGATTGCCACACCCTTTGTGAGCGTCCCCGGGTTGCTCAAGGCAAAGTGCGTTTTAAATGACCGTCTATCATATCTTGAAATCACCGTTCAGGGCGATCCTAAAGATCCTCGGACCGATGACATTATGGGGGATGTGTTGGTCGACGGAAAGGTTCTGGCCGACTGGGGACTGCATTTGATCGACATGAATCTAGCAATGGGAAATCTCATCGATCTTGTAAACCAACAGACGAAAGCATATCTCAAGTTAAAAAAGAAATAAGGCCTCTGCCTGATTGTTGACATATCTGAGGAAAAAGGAACCGTTTTGTGCCGGTATTCCTTGTTTCCTATTGTTGTTGGGGACGATTCCATTGATTGACCTTAAATGGAACCGTCCCCCTTGTTTTATTGTTTTAAATGAGAAGGCCCCCTCTTTCCCCTCGTCTCCCGCCTTTTTTTTCCTTGACCGTGTATTTTTTCCTCCTCATACTCAACCTATAAAAAAGCAACTTCTTCTCAAATTATCAAAAAAAACCTCCAAAAAAAACCCCGACAGCTTGAAAGCCATCGGGGTTTTCTAAGAAATTCTCATGTCTCTGTGAGGCGTCAAGAAAAAGGACGATTAATCCCGTCACGCACCCATTTTCACTCGTCACTTTTACTAAGTGCCCATCTCCCACGACGAGAGATATTTTTTCTGTTCGGCTGTTAGGCTGTCTATCTTGATCCCCATCGAGGCCAGTTTGAGTCGGGCAATTTCCTTGTCGATCTCTTCCGGGACACCGTAAACGGTCTTTTTTAAGGACTTGGCCTTTTTGACCATGTATTCCGCGCATAAGGCCTGGTTAGCAAAACTCATATCCATCACACTGGGAGGATGGCCTTCGGCTGCGGCCAGATTAATCAGACGGCCTTCTCCCAGGACATTAATCTTCTTCCCACTGTTTAAGGTAAATTCTTCCACATATTCTCGAACGGCACGACGTTTTTTACTGATCTGGGCCAAGGCTTTCAGGTCCAACTCCACATTAAAATGTCCGGAGTTGGCTACGATGGCCCCGTTTTTCATCAAAAGGAAATGTTCCTTGCGGATGACTCTGATATCCCCGGTCAGGGTACAGAATATATCACCAACTTTGGCCGCTTCAGCCACCGGCATTACCCTGAAACCGTCCATAACTGCTTCCAGAGCCTTTAGGGCGTCCACCTCGACAATAATAACATCAGCTCCCATCCCCTTGGCCCGCATAGCCACTCCGCGGCCGCACCAGCCATAACCGCAAATCACCAGGGTGCTTCCGGCCAACAAACGGTTGGTGGCCCGGATGATCCCATCGATGGTACTTTGACCGGTGCCGTAGCGGTTATCAAAAAGATGTTTGGTATTGGCGTCGTTGACGGCCACAATCGGATAGGCCAGCACTTTTTTCTCGGCCATGCTCCGCAAGCGGATCACTCCGGTGGTCGTTTCTTCCGTTCCTCCAATAATCTCTTTCAGTAAAACCCTTTTTTCAGAGTGAATGGTGGACACCAGGTCGGCCCCGTCGTCCATGGTCATATGAGGTTTTACTTCCAGGGCCTGATAGATATGTTGATAATAGGTCCGGCCGTCTTCCCCCTTGATGGCAAAGACCGGGACCCGATCCTGACGAACTAAAGCGGCAGCCACATCATCCTGGGTACTTAACGGATTGGAAGCGCATAAAGTCACCTCGGCCCCTCCGGCCTTTAGAGTTCTAATCAAGCCGGCGGTCTCGGTGGTTACATGAAGACAAGCGGCCAGACGAATCCCCTTTAAGGGTTTTTCTTTAGAAAAACGTTTCCGGATACTTTCCAGAACCGGCATACTCTGATTGGACCATTCAATCCTTAAAGCACCAGCCGCTGCTAGATTTATGTCTTTGATATCGTATTTCACCGTAGATTCCTTTCTCTTCTTTAAATAAAAAAGGTAGTCTTTTGCAAAAGTCCCCAAACGTCATTCCGGCGAAAACCGGAATCCAGTTTTTCGATGCATCCTGGACCCCGGCTTTCGCCGGGGTGACGGGAGTTGTGAGATTTTCAAGAACCTCAAGGGTTAAAAAAATTGAGGATTCGAGTATTTTTCTGTTTAGAAAAACTTAGCTCGAGCCCTTGAATCCTAAAATCCTTGAACCCTTAAATTTACTTTTTCTTCAGTCCCGCCCGTTCGCGAAGGATTTCGGTCTTATCAATCTTTTCCCAGGTAAAACCGGGTTCATTTCGGCCGAAATGGCCGTAGGCCGCAGTCTTTTTAAAAATCGGGCGCAATAAATCCAGATAAGCAATTACTTCGGCCGGTTTAAAACTGAAGGTTTGACGAATAATCTGATTCAACTGGAAATCCGGAATTTTTCCGGATCCTTGGGTATCGACAAAAATGGAAAGGGGTTCGGCTTTCCCGATGGTATAAGCGACCTGGAGTCGGCAGGAATCGGCCAATCCGGCAGCGACCACATTCTTAGCCACATAGCGGGCCATATAAGAGGAACTTCGATCTACCTTCGAGGGATCCTTGCCGGAAAAGGCCCCTCCACCGTGGCTCCCTCGGCCTCCATAGGTGTCGGCAATGATCTTTCGTCCGGTCACTCCACAATCCCCCATGGGTCCTCCCACGACAAAACGTCCGGTGGTGTTGATAAAGTACTGGGTTTTTTTGGTCAGGAGCTTGGCCGGGATGACCTTTTTAATGACGGTCTCGATAATTCCTTCCTGTAATTTTTTATAGCTGATATCCGGATTGTGCTGGGCGGCGATAACCACGGCCGGTATGGAAACCGGCTTCCCGTTTAGATATTCCACGGTCACCTGGGTCTTGCCGTCCGGCCGTAGAAAATTAAGGATTTTCTTTTTGCGAACCTCGGCCAGGCGTTTGGCCAGGAGGTGGGCATACCAGATGGGCATGGGCATAAAATCTTTGGTCTCATTACAAGCAAAGCCAAACATCATGCCCTGATCCCCGGCACCTTGTTCTTTTTTCTCTCCCAGGCTGTTGACTCCCTGGGCTATGTCCGGAGATTGTTTGTCGATGGTAGTCAGGACCGCACAGGTTTCCCAATCAAAGCCCATCGAAGAATCGTTATAACCGATTTCCTTAATGGTTTCCCGGACGATCCTGGGCATATCCACATAGCAGGAGGTGGTAATTTCTCCGGCGATCAGCGCCAATCCGGTAGTGACCATGGTCTCACAGGCCACACGCCCTTTGGTGTCTTCCGCCAATATAGCATCCAAAATAGCATCAGAAATCTGATCGGCCACCTTGTCGGGATGCCCTTCGGTAACCGACTCCGAGGTAAAAAAATAATTCGATGAACTCATATAGAGGTCCTCCTTTTAAAAAATGGACTTATCATAGTCATCCGCCGTTTTTTGTCAAGCGAATAATGTCCAATAGTTATCAACGAGAAAACGTGTTGGGACACCTATGGCGCCTCTCTTTCCCTTGGTTTCGTCCTTGCTACACTTAATTGCATGGTCTGCTCATTTTATTATTTTAAAGGTAACTGGATCTTTCAGATCCACAAAGCCTAATTTAAAGATTTGGAACGATATCTGTATTGATATTCAACGATGAAGGCTTAAAGATGCTTCTTCCTTGGAGTGTAACGGAAGGGAATGGTTCGGAGAGACCAACCCCCCGGAGATAATCAGCTTAAAGGCCTCTTCCACGCTCATTTCCAAAACAATCAAATCTTTTTCCGGAACCAGGACATAATAGCCAGTAGTCGGGTTAGGGGTACAGGGAATAAAGATACTCATCACTTGTTGCCCGGCCCTGGATTCCAATTCCCCTTTGGCCGGACCGGCTAAAAACCCAATGGAATACAGTCCCGGTCTGGGAAACTCCAACATAACCACCTTTTTGAAATGACTTCCAGTATTACTGAAGACAGCTTCGGTAAGTTGTTTAATTGCTTGGTAAATATTACGAACAACTGGGATCCTCCCGACCAGCAGGTCCCATAGTCGAACCACTTTGTTGCCAAAATAATTATGGGTTAAAAGGCCGACCAGAAAAACCAGGATGAAAACTAAAACCAATCCCAGACCGGGGACATGAAAGCCCAGGAGGGTATCGGGATGATAGGTCGAAGGAAGGAAAGTAAGAAAATTATCCATGACCCCTATCAGGGCCTGAATGATATAGATAGTTATGGTAATCGGAACAACAACGACCAAACCGGTCAGTAGATAAGTTTTAAGCCAAGTCTTGAATTGCAATCAAGCCACTCCATAAATGGGCCAAATAAAGAAGTCTTTAATCATCCCATGTCGGATTTCATCTTTTTTAAGAGGGGCAAAATGTGCCGAGTGTCAATGGGCAAGAAATGGAAAATAATTGCTGCTGTAAATGATTCTATCGAGTAACTACCCTTCACTGTCTTCCCTTAAGCCGCCCTGAGACGGAGCCGGTTGTGGGAATCCACTGAAACGACTTTGGGTTTAAAATTTTGAAGCTCCTTCTCCTCCATCACAGCATAAGTGGCAATAATGACGAGGTCTCCTACCACCCCTTTTCGGGCCGCAGCCCCATTCAAACAAATGACACCCGAGCCTCGGGGACCTTCCAGGGCATAAGTAGCGAATCGTTCTCCATTGGCTATATTATAGACCTGGATTTGTTCATAGGGAATAATATCAGCGGCCTCCATCAGGTCTTGATCGATAGTCATACTGCCCTCATAGTGGAGATTGCTTTCCGTAATGGCTGCCCGGTGAATTTTCGATTTTAAAAGGGTTCTGGTCATTGTCCGTTATCCTCCAATAAACAATTATCGATTAGGCGGGTGGCACCTACCCACACCGCCAAGACTAAAACTCCCCGATCCTTAATAACTGCTAAATCTTCAAGGATCTGGGGATGGCAGATCTTGACATATTCGATCCGCGTATCCGGTTGTTGTCCAATCAAGCCTGTAACCTGGACCAACAAGACTTCTGCTTTTCTCTCGCCTTTCCGGAAAAGGGTTTGGGCCTCTTTTAAAGCCAGGGAAAGGGATCGGGCCGAATCCCTTTCTTTTGGGGAAAGGTACTTATTGCGTGAACTCATGGCCAACCCGTCGGCCTCTCGAATCGTCGGCCGTCCAACTACTTCGACATCCATATTCAGGTCATTAACCATTTGTCGAATGGCGATCCATTGTTGGTAATCTTTTTGACCGAAAATGGCCAGATGGGGTTTGACAATATGAAACAGTTTGCAAACTACGGTTGTAACGCCTTGAAAATGTCCGGGCCGGAAAACCCCGCATAAATTTTGAGTCACCTTTTCCACGGTCACATAAGTCTGGAAAAATTCCGGGTAAAAGGCCTTGGCCTCAGGGGAAAAGATAATGTCCACCCCTCTTTTTTCCGTCAATCGGCCGTCCCCTTCCAAATCCCTGGGGTATTTCTCAAAATCTTCTTTTGGTCCGAATTGGATAGGATTGACAAAAATGCTGACCACCAAAAGGTCTGCCTTTTCCCGGCCATAGTCCATCAGCGTCAGATGACCCTCGTGAAGGGCCCCCATGGTCGGCACCAAGGCAATCTTTTTCCCTTCCCGCCGACTTTCTTCGGCCAGAGACTGCATTTCATGAATCTCTTTGATAATTCTCATAAAAAAAGCCTCTGGACTTCCCCCAGAGGCTTTTACTGGTCTTTGTTGGAAGTCTCAGTCCAACTTCAGTTGGATCCAAGCCACCTCTTAAAATTTTTTTTCCAGGCTTGTTAATGATGGTTTTTTAACATCTTCCTCTATCATCGTCAAGAGGTTTTTTTTCTTAAATCCTATTTTTTTTTAAAAACCTTCTTGACTTTTTGGATCATCCTGTTAAAAATAAGCACCAACCTGAACATATTAAGATTTAAGTTTTCAGGTTATGCTTTTTACAAGAAAAAAGGAGAGGTTATGCCTTGGGTTCTAAACGAAAGGTCCTGCAAGACCCCCTCGGTGCTCAGAATCGAGGGGGTTTTTTTTGCTCTTAAAAAGGAAAATTTATGAACTTTTCCCGCCATCACTTACTGGGGATGCAGGGTTTGACCCGGGAAGAAATTGAGACCATCCTGACCACGGGCGAATCCTTAAAAGAAATATCCTATCGGGACATTAAAAAAGTCCCAACCCTCCGGGGTAAAACCGTGATCAATTTTTTTCATGAACCCAGCACCCGGACAAGGACATCCTTTGAGATAGCCGCCAAACGTCTCAGTGCCGATACGGTGGGCCTTTCGGCCAGTACCAGTTCCCTGGTCAAAGGAGAAACCTTGGTGGATACAGCCCGGAATTTAGAGGCCATGAACCCGGATGTCATCATTATGCGTCATTCCATGGCCGGGGCTCCCCATTTGCTTTCCCGGATGATTAAATCCTCGATTATCAACGCCGGGGACGGCATGCATGAACATCCCACCCAGGCCCTTCTGGACCTAATGACTATCCGTGAAAAAAAAGGCCGTATTGAGGGGTTGCAGGTGGCCATTATCGGGGATATTGCCCACAGCCGAGTGGCCCGATCCAATATCATCGGTCTTAAAACCATGGGGGCCCAGGTTATGGTCGCCGGTCCTCCGACCATGATTCCCCCTTTTATCGAATCCCTGGGCGTGGGCGTTACCTATCGTCTTCAAGAGGCCGTCGCCTGGGCCGATGTTATCATGATGCTAAGGGTCCAGATGGAAAGACAAAAGCAGATGCTCTTCCCCAGCCTTCGTGAATACTCCCTGTTTTTCGGCTTAAACCTGGAGATTATGAAAAAGGCTAAACGTGATGTAATCATTATGCATCCAGGTCCGATCAACCGGGGGGTGGAAATCCATCCCGAGGTGGCTGACGGACCCTTTTCGGTGATACTCAACCAGGTGACCAACGGGGTGGCCATACGTATGGCCCTGCTCTATTTGCTCTTAGGAGGTACAAAAAGTGAAATGGTTGATTAGAGGGGGCCGGTTAATCGACTCGCAAAACCAAGTGGATGACTTGATGGATATTTATGTTCATCAGGGAAAGATTATAGATATCCAGCCTGTGCCACCTAAAAGAGCCTCAAAATCCTTTTCCGATTTTCGGGTCATCCCGGCCGAAGGACTGGTGGTTACCCCGGGACTGATTGACATCCATACTCATTTAAGGGAACCGGGTTTTGAATACAAAGAAACCATCCTGACCGGTACCCAGGCAGCCGTGGCTGGGGGGTTCACGGCCGTAGCCTGTATGGCCAATACCCTTCCGGTCAACGATAACCAGTCGGTCACAGAATATATCCTAAACAAGGCCAAAGAAGCCCGGCTAGCTTGGGTTTTTCCTGTCGGTGCAGTCAGCACCGGTCTGAAAGGTGAAGCCTTAGCGGAATACGGGGAACTGAAGATGGCTGGGGTCGTGGCCCTGTCGGATGACGGAAATCCAGTCATGAACAGCCAGTTGATGCGACGGGCCATGGAATATGCCCGGGCCTTTGATCTGCCCATCATTTCCCATTGTGAAGATCTTACCCTTAGCCGGCCCGGGGTCATGAACGAAGGTCCCACCTCTACCAGATTAGGCCTTCATGGTATCCCTTCAGCGGCTGAGGAAATTATGGTTTACCGGGACATACAACTCTGCCAGATGACCCAGACCCCTTTGCATATTGCTCATGTCAGTACGGCCGGATCGGTTCAGTTGATCCGCGAGGCCAAGAGAAAAGGGCTTCCCGTCTCGGCCGAAACCGCCCCTCATTATTTCTCTTTGACCGAGGAGGCCGTTATCGGTTTTGATACTCTGGCTAAAATGAACCCCCCGTTAAGGACGAAAGATGACCTCCTAGCCATTCAAAAAGGTCTTAAAGACGGCACGATTGAGGTAATCGCCTCCGACCATGCACCCCACAGTCCCCTGGAAAAAGAAGTGGAATTCGACCTGGCGGCCATGGGGATCATCGGCTTGGAAACTACTCTGCCTCTGACCCTCAGCCTGGTTCACAAAGGAATATTAACCCTCCCTCAGGCCATTGCCAAGTTGACCCAGGGACCTGCCAGGATCTTAAAATTGGACGGCCTCGGGCAGCTGACGACTTCCGGACCAGCCCACCTGACCATCATCGATCCCGACCTTGAATTCCAGGTCGATATCCGTTCATTTGTATCAAGGAGTAAGAATTCTCCTTTCAACGGTTGGACATTAAAAGGCAAGGCTGTATTGACCATGGTCGATGGCCGGATTGTTTTTAATCAAATGACCCCGATAGCGGAATTATGACCCCATCCATCTTAATTGTTGATGACGATCAAAGTCTGCGTGAGATGTTGGAGATCCTACTCACCAGGGAAGGATACCCTGTGGCCCTGGCCGCCAGCGGCCCGGAAGCTTTGGACCTATTTAAAAAAACTCTTTTTCATGTCGTCCTGACCGATATCCGCATGAAACCCATGGACGGTCTTTCCTTGTTGAAAGAGATCAAGGCCCTTCGCCCTCAAACCGAAGTGATCATGATTTCCGCCTATGCCAATCCAGAAACCGCTGTGGAGGCCATGAATGAAGGGGCCTATGATCTGGTTCCCAAACCCTTTAACAACAAAGAGTTAATTCAGGTAATCCAGGATGCTCTGTCCAGGGCCGAAGGCGCTCCCACTCCTGAGGTCGTAAGATCCCCTTTCCTTTCACCCGATTCCCGAACGATTGTCGGCCAGAGTTCGCAAATGAAAAAGGTCTTTGATCTGATCTTAAAAGCCGCCCAGGTGATCAGCAATGTCTTAATTACCGGGGAGTCGGGAACCGGAAAAGAATTGGTGGCCCAGGCCATTCATGAAAACAGCCCTCGAAAAAATCAACCCTTTATCACCATTTCCTGCACCGGATTGCCAGAAACCTTGATTGAAAGTGAATTGTTCGGGTATCGAAAGGGGGCTTTCACCG
Source organism: Thermodesulfobacteriota bacterium (assembly GCA_049520575.1). GTDB lineage: Bacteria > Desulfobacterota > RBG-13-43-22 > RBG-13-43-22 > RBG-13-43-22 > RBG-13-43-22. The sequence goes on along the minus strand of JBEKPQ010000033.1, from coordinate 12,901 downwards.
GGGCCGTACTCGACAAGGTCGGTTATGTGGAAACCGCCAATAAAGGAACCCTTTTTCTAGATGAAATCGGGGAACTTTCTGCGAATATGCAGGTGAAACTATTAAGGCTTATACAGGAAAAAAAATATGTTCCCATTGGGGAAACCAAAGAGCGGTCCGTCGATGTCCGGTTTATCCTGGCCACCAATAAAGATTTAGAGCAGGAGATTATTGAGAAACGTTTCCGGGATGATCTGTTTTATAGAATCAATGTCATCACTATCCCGATTCCTCCTTTGCGGGAAAGGCCGGAAGATATCCCCTTGCTGGCCAACTTTTTCTTAGAAAAATATTCCAATATCATTGGAAAGCAGATTCGAAAGGTTTCTTCCTATGCCCTCAAGATACTATCCGAGTATCATTTTCCGGGTAATGTGAGGGAATTGGAGAATATTATTGAACGGTCAATAGCCATGGAACAATCAACCATTATCCTGCCTCAAAGCCTTGTCCTGGCCCAGTATAAAGGATTGACCTCGGTAGCAAAAACCGTTCCCTCCATTAATTTCCCTTCAGAAGGATTGGATCTGGATCAAACCCTGGATGCCTCGGAAAAAACCATGCTCATTCAGGCCTTGCAAAAAGCCCAGGGAAATAAGCAACGGGCTGCTGAGCTCCTAAAGATCAATCTTCGTTCTTTGAATCATAGGATGTTGAAGCATGGCTTAAAAACGAAATAAAAAAGATGTTCAAGATTCAACGTTCAAAATCCGTTGGGAAAAACAGAACGAAAGGCTCTCTGAATTTTTCAAATATTTGCCGTTGAATTCTTTCTCCCTTTTTGATATCAAATGGTTAGATTGCTCTTAGTGACTATCCTGAAAAATTAAAAGTAGTTATCCCGAACCTTGAACATCGAACATTGAACTCTTTTTTTTCATTTACGACTTATGAAAAATAAACGGAATATAATCCTCATTATTTTAGTAATAACCTTGGCCTTCGGGGCTGGTCTGTTATGGCGTTGGATCCAGGGGACCCCTTATTATGCCCTATATCAAATAGGGGCCAGTTTGAAAAACAGGGATTTGAATACCTTCCTGACTTATGTCGATGTCGAATCCATCCTGAATCAGCAGGTCTCGGGATCTATCTCTACGTTGCTTTCTTCTCTGACTAATTCCAACTCCATAGGCAAAATCGCCGGCAACTTGGGGGAAATCAAAATCCAACTGAATCCGGAAGCCAATAAAGGCTTGAGCAAAATAGCCAAACAACAACTTCAAAACTACCTAGAAAATCCGAAAAACCCCACCCTACCCTCTTCGTTCCTGCTCGTTAGCTTGGCCAAATTTGACGTAAAAAATGGATATGCCCTTGTGACCTTGAAAAAGGACCAGGATCAGTTGCGAATGGGGCTGCGGAAACAGGAAGGCATCTGGCGGGTAGTAGAGCTCAACCCGGAGGATACCCAAAGACTCATCAAGACCTATCTTTCGCCACTTCCCAATTAAACGATTTCTCTCTTGACATCTTTCCATAAAAGCGGAATATATTATACTTCATGACACAACAAGAATATTGATATTAATTTAGTGCCGAGGGGTTTGAACATGAGTAAAACCATTGCCGAAATCAACGAAAAAATTAAAAAAGGGAAAGCGGTCGTTGTGACCGCAGAAGAAATCATCGAGTTGACTAAAAAGAAGGGGGCCAAAAAGGTGGCCCAGGAAGTGGATGTGGTCACCACCGGAACCTTCAGCCCCATGTGCTCTTCGGGGGCCTATTTCAACGTCAAACAACCCGTTCCCAAGATGAAAATGGGTGGCGGTAAGGCCTATTTAAACAATGTCCCGGTCTATGTCGGCTTTGCCGCCGCCGATATCCTTCTCGGGGCTACGGCCATGCCTGATGATGATCCCCGAAACGCTGTCTACCCCGGCCAGTTTTTATATGGTGGGGCCCACGTCATTGAAGAACTGGTTTCCGGAAAACCGGTTACCCTGACGGCGACCGGCTATGGGACGGATTGTTATCCGAATAAAAAAAGAGAGACCACTTTGACCCTAAAGGATTTTAACGATGCCGTGCTCTTCAATCCTCGTAACGGTTATCAAAATTATAATGTGGGGATAAATATTTCCGATAGAGTTATTTATACCTATATGGGTGTCCTGCGCCCGAGGATGGGCAATGCCAACTATTGCAGTGCCGGCCAGCTTTCCCCTCTTTTAAACGACCCCATGTACCGGACCATTGGTCTGGGGACCAGGATATTTCTGGGAGGAGGGATAGGCTATGTCTGCTGGCCGGGGACCCAGCATACCCCAACAGCCCACAGAGGGAAAAATAAAGTGCCCAAAGAAGGGGCTGGGACCCTGGCTGTCATTGGAGACCTGAAGCAAATGAGCGCCCAGTGGTTGCGTGGAGTCTCGGTAACAGGCTATGGTCCCACTTTGGCTGTAAGCATCGGGATCCCCATCCCGATCCTGGATGAAGAGATGGTGGTCTTTACCTCTGTTGAAGATAAAGATATCTGGGCCCCGGTGGTTGATTACAGTTATGACTACCCTCAAGGAACGGGGAAACGCCTGGGTGAAGTCAATTATGCTGAATTAAAGTCGGGCAAAATTACTTTTAAAGGCAAAAATATCCCAACCGGAGGAATGTCCAGCTATCTTAAGGCCAGAGAAGTGGCCGAAACCTTGAAGCGCTGGCTGCTTAAAGGGAAATTCCTTTTGACCGAACCGGTGGCGCCATTGCCGGGAGCTTAATGCTTGAAGATATTTTTTACCAGCCTGAAAAAAGGAGTTCATTATGAATAAGAAGAAGTTCATCCTTACCTTTCCCCCAACCCTTATCGATGAACCCATTACCTATAATCTGATCAAAAACTATAATTGTATGATCAATATCCTGAAAGCCACAGTCCGACCAAAAGCGGAAGGAAGACTGGTCATCGAGTTAAACGGAAGTCGGGAGGCCGTAGCAAGCGGACTGGATTATCTTAAGAAGATCGGCATCCAGATAGAGCCTTTGGCCCAGGAGGTTCATTACATCAAGGAACGATGTTCTCACTGCACAGCTTGCATTCCACATTGCCCCACCAATGCTTTATCGGTGGATCGGGAGGAAATGAAGGTCTCTTTTCACGGGGAGCGGTGCATCATCTGTGAGGCCTGTCTGCCGGTTTGCGCCTACAAGGCCATGGAGATCCGCTTTTAAAATTAGAGTTCAGGGATTCGAGGAGTTCTGATCGCCACCGACTGCAGAAATTTCAGGCCAGTTCTAATTTAATAGGCCTTCCTAAAAACTGATTGGCGATATGTTCAAAGTTCGGGGTCAGGTCAGAAACAAAAAAACGATGCCCATCCTGTCCGGTAGCGGGAGTTAAACTTCCGGTAATTTCCGGATTCCTTTCCAAGTAACTTTTCACCCACAAGGCAACTTCTTGCGAAGAGTCAATCACCTGAACCCTTTTGCCCATTTTGGCCTGAATAACGGCTTTGAGCAAAGGATAATGGGTACATCCTAAGACCAGGGTATCGACTTGTTTCATTTTCAGCGGAGACAAGTATTTCCTGACGATCCGTTTGGTCTCGGGTCTTTTCAGCCATCCCTCTTCTACTAGAGGCACCAGCAAGGGACAGGCCTGGGAGAAAACCTGCATCCCCGGGTTTGACTCTTTTAGCAGCCGTTCATAAATTCCGCTTCCAACCGTCGCCCGAGTTCCGATAACACCGATCCTTTGTTTCTGAGTCGATCGAAGGGTCTTTTCAACCGCCGGCTGAATAACCTCAAATAGAGGGATTTTAAATCGTTCCTTCAGGGTTTCAAAGGCAACCGATGAAGCGGAGTTGCAGGCTACAATAATGACTTTGGCCCCTTTAGATAAAAGAAATTCCGTATCCTCTATGGCATATTCAATAATGGTTTTTTGGCTTTTGGTCCCATAAGGAGTACGAGCCGTATCGCCGAAATAGATGATCCGGTACTGAGGAAGTTTTTCCAAAACCTCGCATACCACCGTCAACCCGCCGATACCCGAATCAAAAATGCCGATCATTTGGTCTTCCTAACACCTTTCTAAAAACTTTAAAATTAAAAATAGATGAGACCAGACAAAATGTAAACCAAAAATAATAAAATCAGCCAAGAAAAGTCATTACCACCAGTTAAGCACATCCTCAGCAAACCCGAGGAAGTTATCGATCTGAAGCCCGGTCCCGTCGTCCAACACCACTTTTCCGCTAAAGGTCCCGAAGACCTGGTGTTGAATTGACTTAATAAACATGAGTTCCGTATTAGTTTGGCGGTCGAGGAGGGGACTGAAATCCATTTCAAAACGCCCGTCGTTGCTGGTGAATTTCCAAGGTGCCAGGTAATCGTCAGTGTTGATATGAAAAGTCACCTCTTCCAGTTTGTGGGCTTTATTTTTATAAAAAAGCATATTTTCCGTAACCGAAGAACGATCGCTGAAACCGTAGCCGATATTCCAACCAAAGGGGTGACCATTGAGCAAACCCGAGGCCGATCCCCAATACCACCTGTTTTTATACGTCCAGTATCCTCGCCCCCAGTCCAGCACCCCGAAACATGATTTCGTATTAAACTCGTAGATCCGGTCACCCAACGTAATCGATCCCTTGGCCGGCATACAATTGGTTTTTTGATTGTAATAAAAAGCCCTTCGATTTTCCTTCCAGGAAGTGGCGATAACCATACTGTCCATATCAGGAGCCTGATATAATACCAACTCTCCCTTCAATCCCTTGTCCCCTTTTTGATTAACATAGCCGGGCGCATCGACCTGAATAATTCTCTCTGAACCGGATACGATATATTTGAGCTTAATCTTTTTATCGGCGAAGGCCACTTCTCCTGTGTCGGGGGTCGAAGGAAATCCCAGTTTACCTCTGGGTAAACTCGACATCGTCCCGAGTTGTTTGTAGGTTTTTTCTTTAAAATCCAGCCAACAGACGACTGCTGTCCCGATATAACCCAAATCAGCCATGGTAAAGGTTATGCCAAATCCGTCTTTCATAGACAGAATCGCATAGTAATCCCATTCCTTAATCCGATACCAACCGGCCTTTATTTTTTTTCTGTCATATCGCCAGAAGGCCTTGGTGGCATACCCAGGGCTGGTCAACAGTCCGTTATCATCGAGCAGATCACACGGTTCGATAATTTGTCGTTGCATGAGCCCTCCTATCCGTCTCCTGTCTCAATCGTATGAATTACCATGATTGACTATCAGGAACGAGTTAAACACTTTAAATTCTCTTGAGAAGAAAAGAATTCCAATCACCTCTCAGAAACTTTCTCGTTTATTACCGTAGCAAGTCATGGGAAATATACCCACTGTTCAGATTCACTAAATGACCATTTTCGTTTTCCAGCGCTTTGTTTTTTTAAGTCATTATTCCCAGCCACCACCCAAGGCTTTATAAAGGGCAATGAGATCACTGACGATTTTGCCTTCGCTTTGGACCAAGGCATCTTCGGAGGCGTAAAGGCTACGCTGGGCATTAAGCACGTTTAAAAAATCGGCCATCCCTTCGGTGTAAAGCTGTAAGGACAAGCCTACGGCCTTGCGGTTGGCGACAACGGCGTCGTTGAGTGCCTGGTGGTGTTGTTGTTCTTTGGCGAAGGCTATCAAGGCATTCTCCACATCCTGAAAGGCGACCAGGACAGTTTTCTGGTAGGTGATGTAGGCCTGGTCACGCAACGCCTCTTGCAGACGCACATTCGAGGCAATCGCACCGCCCTGAAAAATAGGCCAGGTCACTCCTGGACCGACGGAGAACGATTTGCTGGCATTAACCCACCAGGTGCTTAACAGGTTGCTCTGCCAGTTTATTGTACCGGTGAGTGAAAATTTCGGAAAGAAATCCGAGATAGCCACACCAATCTGAGCGGTGGCGGCATGGAGCTGGGCCTCAGAGGAACGAATGTCAGGCCGACGGCGAAGGAGGTCCGAAGGCAGGCCGGTGGGGACTTGGGCCGGAACCTTGGGCAGATTGCCCATCGGTGATAACTGGCCTAACAAATCCGACGGCAGTCGGGCCAGGAGCACGCTTAAGGCATAGATGGATTGCCGAGCTGCGGATTCAAAGACCGGAATTTGAGCTGCAGTCGTGGCGACATTGGAATCGGCATTGGCGACGTCAAGAGCACTGGCGAAGCCTACCTTTAATTGTTTATGAGTGATCTCGGCGGTCTGTTGTTGGGCTTTCAGATTGTCCTGGGCGATCACGATTTCCTGCTGGTAACCGCGAAGCTGGATGTAATTGAGGGCCACTTCGGCGATGAGGCTGACCTGCGCGTCACGGATATTTTCAATCGCCGACTGGATTGTGGCGTTGGCCGATTCAACGTTGCGGCGCAGGCCGCCAAACAGATCAAGTTCCCAGGCAGCGTCCAAACCGGCCTGATAAAGATCTTCGTCGCCTTGAGTGACACCGGGGACGTTCCTTCGCTGATATCCGCCGGAGGCGGTAACCGCCGGCCACAATCCTCCGACGACCACACCCCTGGCAGCCCGGGCTTGGCGCAAGCGCGTCTCGGCGATCTGCAAGTCAAGGTTTTTTTTCAACGCTTCTTCGACCAGGGCGGCCAACATCGGGTCGTCGAACTGTTGCCACCATCGGGTCAAGTCGGCTTGCTGGGCAGTGGCCACGGATGGTTCAGTGGTTGGTGCCTCGGTGACACCCAGCCAGGCGGTGGGAACAGTCGGTTGCGGCGGATGATAATTCGGGCCGACCAGGCATCCGTTTAATAACAACAGGGTTAAACCGAAGGCGGCTGCCCGGATCAAGTATCGCCGGTGTTTGGGATTGGTCAGCATTTCCTCACTCATACCGAAGAGCCTCGATGGGATCGAGCCGTGAGGCCTTCCAGGCCGGATAGAAACCGAAAATAATACCCACACTGGCCGAGACGACTACTGCGGCTACGATAGCTCCCACCGAAGTGGCCGTGGGCCAATGGAGTACCATATTAACCAGGAAGGAACTACCACGCCCCAAAAGGATGCCCGCGAAGCCCCCGAGCAAACAGAGCACAACGGCTTCGGTCAAGAATTGCCGTAAAATATCGTTTGGCTCGGCGCCCACGGCCATACGAAGTCCAATCTCCCTGGTCCGTTCGGTCACAGAAACAAGCATGATGTTCATAATCCCCACGCCGCCGACCACCAAGGAGATCATGGCCACACACAGCAGCAGTTTGGTCATCAACTCTGATGTTGAGCTCAAGGCCTTGGTGACCTCGGTCATGTCACGTATGGTGAAATCATTAGGATTTGTACCACGAAGATGGTGCCGTTCCCGCAACAGGTCGGTAATCTGTTGGATGGCCGAAGGAACCAGGGTTCCAGATCGCGCCGAGATCAGAATCTGATCGATAGTGGTGAATCGGATCGGTTTTGGAAAGTCGGCTACTTCGGCGTCGGACGGGACTGGATAAAGATTTTGCTGGATGTTGGGGTAAATTTGGTTGAGCGTATTGACCGTGCTGGTGGTAGTGGTTGTGCTGCTCTGGTTGGCACCGGCCAATGAGGCAGCGACCACGCGATATTTGATCGTCGTCCACGGCGCCAATAGAATATCGTCCTGATCCATGCCCATGACGTTGGCCCCCTTCTTCTGCAAGACGCCGATAACCTTGAAGGCGACGTTGCGGATACGGACCTCCTTGCCGATAGGCGACTGGCCTCCGAAAAGCTCATTCACAATGGTCTGTCCGATCAAGCACACCTTGCTGGCATTTCGAACTTCATGCTCAGTAAAGGCTTCCCCCTCGTCCAGATCGGTCCATTCGCGGACCTGTAGAAAGGACGGCGCAGTGCCGTAGATATAAGTCGGGACATAATTGCGATTACCGTAGACCAGCTGGGTACGGGCCCGTACGATCGGGGCCACGTAGCCTACGGCCGGGCATTCTTTTCTGATCGTATCGGCATCCTCTGGCGTCATGGTCATCATGGTGCCGACCCCCAGATTGACGCCAGCAATGGAAGCGGCGGCGGGAAAGATCACCAAGGTATTGGCGCCCATACTGGCCATGGTGTGCTGGATGGCGATGGAGGCGCCGTTACCGATCTCCATCATGGTGATCACCGCGGCCACGCCGATGATAATGCCCAGCGTGGTGAGCACGGCCCGCATGACATTGCGCCGAAGGGCTCCAAAAGCCGTTTTCAGGGTGCGGTATGATTTCATGTCCCGATGAGGCCGTCCTTAATGGAGATGATTCGCTGGGTATGTTGGGCCACTTCGGGATCATGGGTGACCAGGACGATGGTGAGGCCTTCCGAGCTGTTGAGTTGCTGAAACATCTGGAGGATATCCTTGCTGGTTCTTGAATCGAGGTTACCGGTTGGCTCGTCGGCCAGAAGGACCTGCGGATGGTTAATCAAGGCCCGGGCAATGGCCACACGCTGTTGTTCTCCACCCGATAGTTGAGATGATTGATGATGGATACGTTCAGTTAATCCGACTTTTTGCAGCAATTCAATGGCCCGCTGGTTTATTTGAGATTTGGTCAAATCCTCCCTGGTGTAAGTCAGCGGCATCAAAACATTCTCCAAAGCTGTGGTTCGAGCCAAAAGGTTGAAGTTTTGGAAAACGAAACCGATCATCCTTCGCCGCAGCCTGGCCCGTTCCCTGGCGGTTGTCCAGGAAACCTGATGGCCGTCGATCCAATACTCTCCGGAAGTCGGACGGTCCAAACAGCCGATAATGTTCATCAAAGTGCTCTTGCCGGAGCCGCTGGCGCCCATCAAGGCCACGAGTTCGCCGCGGGCGACGTTCAAGGATATGCCCTTGAGAACCGGCAGTTCAACTTCCCCAAGGTGGTAAATCTTTTGTATGTCTCGCAGTTCTATCAGGTCCATGGCAGTGGTTTGTAACCCACCTCAGCGATTTCCACCAGGCCCCCCCGAGCCCCCCTGGCCTTGACGAAATCCACGACCTATCTGGGGTGTAAACGGACTGGTCTCGGTGACCGGCTTGCTTCTGGTTTCCTCCGTTTGTTCACCGACGACCACAGAAAGACTCTCGGCTAAATCGCGGCCTTCGACCTCTGTAAACATGCCGTCCGTCAAGCCGGTGGTGACGCGGATCGGCCTTACAAATTTCCCTTGAGGAACCCAAACGAGGCCGCCCTCCTGTGGCCTCTTATCCTGGACGTAAGCCGTACTTTCTCTTCGCCTTTGAGATCCAGCACGGGATCTTTGGCGGAGGTTCGGTGCGATCTGGTTGGGCCGTGGTGACCAGCGCAGGGCCGCATTGGGGACCAGCAACACGCCCTGGCGACGGCCGACTATGAACTTGGCGTTAGCCGTTAGGTAAGGCAGGAGCTTACTGTCATCGTTGTTAGTATTGACCTCGACGGTGTAAGTGACGACATTCTGAGACATAGTCGCGTTGAGGCGAATTTTGCCCACCCGGCCTTGAAATACCTGATTGGGAAGGGCGTCCACCGTGAAGGTCACCGGCTGCCCCTCAGAAATACTGCCGATATCTGCCTCATTAACTGCCACCCAGACCTGAATATGTTTGAGATTCTTGGCAATGAGGAACAAACTGGGAGCACTCAGACTGGCCACCACGGTTTGTCCGATGTCAACACGCCGGTCTATAATTACACCGTCGACCGGGGTTTTGATGGTACAGTAACCGAGGTTGATCTGGGCTGTGTTAAGGCCGGCCTTGGCTTGCATTACTGCCGCCTCGGCTTGCTCGACTGCGGCCACGGCCGAGGCTAAATTGGCCTTGGCGACCGCATACCCGGCCTGGTATTGGTCATAAAGGGTCTGGGACAAGGCGTCTGAAGGACCAAGCTTCTGCGCCCGATTCCAGTCCGCCTGGGCCTGCTGTAACTTGGCCTTCATCTGAAGTACATTGGCCTTGGCGTTAATCACATTGGCTTCGGCCTGCCCTAACTGGGCCTGGGCCGTTTTTACGGCGGCTGCATAAAGAGAATCATCAATTCTGGCTAAGACCATACCGGCCTTCACCATGGAACTGTAGTCAACGACCTTTCCGTTTTTATCCTTGCCGAAGGCCTTGATTATTCCGCCGATCTGGGCCCCTACATCCACGACTTCTTCCGGTTCAACCGTGCCCGTGGCGCTGATCATGGCTACGATATCGCCCCGTTTCACTGCTGCCGTACGGAACCCCGGCCCCTTGTTCCCTTTGGACCAGAACCACCAGAAACCAAAGCCACTGATTACGGCCAGCCCGAAAACAATCAGGATCGTTATGCCAATTTTTCGTCGCATAGTAAACCCTTCGGTTCAAAAATAAGCCTCAGTTGTTTGGGCAGGCACGAAAAAATCAATTCTATCAGAAGGATTAGAAAATCGAATATCCAACACTTCCTTTTCGCGGAAAAATAGAAAGTTTTCATAACCGCTATTTGACGGAATACCCTCGGGCATCAAGGCAGGCACCCATGGCCCGTTTATAGTCCGCATATTTCTGGAGTGTCTGTCCTTCGGGCATATTGACGGGCGGTTTGGTCGGGTCATAGCCTGTCTGGCCAACGGCCCAGCGGTGACACTCATATCGATCATCGGCCTGTTTCTTTTCATTCTGGCCTTGGCGGGGATAGATGAATAACTGTTCACCCGACGTTTGCCCTCCGGCAGGCGGTACCGGGGGTGGAGGGCCCTGCGAAGATACTGCCGGCGAAGGCGCTACCGGGATTACATCACCCATCGGGGGCGCAATGATAACATAGCCGCCTGGGGCAGCTGTGTAATAGACCTCATTGGCATAGTAATAAGGCACTCCCCCTAACATGATTGTCGTGTAATAGGGAGGTAAAAAGGAGACTGTCAGTCCGATTGGAGGTGCCACAATGAGGAAACGCCGCCCCATAGGACGATACCAGACCCCATCAAAAAAGTAGTATCTTGCCCTGCCAAAAACCACCATCCGGTGTCCTGACGGCAGGACATCAACATACTGACCGCGAGCCGGGTAAGAATGGTCATGATGATAACGGGAATCCATAAATTCACGGTGACGAAATTCACGTTCAGCCGCGCCGGCCATCTGGCAAAGACCGGCCAAGGTGATCCCCAATAATATTGTTGAAATAAAAAATTTATTTTTTGTGTTGCAAAGATATGACATGGTAATGTCCTCCATAAATAAAAATATAGGTCCGTTGATGTTTTTTTATCTTACACTATAGCCCCGGCCTTCGAGGCAGGCACCCATGGCCCGTCGGAAATCAAGCTCCTTTTGTTCGGATTGCGCGTAGCCTGCCTGATTTCGTCGGGCATAAGCCTCTTCTTGTTGCTGGGCCTCCTCCTGTCTTACCGAATACGAGACCGCTCCTGCGATTGCTCCCCCGGCTGCGCCAAGCAAGGCCCCACCGGCGGCATGTCTTGGTCCACCCAGAAAGGCCCCCAGCACGGCTCCGGCTATCGCATAAACGGCCGTATCATGACCGGGAGGCGGTAAGGGGGACCACCTTGACCCGTTGCTCCGGCGGGAGAGTCGAAAGACTCGGATCAAAACCAGTCTGTTTGGTGGCCCAGTTATAACATTCATAATGATCCCGCGATTGTTGTTCGATGGTCCGCCCCTTTAGGGGATAAAAATAGACTTCGGTAGGGGAAGGTCGAGGGGTCCCTCCCATGTTTTCGGCCATTGGTTCGGAAACTACCCGTGCCGGCAAAGGATAACAGGCAACCAACTCGGAAACGGTCAAAAGAAGTTAGAGCCAAAGGCCGACCCTAAACGGTTTATTCACATTTTGTTTCAGTATCATCAGCTACCTCATCCTTCAACATAAAACTGTGTAATTCCTATTTTCAAAAACGAAGCATACGGCTGTCTTCATTGGCTCATATTTTGATTAAAATTTTATCATAGCGGTCAAATGAAAGGCAAATAGCACCAGAAAGAGCCAAGCGAGTAGGAAAAAAACAATAAGAACTAATTTTTTCATAGCAGAAGCCTTTATTTTTATCACGTTGCTCTTTATGTTTAATTATCAGCTACACCTTTCCGGGCTTCATTTTCTTTTTTCTCGGGGAGGGGCCGTTATGACCCCTCTCTTTAAGGGTTAAGAACGAATTTGGGGTTAATTTAGAAAATGGCCATGGCCTTTCTGGTGGCCTGCCTGCATTCTCCCGGCCATATGGCCCCGGTGCCCCATCTTCGGACCCCACATTCCAACCTGGGCGGCCTGCTCCGGGGTGAGATAACTCCTGGCTTCCAGCCGAAAATCGATGGCCTTCATTTTTAATTTGGTTTTCAGATCGATAAGTTCCTTTTGTTTGGCTATGATCTTGTCTTTATCTGGGCTAGGGACAGTCCACAAGGTTGCAAGCTCCAGCCGTTTAACCTTAATGTCATTGCGTAGAAAAACCGTTTCCTTTCGGAAATTCTCCCGTAAGGCCTGAAGCTTGGTCTTTTGTTCCGGAGTGAGATTCAATAGGTTATGGTGATGGGCCTTAAACCCTTCTTTTGAACCACCATCTCCCGGAACCATAGCATAAACGCTGCCGCTCATTAAAAGTAAAGCGAATAAAAACACCAAAATTTTAGTTTGACTGATCATTTTTTCTTCCTTCCGTGATTTTTTAAGGGGTTAATGTTAATGGCTTCCTATGTCTCGAAATCTAAAAATCGTCTAATTTTCCCGTGGTTATAGCTTGCCCCCCTTCCGATTTTTCTTTTAGGCCCCAGGTCTTTCCTTAAAAGGGCCGACCTAATTTTTAGGATTTGTTTTTTTAGACAGAGGGAAATGTTGTTAAGTTAAAAATAAGAATAATTTTCTCCCAAATTAATAACTTCATTAGGTTGTTCACTGAATGTTTAATACAGAATTTAACTTTGTGAGCCCCTCCCTGTCTAATACGATTGATGAGCTCGAAATAAGACATGCCTTTTCC
>JBEKPQ010000032.1:0-33504 GCA_049520575.1 Thermodesulfobacteriota bacterium | reverse complement strand
ACCGTTATTGCGAAAAAAACTCTCGTGCCCTTGAGGGCCACGAAACATGAAAACGGGTTTCGACGAACGCCGAACGCTTAACGACGAACGGTATGTTGATACTATACGGAGAGATGCCCGAGTTGGCTTAAGGGGCACGACTGGAAATCGTGTGTATGCCCAAAAGGTGTACCGAGGGTTCGAATCCCTCTCTCTCCGCCATTTTCCATTTCGGATTGCCGATTTCGAATTTTTAATAGCTGTTCATTAATAGGTTCCTTAGCAAAATACTGAAAAACTCTTTCTAAAAAGGCTGATCAAAAATGTCCAGATGCAAGGCGGCCGAAATTCCTTGGAATGGAGGCGTACTAATGTACGTTGAAATGACAAGGGATGAGGCCAACACAGCAGATGGGCGGTTTTCATCAGCCTGCCATATCTGATCGTATGTCCTATCTCGTTCTTGCCCGTAAATGCCGGCCCCAGGTTTTTGAAGAAGTTTTGGGGCAAGGTCATGTAACCCAGACCCTCCAGAACGCCATCAAGGCGGGACGGGTGGCCCATGCCTATCTGTTCAGCGGCCTAAGGGGAGTGGGCAAAACCACGGTGGCCCGGATTCTGGCCAAGGCCCTTAATTGCCAGGATGGTCCAACCCCGGTTCCCTGTAACCAATGTACTTCCTGCCGGGAAATCACCCAGGGGATCAGTCTGGATGTTCAGGAGATCGACGGGGCCTCCAACCGCGGGATTGACGATATCCGGGAATTACGGGAAAGCATAAAATACCTGCCGGCCCATGGTCGCTATAAGATTTACATCATCGATGAAGTTCACATGTTGACCGGCGAGGCCTTTAACGCCTTGCTCAAGACCCTGGAAGAGCCTCCCAAACACGCCCTGTTTATCTTTGCCACCACCGAACTCAACAAGGTCCCCTTGACCATTTATTCCCGCTGCCAGTCTTTTAACTTCCGGCGGGTTTCTCTGGATGCCATTGTGGACTATCTGAAATCCCTGGCCCTGGGAGAGAAAGTGGCGATTGAAGAAGGGGCCCTGCGTTTGATTGCCCGCCAATCCGAAGGAAGTGTCCGAGACGCCTTGAGCCTGTTGGATCAAATCTTTTCCTTTTCCATGGAAAAAATTACCGAGACGCAGGTCCAGGAAATTCTCGGTTTTGTGAATCGTCGGATTATCTATGAGGTCGGTTGGGCTGTTTTGGAAAACCAGGTTAAAAAACTTTTGGAACTTATAGCTGAAGTCTATGAGTTCGGTTATGACCTGAAACAATTTCTGAAGGACCTGATCGAACATTTTAGAAACCTACTTTTGATCAAGATGGGACACGACCAGGGACCTTTAGTGGATATTCCCTTGGAAGAGATCCCCGAGATCAAAGAAAAGATCCGGGATGTGGCGCTGGACTTCCTTCAGGATGGATTGCATTTTTTAGTCCTTTCCGAAACAGACTTAAGAAGGGCCCCTCAGCCTCGTCTAGCCCTGGAGATGATTTTGCTGAGAACGGCCCGTTTACGGGAAATCATTCCTATAGATGCCCTCCTGGAAAAATTGGAGCAGTTCCAGGGACAGGGCTTTCCTGATCCAAAAAATTCCCCAGCCTTTACTGAAACCGCAGCGCCTACAAAAAAAGTCCAACCGTTGAAAGAGACCCAATCGGCCTATTCCAAGAAACAGCAAACTGAAAAAGCAGAGGATAAAGGTATGGGAAAAGAGGCCGCCCCGGGTCCTGTTTCCGAATCTCCGATTGATCCTTCTGCACTTAAGGGGACCGAACCCTTTTCCAAGGAAGGTTTGCTGGAATTTATTCGTCAGCATCATCTTCCTCTGGCAACCTACTTGGCCCACGGGGAAGTCAGGTTTGTGGATGAAAATACCCTGGAATGGGATTTTAAAAACAACGCTTTTCAATTGGAGTTGCTGGAAAGCAACAGCAATAAAAAGAAATTGGAAAACATCTGCCAAGACTTTTTTAAACGAAAGATCAAGCTATTATTTCTTGGCCCGGGAAAGGTAATCCCAAAAGGCCGGCGGGCTGAGGGGGCTGTCCCTAAACGGCCCCAAAGGCTCTCTATCAAGGAAGCCCTTGACCAGCCCCAGATCAAAGACTTGATCGATATCTTTCAGGCCGAGGTGGTGGACATCAAAACGCCTCCCGAAAATAAAACGTGACCCCTCTTTTTTATCCTTTATCCCGCATCAGGAATCGTGCATCCGGCATTCGGAATCGGATGTTAATTGGCCAAGAGACCCAACAATCCATGGATGGCGGCTGTAAGGAATAACAGGATTCCGGTCTTCTTATGAACCCCAAAACGTACCTTGATCCAGCGAAGACCCGTGGCCAATTGAAAAAGGAGGAGCAGGAAATTTACAATTCCTAGTATCAATATGATGGATATACCACCGATGGCCATAGCGTCTCCTTTCTTAATGACAGCTTTGTAAAAGGTCCTTAAGAATCCCTCTCCCTTGATGGGAAAGGGCTGGGGTGAGGCTGAAGAAAATAAAAAATAAAACAGCCACACCCCCTATCTTCATCCCCTCCCACTGGAGGAGGGAAAATTCTACTTTTTACGAATTCATCATTATTCTTTTATTGCAATCTTCCATTTGGCCGGCCCGGCGCTGCCGTGTATATTACAGTTGGCCTCGGCGATCAGTTCCATAGGCTCATTGACCGGAATCTTGACCTCTCGATTAAAAACAGCCGCCTCGGGCCGATTGCCGCCGGTAAATTCCCAGCGGGAGATTTCTTTCCCGTTGACCTTAAGATATACCCAATTGGTATAATGGAAAAAATTGTTGGAACTGTGGGTTATGGTCAACTTGATCAGAACCTCCGAACCCTTGGCCGCTGTTTCCGGGGCTGAAATGGTAATAGAGGCTTTGTTGGCAAAGCTGGTTTGGGCGGCGAAAAAGACAGCCAGAAAAAGGAAATAAAAAAGCAACTTCTTAGCAGTTAAGGTTTTCATAGATCCACCTCCAAAATACGAAAATAGTGTTTAACGTTCATTGTTCAACGTACAACGTTCAATGAACTCCTTTTTCATCTTTCGTGGTGCCCGCCATAAGCGGGCATGAGCGTTAAAAAAAATTTCGGATCTCGGCCGCCACATCCTCCGGCGGATAAAAGGTAAATATTTCATGATGCAATCTTTCAAAATAATTGATCTCGCTGATCATTAAAGGGGGTATTTCGATTCGGGGAAGTATTTTGGCCAATAAGGAAAAATGGTTTTGTTTTTCCAGGGAGAGATAAAGGGTCATATTCAGGCTAAAGATATTCTTGCTCCCCAGAAAAGCCAGGACCTTGATGAGTCCTTCGGAAAAATTGTTAAGAAGGCCCTCCGAGATGGTTAAAAAATGATCGCCTCCTTCCCAGAGGGCCATAATCTCCAGAACCCCCAGAGGGGCAAAGGCGGAAAGCCAGTGCACGTCTCCAGTATTTCCGATATATCGTTCCCCGGTCTTTTTTTCCTGACGGAGGAGATCGGAGAAGAAAGGTGCCCCATTTTTCTTAAAATAAATTTTTGTGTTTTTGAGTATATCCCCCAGATAGCGGGTGGGACGGCCTTGGGCCATAACCTGGAAATGGGGATGGATCAGACCGGCACCGGCCAGTGGAAAGAAATTCCAATTAATAGAACCGTATCTGTTGCTGGGGTCCTTTTTATGAAGGAGTTGGAAATAATCCCGACAGGCCAAAAGGGCCTGAAGGATCCATTCGGACTTAAAGCCGTCTATAGGGACAAAATGTTGGGAGCAAAGGACACAGACGCCGCTGTGTTTTTCATAAGGGAAGGCATTAGGGAAAAGAACGGCCTCACCTCTTTTGATATGGCCTTCCGGGACCCAGTCTTCCAGGAAGCGGGCGGCTCTTAGCAACAGGTTTTCCGGACAGAAAGGGCAGCCCATCATCAAGGATTGTTCGACCAAAGGACTAAGGTCTTCCTTCACCAAAGTCCTGAAACGAAAAGGTACGATTCGGGTTCGGTGCGGGGTTAAAGGGTCCCGGCGAATTTCTATCTTAACTGTAGTCGGCTTAAAATCGTTTAACGGACTAAGAAAGGTTGAATTTTCCTCTTTTTTGGTAAACCGAATTCCCATGCGATCCCTCTTTTAAGCCGAATCGCTACATCATTCCCATTCTTCCAAAACCGAACAAAGAGCTGGAAATTACTCCGATAAGAATAAAAACCACGATGCTGACCACGATGGTGACAATACAATACCCCATGGCTTTATCCTTGGGGGTGTCCATCAAAATGGGTAGGCCAAGGAACAAAAGATAGAGACTGTAAAGAGAGAGGAGCATGGCGATGGGTGAGAGGGCCGGAATAATCATCAGGATGCCGGCTATCCAGGAAGGGGTCCAGGAATAGACGGCCACCTTCATGGCGTTAATCATATTTTTTTGAGAGCCGAAATTGGGGGCTAAGGCATCGATAATCAGGGCCACGACATAGATTCCCACCAGGGATAAAACATAAGAAACTACGGCATGACTGATTCCCCATCCAAAGGAGAGGCGATAGGTAAATCTGAACATGGAATAACCCAGCAGGGACATGCCGATAAATGAGGCTATGGGCGGGATTGCGGCCAATATCATGGCATAAGAGGTGTAGAGCCTTTTAATGGTTGTCTGTTCGGTTTTAATTTCAGCCCAGGTATCCGTTGGTTTAAAGATGATGTCTTTTACCCTTTGAACGATGTTCATAGTCGGCCTCCTTGGAGAAATATTTTAACCACCTTTAATATTGTACCTTAAATGGCCGATCAGGGTCAAATAAAAAAAACACTCCGGCCCTTGTTTTTGGAAGGGAAGTAATCTTAATATTTATCCCCTAACAGATTCTGTTTCTTGACAAAAGGGCAACCTTTAAGATAGATTAACCTATTATTTCCGCAGTAAGGAAACTGAACATGCCTGAGTGGGAAGCGGTAATCGGCCTGGAAGTTCATGCCCAGCTGTTAACCGAGAGTAAAATCTTCTGCGGGTGTTCCACCCGGTTCGGGGCGGAACCCAACACCCATACCTGCCCGGTATGCCTGGGTCTACCCGGTTCTTTACCGGTCCTTAATAAAAAAGTGATTGACTATACCCTACGCATGGCCCTGGCCACCCATTGTTCCATCGCCCCTTACAGCCTTTCGGCCCGAAAAAATTATTTCTATCCCGATCTGCCCAAGGGCTATCAAATTTCTCAATTCGAATTGCCTTTGGCTGAAAAAGGATGGATAGATATTGAAGCCAACGACCGGGTTAAAAGGATAGGCCTAACCCGGATTCATATCGAAGAAGACGCCGGAAAATTGGTCCATGACGAGGTTCGCCCGATCAGTTATGTGGATTTCAACCGGACGGGGGTGCCTTTGATGGAGATTGTCAGCGAACCTGATCTGAGGACACCCGAGGAGGCTGGCGAATATCTGAGACGATTAAGAGAGATCCTTCGTTATTTGGAGATTTGCGACGGCAATATGGAAGAAGGCAGTTTCCGCTGTGATGCCAATATCTCCCTGCGGCCTGAGGGGACCTCCGGATTCGGGACCAAGGCCGAATTAAAAAACATGAATTCTTTTAAACACGTGGAAAAGGCCCTGGAATTTGAGATCAGACGACAACGAGCCGTTCTGGAAGACGGTGGAGAGATCGACCAGGAAACCCGACTCTGGGATGCGGCCCGGGGGGTGACCCTGTCAATGCGGGGCAAGGAAGAGGCTCATGATTACCGCTATTTTCCGGACCCGGATCTGATTCCTGTGGAGATTTCCGAGGAGTGGATCGAGTCGGTCAGGAAAACCCTCCCTGAGCTGCCGGAAACCAAACGGCAGAGATTAATCAGCCAGTATGAACTTCCGGAATACGATGCCCAGATCCTGACCTCTTCCAAGGCCCTGGCCAATTACTTTGAAGAATGTGTGCGGCTTCATCCCCAACCCAAAACGGTCAGCAATTGGATCATGGTGGAATTGGTTCGTGAATTGAAAAGGGCTGAAAAAGAAATCGAACAGTGCCCGGTTTCACCCCAGGACCTGGCGGCCCTTTTGGATCTGATTCAGGAAGGGGTGATCAGCGGCAGGATCGCCAAAACCGTTTTTGAGGAGATGTTTGAAACGGGGAAATCTCCCAAAACCATTGTCCAGGAAAAAGGTCTGGTTCAGGTGACCGATACCGCTCAGATAAAGGTCGTTATTGAAGAAGTCCTTCAGAATAATCCAGATAAGATTGCGGCTTATAAAGAAGGGAAGACCAAGCTCTTCGGCTTTTTTGTCGGTGAAGTCATGAAAAAGACCCAAGGGAAGGCGAATCCGAAGGTTGTGAATGAAATTTTAAAGAAAAAATTGGATTTGTAATGATCAAAACTATTGAATGGAAAAACAACCGGGTGATCATGATCGATCAGCGGAAACTGCCTGGGCAGGTCAAGGTTGTGACCTGTTCCGACTATCGTCAGGTCATCAGGGCCATTAAAACAATGGTCATTCGAGGCGCCCCGGCTATTGGCATTGCCGCAGCCATGGGCGCAGCCCTGGGTGCAAAAAAAATAAAAACGCCGAACCTGGCTGATTTCAAAGTAAGGTTCAATAAAATCTGTCAGGAGATCAATCGGGCCAGACCCACGGCCATCAATCTTTCCTGGGCCGTTCAACGGATGCGAAATCTTGTTGAGAACAGCCCCGTTCAAAAAATCGAAGCCCTTAAGAAGACCTTGATTCAAGAAGCCCGCCACATGCTTTCGGAAGACATAGCCAACAATAAACGGCTTGGATTCATAGGGCAAAAAGTGATCCAAATGCGGGCCACAGTCCTGACCCACTGCAATGCTGGGGCCTTGGCCACGGGCGGGTACGGGACGGCCTTGGGGGTCATTCGGGCGGCCAAGGAGGCCGGGAAACAGATTCATGTCATCGTCGATGAAACACGCCCCTTTCTGCAGGGTGCCCGATTAACTGCCTGGGAACTGGTCAGGGAGCATATACCGATAACTCTAATTACCGATAATATGGCCGGGTATCTGATGAAGAAGGGATTCATTGATATGGTCATTGTCGGGGCCGACCGAATTGCCGCCAATGGAGATACAGCCAATAAGATAGGTACTTATTCGCTGGCTGTTTTGGCCAGGGGGCACGGCATTCCTTTTTATGTGGCCGCCTCCTGTTCCACTATTGATCTTCAGGTTAAAGGCGGCGAGGATATTCCTATTGAAGAACGGGATGAAAAAGAAGTGACGCATGTGGGAGGCAAGAGGATAGCTCCGCTTGGAATTAAAGTCCTCAACCCGGCTTTTGATGTGACCCCTCATGTCTACCTTACCGGCATTATCACGGAAAAGGGGATATTGAAAGCCCCTTATCGCCGCAGTATCGAAAAGGTTTTAAAAAAGAGATAAACCAAACTTTTTGAAATTTTGGAAAATAGAATCCAAAATTTCAGAACAAAGAGGGTGGTCCTATGGTGTTACCCGATTCCGAAATTCAGAAAATGGTTAAGGCGATTCATACCTTCCCCAATTACAAGGTGTTGGTTATCGGCGATATCATGATGGATGAATTCCTCTGGGGAGAGGTTTCACGTATTTCTCCGGAGGCCCCGGTTCCCATAGTCAAGGTGGAAAAAGAAACTTTTTTATTGGGGGGAGCGGCCAATGTAGTGAACAATCTGTTGGGGCTTAAAGGCCGGGTTTTATTGGCCGGTGTCATCGGCTCCGATGGTATGGGTCGCAGACTGCTCCGAAAGCTTCGCTCATTGGGGACCACCACTGAAGGGATCGTATCCGAACCAGGAAGACCGACGGCCATTAAAACTCGGGTCATTGCCCACCAGCAGCAGGTGGTGCGGGTTGACCGGGAAATAGCTGCTCCCATTAAACCGGAAACCCTAAGGTCCATCATGAATATTATCAAAGACAATATCTCTCAAATTCAGGGAATCATTGTCTCTGACTATGGGAAAGGGGTGGTTTCCCAGGAATTGATCGTCAGCCTAAAAAAGATTGTCGGGGGAAGGTCCATCCCCATTTTAGTGGATCCGAAACCCGACAATATTCGCTGGTATGACCGGGTCACCTTGATCAAACCCAATCGCCAGGAAGCCGAGTCCGCCGTAGGGAAAAAGATCGAATCCCAGGAAGATCTCCTTTGGGCGGGAAGACAACTTCTGAAAAAAACAAGATGTGAATCGGTCTTGATTACTCGGGGTCCAGAGAGCATGGCCCTTTTTCTAAAAAACAAAAAAGTGGAACATATCCCCACCGTGGCTCAGAAGGTATTTGATGTTTCCGGGGCCGGGGATACGGTGATCGCCACCTTGATGCTTTCCCTGGTTTCGGGAATGAATATGATCCAGGCCTGTAAAACGGCCAACTATGCCGCCGGCATTGTCGTGGGAGAAGTGGGGACCGCAGCCGTTCAAGCCGGGGAGCTGATCAAAGTATTGACGGCAGCGATAAAAAAAAGTTGAAAGTTCAAAGCTCAAAGTAACTTTATTTTTTTCTTTCACCTTCTAGATTTCAGCTGAAAATAATGCATTTTCAGCAAGATGATCAACTTAAGCCTTTAATCGGGTAAGGATTGACTTCATCATGGCCAATTATTTAGTTACCGGCGGGGCCGGCTTTATCGGGTCCCATATCGCTGAGGCCCTTTTAAAAGAAGGGCACCAGGTGCGGATCCTGGACAATTTCTCGACCGGAAGAAGGGAAAACCTTCAAGCCATTCAATTGATTGCCCCATTGAATCTGGAAATCATCGAGGGAGATATTCGGGATAAGAAAGTCTGTGACCAGGTGGTTTCCGATATGGATTTTATTTTTCATGAGGCGGCCCAGGTTTCCGTCCCGGCGTCCGTCAATGATCCGGAAACCACTCAGGAGGTTAATATCGGGGGGACATTAAACCTTTTATCGGCCAGCAAAATGGCCGGCATTAAACGACTCGTTCTAGCCAGCTCTACGGCCATCTATGGAGACAGCCCTGATGAAAAGGATTCCCTGAAACCCAAAAAAGAGCATCTGGCACCCAATCCCCTTTCTCCCTATGCCTTGAGCAAACTGGTTGGAGAATTTTATTGCCGTCTTTTTTCAAAGATGTATGGCTTGCCAACGGTGGCTTTGCGATATTTCAATGTCTTCGGGCCGAGGCAGGCCCCCAATTCGGAATACGCAGCGGTAATCCCCAAGTTTATCGAACGACTGCTTCAAAACCTTCCTCCGATAATCTATGGAGACGGAAGGCAATCCAGAGATTTTGTTTATGTGGGTGATGTGATTCAAGCCAATTTTCAGGCTTGCCATCAGGACGGGATTGAAGGGGAGGTTTTTAATGTGGCCTCGGGTCGTTCATACACCTTGTTACAATTGTTGGAGTATTTAAAAAAAATCATCCCATCTGCCCAAGAACCGGTTTTTGCGCCAGCCAGAGCGGGTGACATCCGACACTCCAAAGCCGACATTCAAAAGGCCAGAAAATTTCTGGGCTTTCAGCCAAAGATCGGGCTTCGGAAAGGGTTAAAACCAACGGTTGAATTTATGAAAAGGGATAAGGCCTGAGGCGTAAGACAGGAAGCAGTTGGAGTCATGGTAAGGGGGAAACTAATACTCCAATACTCCATTACCCCAATTGAAAAAATTAGAAAAATATTTTCAAAATTAAGATTAACAGAATTGACCAATTATTTTGCTTGATGACAATACTTAAAAATTCTGGTAGTTAGTGAGGGGCCGCAAATCTGCACAGGAAGGAGATTCTAAATGAACATTTGTGTCATTGGTGTCGGTTATGTGGGGCTGGTTACCGGTGCCTGTTTTGCCGAATTCGGGATCCGAGTCACCTGTGTGGACAACGACCAGGAAAAGATTAAACGGCTCAAACAAGGGAAGATTCCCATTTACGAGCCCGGCCTTGAAGAAATGATCGCAAAAAATGTTAAAGAGAATCGTCTTTCTTTTACCGACAATCTGGAAGAAGGGGTCAAACATTCTCTGGTTATTTTTATTGCCGTGGGCACCCCTCCTGATCGGCAGGGGAAAGCGGATTTACGGTATGTCAAAGAAGTGGCCCAGGCCATCGGGCGAACCATGGATGGTTATAAATTGATTGTGACCAAGAGCACCGTTCCGGTGGGAACCGGCAAGATCATTCATGACATAATACGCGAGAGTCAAAGAGAGAGTCTGCCTTTTGATATCGTCTCTAATCCCGAATTCTTACGGGAAGGGTCGGCTATTGAAGATTTCCTGAGACCTAACCGGGTAGTGATCGGGACGGAAAGTGATCAGGCCGTGGCTATCATGAAAGACCTTTACTCCCCGCTTTATCTGATCGAAACTCCTTTTGTCATCACCACGGTGGAAACGGCCGAGATGATCAAATATGCCTCCAATGCCTTCCTGGCCACCAAGATATCGTTCATCAATGAGATGGCCAACCTTTGCGAAAAGGTGGGGGCGGATGTGCACCTGGTAGCCAGGGGGATGGGTTTGGATCAGCGGATCGGTGCGAAATTTTTACATCCTGGTCCCGGATTCGGGGGGTCCTGTTTCCCCAAAGACACCGCCGCGTTGGTTCAACTGGCCGATTCCCTGGGATATGATTTTGAGATCGTCAAGTCGGTCATTCGGGTCAATCAACGACAAAAGAAAAGGATGGTGGAAAAGATTCTTAAGGCCGTCGGACCGGTACAAGGAAAAACCCTGGGGTTTTTGGGGATCACTTTTAAACCCAATACCAACGATATACGAGAGGCCCCGGCCCTGTACATCATCAAAAAGCTGGAATCCCTGGAGGCCAAGATCAAGGCCTATGATCCGGCCGGAATGGAAGAAGGGCGGAAGATGCTGAAGAAGGTTTCGTTTCAAGAGAAACTGTACGACGTGGGGAAAGGGGCTGATGCCTTGATCCTGGCCACTGAATGGAACCCCTTTCGAACTATTGATTGGGTAAAAATGAAATCCCTGTTGAAACGTCCGATAGTGGTCGATTTAAAAAACATGTATGAGCCGGCCAAGATGCGTCAATTAGGGATAAACTATTATTGTGTAGGCAGACCCGCTGTTGAGTAAACCCAAAGAACCTTTACCAGCCAAGCTGGGTATCGGACTTATTTATAAAGAGAATGCAGCCGCCCATTCCGGCTGGAAGTCCATGGAAAAAAAATGGGGGGTCATAGATTTTTTTTCCGAGGTGAGGCCTTTTGACTATACCCGTTATTATGAACAGGAAATGGGACGGCCTCTATACCGACGATGGGCCTTTTTCAAGGATTTGGTCCCTCAGAATCGGTTATCTGATATTAAGTGGCAGGCCCTGGAGATAGAAAAGAAATGGATCATCGATGACAAGCGGCAGTTGAATCTCGATCCGGGATTGATAACGGCCGAAAGATTAGTCCTGGCCACAGGGAAAAATTACAGCCACCGGATTTTCCTGGGGAAAGGGATCTTTGGGGATTTGACCCTGATATTCAATAACGGGAGTTATCAGCCGCTGGTCTGGACCTATCCGGATTATCGAGATGAACAGACGATAGGGATGTTCAATAAAATAAGAGAAAAATACCTTAGAGAAATTTCTGATTTCGGATTGCGGAATCATTATGATTAAAAGCATGACCGGTTTTGCCCAAATTGCATATTCGGATAAACGTCTTCAAATGACTATAGCTGTTCGCACTTATAATAGTCGCTTTTTGGATGTCAATTTGAGGCTGAATAATGCCTTTTCCCCCCTGGAAGACCGTATCAAATCCTATCTTGCTTCACGAGTTTTTCGGGGACGGGTGGAAATAGCCATCCAATTAACCTCCCAGGAGAAACTTCGAAATGGAAACATAACCATCAATTGGCCCATGGCCAGGACCTATTGCGGTTTATTGACCGAATTGAAAAAGAGTCTGAACATCCCCGGTCCTATAGAGTTGGGCGATCTTTTGTCCTTAAAAGACCTTGTCGTTTATCAGGAGAACACTTATCCCGAAGAAGTCCTCTGGCGAAAATTGGCCCCTTCTTTAAAAAAAGCTTTTGATGCCCTGCAAAAAATGCGGTCCGAGGAAGGGCGAAACTTGGGTCGGGATTTGCTGGAGCGACTGAAGGCGATCCGAAAAGGGGTGGGTTTGATCTCTGAAAAAATCCCCCAACTCGTAGAAACCTATCAGGTTCGGTTGCAAGAACGCATTAAAAAAATGTCCCAAGGGGTGGAAATGGATTCCATCCGTCTGGCCCAGGAGGTGGCGATTATGGCCGACCGATCGGATACTTCGGAAGAGCTGATCCGCCTGGGAAGTCACCTGAAACAATTTGAGGCCCTGTTTAAGGAGTCTCAACCCGTGGGGAAAAAAATGGAGTTCCTTCTTCAGGAAATGAATCGGGAGATCAACACCGTCGGATCAAAAAGTCTGGATAGTGAAATCTCTCATCAAGTCGTGTCGATCAAATCCGAATTGGAAAAATTGCGAGAGCAAATTCAGAATATAGAATAAGGAAAATTCATGGACTCCAAGCTTTTGAACATCGGTTTTGGAAACTCGGTTGTCTTGGATCGGATTGTCGCCATTCTAACACCCACATCTTCTCCCATGAAGCGTTTAAGAGAGGAGGCGAGGGACGGTAAAAGATTAATCGACGCCACGCAAGGCCGCAAGACCCGCTCCATCATCTTGACCGACAGCAACCACGTAATCCTCTCGTCCATTATGTCGGAAACCGTTGCTCAGCGTTACATCTCCGACGGGAACGGGAAAGAGGATGAGCCTAAAAATTCTAAATAAAAAGCGGGGAAATCTTTTTATCCTTTCCGGACCTTCAGGCGTGGGGAAGACTACCTTGAGAGAAGGTCTTCAAAAAAGGATTCCCAGCCTTCGTTTTTCCGTTTCCTGGACCACACGTCCCCAACGGCCGGGCGAAATCCAGGGGCAGGATTACCGGTTTGTTTCCCTTAAACAATTTGACCAAAAGATGAAAGCCGATGGTTTTCTGGAATGGGCCCGTGTTCACGGCGAATATTATGGGACCCCTTTCTTGCCGGTTAAGCGATGGCTTCAGCGGGGAGAGGACGTGCTTTTAGATATCGACATTCAAGGGGCGAGGAAAGTGAAAAAACGAATGCCTCAAGCCATCGCCGTTTTTATCCTGCCTCCTTCTAAAAAAGAATTGATAAAACGATTGCTCCATCGTCAAACAGAACCGCTGAAAAAGATCCAAATTCGTCTGGAGAATGCCAAAACGGAAATCAGGGCGATCAAGCACTTCGACTATGCGGTGGTTAATCGGGAGATCCCCTCGTCAGTGGACGCCCTGGAAATTATCGTGAAGGCGGCCCGATTCCGGACATGAAGTCCATTCAAAAAGCCTTTAATGGTATAGCCGAGTTTTACCTTTCTCCACTTCTCCAAATCCTTTTCTAATTTCTTGGCTGGAATTATTTCACTTGAACTGCTGAAAGGAGGGGTAACCTTTAAAGAATTGAATTATCTCGGCGAGTTTTTCGAAGTGATCGAGATGGTTTTCCCCATTCAAGCCTCCGGTCCGGGTCTGCTCTTCCAAAGCCCTTTCCTACTGCTCCTAAGTGATTAGACTACCTTTGTGAGCTTGTCTCCACGCCTGAAGAGGACTGTTTCTTAGGAGGTATGCACCTTGTCAGTGCCCAATCCGATTCCCCGATAGGCGGCAACCTTTTTTCTGAATTCTTCGTCCCAGATTCTTCTCCCGTCGACGATTACAGACTTCTTCATACACCGGTTGAAAACCTCGGGCTTCATCTTCCTGAACTCTTCCCACTCGGTCAGCAGGATACAGCAATCCGCGTCCTTCAGGCACTCCTCGACAGAGTCCGCATAGGAGATTTTGATCGTATCCCGTATGAAACGCTTGCGTGCGTTAGGTCCTGCCTTTGGATCATAAGCGACGATGTTGGCCTCCTGGGCATATAGATGATTGGCGACCTTGATGGCAGGTGCCTCCCGCATATCATCCGTATCCGGCTTGAAGGAGAGACCCAAGAGAGCGATGCGCTTCCTCTTGAGGGTTCCCCCCATTTCCTGTTTGGCGATTTCCACTATATGAATCGCTTGTTGTTCGTTCACTACTTCGACGGTTTCCAGCAACTGCGGCTGCACAGCTTGAAGCCTCGCAAAGGAAATGAGCGCTTTGACATCTTTGGGAAAACAGGATCCACCATACCCGCATCCTGCCTTCAGAAAGGCGGGATTGATTCTCCAGTCTGCTCCAATCCCCTTGACGACCTCGTAGATGTCGACCCCGGGAATCGTCTCTGCAATTCGGGCCATTTCGTTGATATAGGAGATATTCATGGCCAGGAAGGTGTTGCGACCGTACTTCACCATCTCGGCACTCTCAAGGTTCATCCGTAGAATCGGTACGTTCTGCCCAGCGTAAAGCTGCTGGCAAAATTCCTCCAAGAAGTCGCCAGACCTTGTGTCAAATTCGCCGATGACGACGCTGTCTGGACTCCGCGTGTCTTCTACTGCAGCGCCTTGACGCAAGAACTCAGGACTCATGCAAACACCGAAATGCTCGCCGGCCTTCTTCCCCGAGTGTTTTTCCAAGAGGGGGATGATCACGTTTCTTGTCGTGCCCGGGACAATGGTGCTTCTGGCCACCACGAGGCTATAGGTATCCTTTTCTCGCAGGGCCTCTCCGATCGCGGCCGCGGTTTCTCTTACCAGGCGCAGATCCGCTTCCCCGCTCATCAGACTCGGAGTGCCAACCGAGATGAAGAAAATGTCGGACTTGAGAATAGCTTCTTGCCTGCCCACAACGGCCCGGAGCTTTCCCGCCCGAACGGCACTCTCGACAATCGCATCCAGGTCCTTCTCATAGAATGGGGCCTGACCGTGATTGATCAAGTCCACCTTCTCCTTGTCCTGACTGGAGGCCAGGACAGCGAAGCCCCTCTCTGCAAAAATAGCGGCAGCTACCAGACCCACATACCCCGTCCCCAGGATGGCAATCTTTGGTTTGGCCATTGCGCCACACTCCTTTTTTGATAAGAACTTCATTTTTAATGGAAGGACTATAAGGGAAGAAAAAGGCAAGGTCAAGAAGAAAAAAAGGGCCAATGGCAAGGAGACGGAGGGCGTTTTCTGAAAAAAAACGGGACCATGCAAGGCTGGACTTTACCGATTAGTTACCGTGCTTCTTCCACTAATATCCCTTCGTGGATGACCGGGATTCTTTGGGGCTGGCGCAGGGGGAAGAGAGCCGGTGGGCGATAATCAAGACCGTTCGCCCGACAAGCAGTTTTTTAATGGCCTCCCGAACCAGGATTTCGGTAGGGGAAAACGAATTTATTAATTGCCTATCGTTATTTTTAAGCCTTCATTTTCAACAATTTCTTTTAAGGTATGGATATGTTCTTCTTCGGGGGCCCGGGCCTCAGGCAGCGGATAAATCCGTCCTAATTGTTCGCTTTTGGATTTCCCCCCCTCATGGTAAGGCAATAAAGAGATCTTTTTCGCCCCGATTTGCTTGCCTAAAAGGGCTATTTTTTTTACCTGCTCCTCAGAATCGTTAAAGCCGGAAATGATTGGAATGCGCAACCACACCGGAGTCATCCTAGAAACCTTGAGCAAATTTTCCAAAATGATTTGGTTCCCCACACCGGTGGTTATCTTGTGTTCATTTGAATCCAGATGTTTGAGATCAAAGAGGATTAAATCGACAAAAGGCAAAAGGGCTTCCAATTCTTTCCATGACCCATAACCAGAGGTATCCAGAACGGTATGCAGCCCTTCTGTTTTGCAGGCTTTAAATACATTAACGGCGAATGGACTCTGTAATAAAACTTCCCCACCGGATAAGGTAACTCCTCCACCTGAATTTTTATAAAAAAGTCGGTCTTGCAGGACTTCATCGAGAATTTTACTGACCTTCATATATTTTCCACAGACACTCAGGGCCTGATATTGGCAGGCCTCCAGGCACAAAAAACACCGGTCACATTTTCCTCGATCGATACGCCTCCCTTCCTCTTGGTTTATGGTGATGGCCCCCTGTGGACAGACCTCCACACAGGCCCCACACCCTTTACAAAGAATATCTCTGACCATCAGTTCAGGGAAATTGGACTGTGATTCAGGATTGGAACACCACTGACAACTTAAGGGGCAGCCTTTTAAAAAAACCGTCGTCCTGATTCCGGGCCCATCATGAACACTGAATCGCTGGATATTGAAAATGAGTCCCGTTTCCCCATAATTAAGGGGGATAGATTTCATATCAGGTTAAGCTCTGCTCGGTTCTGGCGATGATGTGGTCCTGCAGACCTCGGGACAGATCCACAAAGTAGGCACTGAACCCGGCAACCCTGACGATCAGATCGGCATACTTTTCCGGATAGGTCTGGGCGTCAAACAACAACTTTTTATCCACCACATTGAACTGGACATGGGGGACATTCAATTCTTTCCAGGTTTTGAGATAACCGATGAAGGCCGGCTTCAAATCATCTTCAAAATATTTCGGCAAAAATTTCTGATTCAGCAAGTGATTATAGGTTTCGACGGTCTTGATCTTGGCGCAGGAATTCAGGACCGCGGTGGGACCTTTTTTATCTTTCCCCGGCGAAGGGGCCAGGGTCGAATCGGCGAAAGGCTCCCCATCCATTCGGCCGTCGGGTGTAGCCGGGGTGTCGATCGCCAGCCCGTAGGTGGCTGAGACGGCGCTACCGTCGCCTCTGTTGGAAAGACCATATCGGTCCTTGATAGTTTCCATGGCCACCTCGGCCTGGCGATGCACTTCCCGGGCAATGGAATCGGCATAGTCGTCGTCATTCCCGAATTTTGGGGCATTCAAACAGGCCTGCCGGATATCCTCCCGGCCTTGCCAATTGTGATCCATGATTTTTATCAATTCCGGAAGCGTAACCAGCTTATCCTCAAAAACGACTTTCTGGATGGCGGTGATGGAATCGGCCACATTGGTCCCACCGATGACCTGGGCAAAATGATGGATCATGGAAGGATAAACCCACTTCCTGGATTCTTTTCCGCTTTCGATACAGCCGTCGATTACGCCGGAATAAAACGGCCGCGGACAATACTTTTCATAGAGTTCCAGATTCACCCGCTCCAGTTGTTCTAATTTATTGGTAAAGAATCTCACCTGTTCCACATAGGCCTTGAGCACATCTTCCCAGGTTTTGAAAGCGGCCGGGTTCGGGGTCCGGGCACCCCGCTGTTCTTTATTCTTCGGATTAACGCCTTGGTGTAAAGCCCACCAGAGACATTTCGGAAAGACAAAATAACCTACGGAACGACGCATCATGTTCTTACCGGGGATTTCAATGTATACACAGCCGGTGACCGCATAATTTTTTCGATCTTCCAGAGGAACGTCCCATCTTTTTAAAAGGGGAATCAGGGCTTCATCATTGAAAAGTGAAGGATAGCCGATGCCGGTCTTGATCACATCCACCGCCTTGGAATAAAGTTCGTCCGGGGTCCCATTATGGATTCGTAACACAATGCTCGGTTCAATCAGCCGCAATTGCTTGGCGGCTTCCAAAACCAGATAGGTTATATCATTAGTGACATCCTTCCCGTTTTTGTCCGTTCCCCCGATGGTAACTGCCTGCAAGGAAGCTACCCCTCCATAAACGGAACTCACCGTGGGTGAGTAAACCAGTCCCAGCTCGTTGAGCTTGATCCAAAGAAGCTGGAGGAGATCCAGGGTTTCTTCTTTGGTGATCCGTCCTTTTTTCAAATCCTTTTCGTAAAATGGGCCAAAAAGAAGGTCCATCCGTATTCCGATGCCCAGGGTGGAATATTCCAGATAGCGGATCAGGTGAATAAAGAAAAAGAACTGCAGGGCCTCGATAAAAGTTCGGGGGGGATTCTCAGGAACCCAGGCGCAGGTGCGGGCAATTTCTTTGAGCTCGGCCTTGCGGGCGGAATTTTTTTCCTTCAGGGCCAGGCTTTTGGCCAGTTCGGAGTACCGTTTGGCAAAATGGATCACCGCCTCCAAAGAAATAATGACCGCCTCCAGAAATTCCTTTTGTTCCACATAGTCCACGGGAACCGTTTGGTTGATTGCCTCGATCCGGACTTTGGCGGCTTGAATCCTACCTTTCAGTCCGGTTTTAAATAAGAGCTCATAATCGGGGATGCCCAACTCGGACAACTGGGTCCAGAGAAAAGTCCCTTCATAAGTCCAATATTTATAGAGTTCTTCCGGTAAAATTTCCTGATGGCGGTCGCTCATGGATTTACCCTTCCAGTACTCGCAGAGCTCGTCCAGCTCTTTTCTTCCCGCCTTATTTAAAAGCGTTTTTCCCGCTTCACTGTTCACCAGTCTCTTCACGGATTTCCAGTTTTGGTCTATGGGATGGTAAATCCCATTGGGATCCGAGGTTTGATAGCCCACGATGCGCTCGTGCTCTCTGATGAAAATATCCATTTTATGAAGGAGGTTGGCCAGCGATTTGGCCCGGCGTAAGACCATGGCCTGCCCGTCCGTTTCTTTATAGGATTCCGTAAACAGGCGGGACCTTTGCAGATCCAGCCTTATTTCCTCTCGAAACATCCCCCGCTTTGATTCGTCGTCCACATATCCCCGCTTGATATTGCGGATGGCCCTGCTGACCACTTTTTTCCTCAATCCTTCTGCTCTTTCCATTTGTAACCCTCCTAATGTTCCTATGCCAATCAATATTATTTCGTCTTCATAAGATCCGCTCTTTTTTTAAAATTACATCAAGGTAACCCACTCGTCAAAGATTAATTACTATCCCGAATTATCATAAAAAACTAAATCTTGTAAACGGCTTTTTATTCATTATTATGTAAATTTCAACTTGATGCTATTTTGACTGAATTTAAGAAAGAAAATCGACGAGGTGTGGATGCCGGAAAACGACCACCAAAAGGAAACAACTCCTCTTGTGACCAATAAATTGGGATCGGGTAAAGATCGGATAGGTACTTCCAAAGTACTTCTAAGATCAGAAAGGTATCTTTCTCTTTCCTTATTCTCCGCCGGCACTATTTCCGTTGTCCCGTTGCTTAGCCATCTGATCCAATCCAAAATTAAAAATAGCCATAGCGGCAATGTGGGCCAAACTGCTCAGAAAGAATTCTTCCCGATGAGTTAACTGCCGTTGCGGGGTGTTGGCCCTGAGATACAAGGTCCCCAGATTCTTATATCGGAAATCCAGGGGAATGGTTTTTAATATGTACCGGGATGGATTTTCGGACAGAGGAGAAATGACCTCCGGTTCCACAGAAGTCTGTTCTCTTTTTAAAGCTTCCTTCAAGGCGGGATACTTCTTTAAATCCAGAAGGAGGGGTTGTTTTTCCGGACTGTCATCCGAGGAAACCATACAGCCGATTTCTTCTTTTCGGTCCATGTACACAGCAGTACAGCGCTGAAGTCCGAATTTATTGGTCATAATTTGTGTCAAGGTCAGCAGAAATTTTGGCAGGTTTCTGTCCTGCTCAATGGATTGGGCCACCTCCATCAGAACTTCCAACTCCCGATAATCTTCCTTTAAAATCTCCTTTTCCTGAAAAATCCGATTGTAGGATTCCATCATACCATGGAGGAAAAAAGTGACGATAAAGAGAAAAGGGAATCGAAGGAGGGTGTCCGTCTCCAAAAATTTCTCTGGGGCTTTAAAATATAATGAAACACCATAGACTATCAGGATCAAGCCAAAGGCGGAATAGAGCAACTTGGCCCTCCGGGAGGCAGCCGCAACCAACAGAATCAGGAAAAAAACCAGGTAAAACTGCGAATCGTTTTGAATGGCCAGGAAAAGGGCCAGGGTGGTCAGAACCACATCCAACAGCAGGATCAAAAAAATAAATTGTTGTTTCTGAAACCAGCCGTCCGGAAATAAAGACAATACCAGATTGGTTAAGATGTAGAAGGGTATAAAAAATATCGGGGGTGATAAAAGGCCTTTAAGGGGATAACTGAAGTAGAGAATGCTTCCAATAATGACAATAAGGATCCACCGAAGGAGAAGAATGAAATGTTTCCCATAATCTTCTTTAAACAACATAGGGCCTCCTATGGGTAGAAAATAAAGGTCCTTTTCAAATGGCCGATTTAGGTGTTTCTTCCCGTCCTTATTTCTCCGTCCACACTTTTAAACGCCGTTGAGTTATTATATCCGAATTTATTGGATTGAGCTATTCAATTGATGCCCCCGATTCTATTCCACCGGCACCCAATAATAATCCAGGACCGTATTGGTGGGTTTGTCGGTCCGGAACTGGGCCTTAACCTTCATCCCGATATAGGGTTTGCCATATAAAAGATAACTTTTGGGAACAGTAGTTAAACCGGGAATCTGCACATCGATCTGCCAATAGGGGGTGGAAAGCTCTATCCCTGTGCCGGCATAGACCACTTCGGTAAAGGCATAAACTTTCCCGATAACCGGATTGCGGAGGGTCTTCCACTTCATTTCGGTATGGCAGTCCGGACAATGAGCCCGAGGCGGTATCCAGAGAAGGTTTTCCGGGCATTTTTTATTAGGGCAAAAAGTGGCCTTTAGCTTCCCCTCCCTTAGACCATGGAAAAATGGGGAAAGCAGCCCGTAAGTATGGATATGAGTCAACGTCCGGGGCCATTCAATAACGGTCTGCGGTTCGGTTTGTTTTATCTTGGTCACCTGACCGACGAATTTTGTCTTTTGTAATTTTTTAGTCATGTTCTTCTTCCTCCTTTACCAGCTCTTTTTGAGAATTCCGACGGTCACATGCGAACCGACACCGGCATGGGACACCCAGAGGGCCTGTTGGCTTTTTTGGGGAATCTGCAGACCTTGCCAGTCTCTGGGTTTCCTTTTTCCCCATTTCTTCCAAATTTTTGGGTCCCCGTGAAATTGGTCGTATTTTTGCTGTAATTGCCAGAGACATTCCACGGCCTGAAAGATCCCGGTAGCCCCAACGGCATGCATGGTTCCTAATAAACCACCCGACAAATTGGAGGGTAATTTGCCCCCGTAATAGGCATCTCCGGATTCGATATAATCCTGTTCCTGGCCGTAAGGCCTGAGGCCAATATCACCGTAGGTCTGAAGGTCGCTGATGGTAAAGGCATCATGAAGTTCCACCAGATCCAATTCTTCCAAAGGGTCATAGATGCCGGCCATCCGGTAGGTCAGCCAGGCGGCAAAACGGGCGGCCAGAAAACTTTCAAACCCAGGCCAGCGGCTGCCTTCTTTCAACAATTCTTGATACATGCCTTCAGATTCATTGGGCAGCAAGGGGATATCCATTGGCCTTCGGTCCGCCACCCGCAGGGTGTGGGTACCACCGCAGATGAATACCTCGCAGGGATGATCCGTTAACTGATAAGCCGTCTTTTCATCACATAGAAGGACACAGGCCGATCCGACGCTCATGGCACAACATTCCAGAAAACGCAAAGGATAAGCCGACATCGGGCTGGCCAGGACTTCTTCAACGGTATGTTTTCCCGGTTGCTGGGCATAGGGCGAAGAACAGGCATAGAGGCGATTTTTGACTGCAATTTTGGCCCGGGTAGTCTCTGATACATTGAAGGCCCAGGCAAAACGGTTGGCCATGGGGGCGTAATAGGAAGAATAAACACGGCCCATGCGGGTTTCGAAATCCTTGCAGGCCGCAGTGGCGATATAAAAATTCCCGGTCCGGGTATCAACTTCGTCCATCCGTTCCCAGCCTGCAGCCAGGGCCACATCCGCATACCCAGAGGCCACGGCCATAGCCGCATTGAGAATGGTAGTCCCTCCGGTAGCCCCGCCAGCCTTTATTCCCGTATTATAAAGGGGGTCCAACCCCAGATAATCATGGACCTTGGCCTCGCACAGCAGTTGGTCCTGGAAATGATCGGCAAACGACCCATAGGCGCAGTAATTAATCAAACCTTTGACCTCCAAGGGGTCCATTTTAAGGTTGTTATCTTCGATCATCTGTTTAAAGGCCATCATGGCCAGCTCTTCAATTTTATATTCCGGGAAAAACTTTTTGTAAGCTGTTGTGCCGCCAGCCACCATAAAGACCCTTCGATTCCATTTGGGAACCCGTAAATTCCCTTTTTTAAATGTGATCATCCCTGATCCTCCTTATTTTTTAAGTTGGTTGATAAAATATTTCAGTTGGCTGATCGTTTGCTTCCATATGGCCGGGTCTCTTCCGGCCGAATAGAGGGTAACGGCCCCGTTGATGGAAATAACAATAAAATCAGAAATTTCCTTGAAATTCAGGCCCTTTTTCAACAATCCTTTTCGATCCGCCTCTTCCAGCCAAGAGCGGAACAACCGGGAAAAGCGGACAAACCCTCTCAGGACCTTTTTATTCATGGGGGCCGATTGCCCGGAAAGCTCAGCCAGCATATTGGCAAAAAAACACCCTCCCTCAAAAACATCCCCCCCCAGATAATCCTTTAGGGCGTTTTCTATGGTTTTTTCTACGCGTTCAAGAGGATCGCCGGTCTTTCTAACATCCTTGAACACAATGCTTCTCCAGATCTTGACTGCCTCTTCATAAACGGCATTCCAGATTGCTTCCTTGCTCCGAAAATGACCGTAGAGTCCTCCCTTGGTCAGACGAGTGGCCTCCAGGATATCGCTGATGGAAGTATTGAAATACCCCTTAACGGAAAAGAGTTGTAAAGATTGTTCTACAATCTGCTGGCGGGTTTGTATTCCTTTGGCTCCCATGTTCACCTTAACCAAAAATAAAACAGAACGGTTGGTATATTTTTACAAAAGAGGAAAAATTGTCAAGAAAAAAATCCGATTACGGCAAATTATTAACCATCTCATTCTAGGATTGACCAGGGGAGGCTACATTTTCTCCCGTCTGTGGCTTTCGGGCTGGTCTTTTCTTCGGACTTATCCACGAGGGATTCTTTACCCCCTTCGCATTCTCGTCCGCTAATAATCAGCGGACGAGCTGCGGCTTCTCCCATTTATAAGTCCGGAAAAGACAGCGCCCTTTCGCCAATGACTCCAGAAAAACCAGCCTCACCTGCTAGGGTCAAGTAATTACTATTATGAGACCATTAATAATTAATTTTCATTTGAAAAATGATATTTTCTGATAAATTCGATCAATCCTCTGCTTTGACATCAGGTATCAGTGAAACCATTTCACAGATATTTTTAAACGGTAGTTGATAGCTGATCCCTGAAAGCCCTTCCCAAGACTCTTTGATTTCTGGATTATTTTTGGATGACTTTCTCGGGATCATATAGTATTTTATAGTATAATGAACTTATCTGAACTGGATATCAGGATCTTTTTTTGGGTCAACCAGGGCCATCGCAACTCCTTTTTCGACCTCGTTATGCCCTTTATCACCGATTTTGATAACTGGAAATATCTGCTGTTAGTCAGCTGGTTCATTCTATTCATATTCGGCGGAAAAAAAATGAGAATCGCACTTTTTCTGGTAGTGGTTCTGGTAGGGGTCCTGGATTATTCCAGCAGTTTTTTCTTTAAACCCCTTTTTGGCCGTCCTCGGCCTTGCAATGTTTTGACCGGGGTCCATATCTTCTGGCCCTGTCCGACGAGATCCCTCTCTTTCCCTTCCAACCATGCGGCCAATATCTTCGGGGCAGCCTTTTTTCTTAGTTATATCTTTCGATCCTGGTCCTTTTTTTTATTTCCTATCGCCTTCATAGTCGGCTATTCGAGGATCTATTTGGGAGAGCATTATCCCTTCGATATTTTGGGCGGAATCTTTCTGGGGGCTATAGGGGCGGTTCTATTCCTATGGATCCATCATCTATGGCTTTCCTATGGGAAGGGACAAAGCAGGGATTTGTCAATATTAGGGAGATAGCCTTATGGATTTTTCCTTGACCATGGAACAGGAAATTCTTAGGAAGTCCGTTCGTGATTTTGCTGAAAAGGAAATCAAACCCAAGGCCCGGGAATTGGACGAGAAAGAAGAATTTTCCTATGAAACCTGCCGGGCCATGGGGGAATTGGGCCTCTTTGGCATGTTTGTTTCTGAAAACTACCAAGGCCAAGGCTTAGACTATATTTCTTATATCATCGCGGTCGAGGAAATCGCCCGGATTGACGGTTCCCATGCCGCCACGGTCGCCGCAGGGAATTCGTTGGGGATTGGGCCTCTTTATTATTATGGGAACGAGACACAGAAAAGGAAATATCTGCCCAAGCTCTGCAAGGGAGAAATGCTTTGGGGCTTTGGGCTTACCGAACCCAACGCCGGTTCGGATGCCGGAAACACCCAAACTACCGCCGTGCTGGACGGAAACGAGTGGGTGATCAACGGAAGCAAAATCTTTATCACCAACGCCTCCACCGACATTACAGCCGGGGTGACCGTCTTAGCCAGAACCGGAGTCAGGGAGGCCGGGAAAAAGGAACTGAGCTGCATCCTGGTGGAAACTGGAACCCGGGGTTTTGAAGCCCGGCCCATGCACGGCAAACTGATGTGGCGGGCCTCCAACACCAGTGAACTTTACTTCGAAGACTGCCGAGTTCCCAAAGACAATCTACTTGGACCCCAGGGCGAGGGATTTCACCAGATGCTGGGGACCCTGGACGGCGGAAGGTTAAGTATCGGCGCCATGGGGCTGGGCGGGGCTCAAGGGTGTTTTGAAATGGCTAGACGGTATTCTCGGGAACGGATGCAGTTTGGAAAGCCAATCTCATCTTTCCAGGTCAATGCTTTTAAACTGGCCGATATGGCCTTAGAGATCGAATTGGCCAGGTTGCTCCTATATAAAGCTTGCTGGCTTCGGGATAACCACAAGCCTTATGCCAAAGAAGCTGCCATGGCCAAGCTCTATTGTTCCGAGGTCATGTACCGATGTGCCAACCATGCCGTTCAACTCCACGGCGGTTATGGTCTGATGAAGGAATTCGATGTGGAGCGCTTCTACCGGGATCAGAAGTTACTGGAGATCGGAGAAGGGACCTCCGAAATTCAACGTCTGGTCATTTCTCGCCTGATCGGAGTAATATGAGCGAAGCTCAGCGGGGTGATTTAAAAAGGAAGGGGCTGAGGAGCTGGGAAACGGTCCAAGGTTTAAGGTTCAACGAAAAACAATGTACCATACACATTAGACCTTATACCGATAGTTTCTTTGAACCCTTTTTCCTTTTTAATAATCATCAAATCTCTAACTGCACCCTATTTCAATGACCCGATTGGGAGGCAGTTTAAAGTAATTAGTCGGGTTCATGGCATTGCGGGACATCATGGAAAACAAGACCTTCTGCCAGAAACTCATCCCGGACTTGCCTGTCGTCAGTAAGGTCTTGCGTCCCAGAATATAGGTGGTGTCTATGGGTTCAGCCTCCAGCCCCAATGGCCTGGCCTGCTCCATCAGTTCCGGTACGTTGGGGGTTTCCATAAACCCAAAGCGGGCAATCAGGCGGTAAAAACCTTCTCCTAAATTTTCCAACGTCAGACGTTCTTTGGGATTGACCCTGGGGATTTCCTCCACCAAGATGGACAGAAAAACTACGGTCTGGTAAAGTACCTTATTGAGTTTATAATGGTGCATCAAAGCCCCGGGGATCCCCTCTGGGGAAACCGACATAAAAACAGCCGTTCCCGGAATGCGAAATGGCTGCCTCCGGGAGACATCAGCCAGAAATAGATCTACCGGCATCCTAAAAGATTTGATGGCCTGGCCCAAGACCTTTCGACCTTCCTTCCAGGTCGTCATTAATACAGCCAAAGCTGTGGCTACTCCCAGCGTGAACCAGCCGCCGTCAACAATTTTGAACAGGTTGGCCCCAAAAAAACTCAAATCAAACAAAAGGAAAAGTCCTACCAGCGGTAAGGCCTTGGCCAGGGACCAGTTCCAATGGCGACGGAGTACAAAGAAATAAATAATGGAAGTAATCCCCATGGTAGCTGTTCCGGCAATCCCATAAGCCCCGGCCAGGCGGCCTGATTCCCGAAAAGTAAGGACCAGGCCGAGGCAACCCAGCATCATGGCCCAATTCACTCCAGGCATGTAGATCTGCCCTTTGGTCTGGGCCGAGGTATGAATAATGCGAAGCCGGGGGAGATACCCGAGTTGGATGGCCTGACCTGCCCCTATAAGTTGTACCAGTTTTTAAGAGAGAGCAACCGCATTTTCTAGCCAATCTGGCTTAACAGACTCTGGAGCAGGAGGCTGGTAATTCAATGAACTATGCGGTCTGACTGTATTATATTCTACCTTCCACCGCTCAACAAGTACTTTGGCTTCAATCAAGGTCTCAAAGATCTCCCGATTCAGCAATTCATCCCGCAATTTGCCGTTAACTGATTCAATATATCCGTTCTCCCAAGGGCTTCCCGGTTCGATGTAAAGCGTCTGAACACCGCTGCCAATGCCTTACTTGCCTTGAGACGAATTCAGGGCCATTATCCGAACGAATATACTCTGGAGTCCCGCGGAATACAAATAAATCAGCCAAGCGTTCTACCACATCCATGGCCTTTATTTTCCTGGCTACATCAATAGTCAGGCATTCCCGGGTATATTCATCAATAAGGGTTAGCATTCGCAGAGAGCGGCCGTCATACGTTCTATCCATGACAAAATCATAACTCCAGACATAATTAGGATGCTCTGGCCTCAGCCGGACACAAGAGCCGTCATTAAGCCATAATCTTTTTCTTCTGGGTTGTCTCTGCGGCACTTTAAGTCCTTCTCGACGCCATATCCGCTCAACCTTCTTATGATTAACCTGCCAGCCTTCGGATCTTAAAATAGCAGCAACCCTTCTGTATCCGTATCTTCCGTATTGACAGGCTAACTTAACTATCCTTGAAATTAATCTTGTATCGCTATCTTGAATAATCCGTTGATACCTTTGCGTTGACCTTGGCTGTCCTATAGCCTTGCATACCTTACGTTCAGAGACATTCTTAAATATACTCAGTAGGTAATCCATCGCCCGGCGTCTCTTGGCCGGGTTTAGAAGTTTCCCTGGGAGACCTCCTTAAGAATGGAATTATCCAGGGATAAATCGGCGACCAATTTCTTTAGCCGGCTGTTCTCCTGCTCCAGCTCTTTTAATCTTTTAGCCTGGTCAACCTTCATCCCGCCGTATTCCTTAGGCCACCGGTAATAACTTTGTGGAGCTATCCCTAGATTACGAGATATTTCTTCAATACTCAATCCCTTGGCCAGATGTATCTCTGCTTCTCGAAGCATCAACACGATCTGTTCCGCTTTAAACCTTTTCTTGGCCATCCTAGACCCCTTTCTGTTGCCATATTATACCTTACATCCTGGCTCAGTTTAAGGGGGTCAGATCACTCCAGTATATTCAGAATCTCATCCCCAATCCGGATATAATTATCCTCGATGAAGATATAGTTAAAGGGTTCCTTCTCGAACAAAAATGCAATGAAATAGAAATGAGGAGCTTAGCCAGGGTATTAACGGATGATGCAGATTATTTTATTATCAAAAAGATAACCGATATTGCCCAGAGTTTATCTCTGCAGGTATCGAGAGATCCTCAATCCCATTCTTTTATTTTAGATGGAAAATCAGGGGCAGGAGACTCCCTTCTATCCATCCTTTCTATCCAATATAATGAACCTGAGTCCGAGGTAATAGAGAGGATAAGGAAGGTCGTTTGGAAATTTGATGAGTACCCTCAGGATACCCTCTATACCATGGGAGTTAATTTAAAAGCAGTGACCTGGGTTAAGGGTTTGATTTCGGAAAACCACTTTCCTCATATTCTGATTCAAAGTTCTGGGGAAATTCTTTTTAATTATAAAACCAAAATCCCTTTTAATTTCCCAAACACCCCTGTCAATATCCTGGATGGTACGGGAGACCCTCGGGTAATTAAATCACTCATAGGAAGGGAAGTCAGGACCGTCAGAGCGGAAATTAAATGGGAAAGTGAGAGGACCCATATTAAATATGTTTCCAGCAAAGGAGTCCTTTCACACAGCAAAGAATCTGAACTGAAAAGAAACCTTAAAAGGGCGTTGAAGCATATCTCAGGTCAGGAAGTACTGGTGGTTACCCACAAAGAAATAGAAGATGTTGCCCTGTATGAGAAAATTATCAGGAATGGAGAGGGCTTTCCCAAAGGAATAGATGTGCATTTTCTTTTTGAATCTTACAAGCTATCTGTTGAAACGGATGTCAACCTATGCCTCGCAACTGTATTCCGTCTGGGAATTTCAACAGTCTTTAATTAATAATCTTGGTTTGAAAGAGGTGGTTGAAATCGAGAAAAAAGTATTATGGATCGTGGCTCAGATGGAATGCCATGGGATAGGGATCGATGAGAAAGGGATCAAGGATTATTATGACGGTATTATGGCAAAGCCAGAAAGAAACTATATGGATCGCATAAAGGGGGATAGATATTTCAATCAGATTAATCAACTGGGAACGATAACGGGTAGGATGACCAGCACTTTAGATAATGTTCCCGGGGATAGCAAAATAAGGTTATTGTTTAAGGCACCGGCAGGGTACAAGCTGATAATCGCTGATTATTCAAATTATGAGCTGAGGATCGCCTTTGGCCTATCAGATGATCAGAAGGGAATCCAGGGACTCCAGACAGGAAGTGATCCATATATTCATATTGGAAAAACAATCCTGAATCTACCTGAGGAAGATGCTACAAAAAACAGAGAGATCATCAAAAATATTATTCTTGGATTAAACAACGGCAGGACAGCCTATGGAATACATGAAGACCTGGTAAACCAAAAGTTGGATATAGCTCTCGAACAGATGCAGAATTTCGTGAAAAAATATTTTGACTATTATCAGGAATTAAACCAATGGCGTGAACAGTACCTGGAAACTGGAAGAAGAGAAGGGATTATTAGAACTAGGGCAGGCAGGATCAGAAATATATCTGAAAAGGACGAGAAAAATTCAATCTATAATTTCCCAATCCAGGGTACTGGCGCTGATGGGTTAAAGTTGTCCCTAATTTCTCTGGATCAGGCTTTAAAAGGGTTTGATGCACAGGTGGTCTTGACAAGACATGACGAGATTATCGTGGAGGTGCGAGAGGATCAGGTTGATGAAGTATCGAAGATAGTTCAGGATTGCATGATTACAACAATGGAACACCTTCTACCTGATGTACCCTTTAAAGTGAAATTGAAAATTGAAGACGCCTGGGGTTAAGAGAAAAAACGATTGACCTTGGAACCTAGGAAACGATACAATCTCAACTCAAACAACAAGAGCTCAGATCGGCGTCAGGTCGCAAACTCAGTACAGAGAAATTTTTCTATTTTGGCTTGACGACATACAGGGATAATGAAAGGAGGATTAAGATGAGACTTAATTCGTCAAAGAAAATATCAATCGAACATTTTCTAATCCTTAGGGAGAAAGGAGTTTTTCATGGGAAAGCTTAATGGAAAAGTGGCCATAGTTACTGGTACCAGCAGGGGGATCGGCAAGGCGGTCGCTGTTGAATTTGCCAAGCAAGGTGCCAACGTGGCCATTGCTTCTCGAACGGTTGAGCCGCTCAAGTCCGGTTTGCCCGGGACCATTCTTGATACCGCCAATGAGATTAAGGCCGTTGGCGGCAAAGCTCTAGCCATTAAGACTAATGTTATGGTGGAGGACGAGGTGCAGGCCATGGTGCAGAAGGTGCTGAATGAGTGGGGCAGGATAGATATCTTAGTCAACAATGCAGCCGTCGCAGCGCCCGGTCCATTTATCGAGAAGACGACTCGTCACTGGAATCTGGTTATAGGCGTCAACCTCCTGGGGACTTTCCTTTGTACCAAAGCCGTTGTTCCCACGATGATTAAACAAAAGAGTGGCAGCATTATCAATACCAGTTCCGGCGCGGCCGACAGCAGGGTGTATGGTGTCACCGGCCTTGCCTATGGCACGGCCAAGGCTGCGATTGAGCATTTCACTTGCAGCTTAGCCGCTGAACTTGGTGCGTATAACATTGCCGTCAACTGCTACAAACCGGCCCAGGGAGTGGCGACAGAAGGATATGTTTTTAATTTACCCCCCGACTACGACAAGTCACGTTTGATTGGTCCGGAGAAAATGGTCAAGGCTGCTGTTTTTTTGGCTCAACAAGATGCCAAGGGCATTACTGGATGCGTAGCGCGGGATCAAGAGATCATCCAGTGGCATGGCTTACTTTAAAGAAAGGAGTACATCATGGACTTTATGTTTACCGAAGAACAGAAGGAATTGAGACGCCGAGTGCGGAAGTTCGCCGAGGAGAAACTTGCCCCTCTGGCGCCCGAGGTCGACGAATCTGAGGAGATTTCCTGGGACCTGGTGAAGTTGCTGGCCGACGAAGGATTTCTTCGCTTGATGGTGCCTAAGGAGTACGGCGGGGATGGAATGGTAAGCTGTGTCAACATCTCCATCGTAAGAGAGGAGTTCAGCAGAATATGTAGTGCTGCTGCCTCCATATTCACCATGCAAGGTCTGGGTACTTACCCTATTACGCTCTTCGGCACTGAGGAACAAAAGCGCAAATACCTGTCTCCCATAGGGAATGGGGAGAGATTAGCCGCCTTTGCTCTCAGCGAGCCTGATGCCGGATCAGATGTCGGCCGTATGAAGACCACTGCCGTTCTAGACGGAGACTATTACATCCTGAACGGGTCAAAACGCTGGATCAGTCAGGGGCCGGCCGCTGAAATCTACACCGTTTTCGCCAAGACCGATCCAAACAAGGGCAATAAGGGCATCTCCGCTTTCATCGTAGAGAAAGGAACACCCGGCTTCGACCCGAGCCGGAAAATGAAGCTGATGGCCGCTCACTGTATCTGTGAGCCGAAATTCAACAATTGCCGCATCCCCGAAAACCTCCTGGGCGAGTTAAATCGGGGGATGAAGATTTCCATGGAGAACCTGGATATGTTCCGCACTACAGTGGGGGCAACAGCAGTGGGATACGCTCAAAGGGCCTATGAGGAGGCTTTGAATCGTGCCAAAGGCAGAATTGTCTTCAACCAGCCGCTATCTGAATTCCAGGTCACCCAGTTTAAGTTGGCAGATATGGCCACCGAAATCCAGGCTGCCCGGTTGATGGTCTACTGGGCAGCTATACTGAAGGACCGGGGCGAAAACTGGCGAACGGTAATGACATCGGCCTCCATGGCCAAACTCTTCGCCAGTGAAGTGTGTCATAGAGTGGTCGACGAGTCTCTTCAAATCCATGGTGGTTCCGGCCTCATTAAAGGGACCCCTATCGAACGCATTTACCGGGGCCAACGATCTCTCCGTATTTATGAGGGTGCCTCAGAGATCCAGAGGGTAACCATCGCCCGGAGCATTTTAAGAGAGGAATAAGGAGGAAGCTGTAATCATAGAAAGCCATACTTCTATCTAACCACATAAGGTCAGATAAAGTCAACGGTACGGTGCAGCAAGTGATCCGGAAAGGCGGTTAGAGTAAAGAACTGGCATATGGGTTGGGGCACCGGATAGGGTCGATATCCTAGGCATCGCTTCGTTTATGGACGATGCTTGGGATAACCTTTTTTCCGCCTGATCAGCACGAGTTTCTTGACCACGCGCCTGCCCACGCAGTCACACCGATGGTGTGACGGGGAATGTGGTCGCTGTCCATTTTCAATGTCCCTTCGGCCCAAAAGTAAATTGATAGCCTATATAAGCGGTAAAGAGGTTGGGCCCGTCAAAGTCCCGACCAGCCGAAAGCAGGATATGATGGTCCTCGGTAAGGTTTATGATAGCCCCCACATTAAAGCCGGTACTGCTTTCTCCCCCTTCGTGGCTGATTGTTTTATGAAAGAGCTCTCCCCCTAAAGTTAATTTTTTAGTAATCTCCCGTTGCAAAAGCCAACCGAAAAACCACCAGTTTTTATTGTCTTCTCCTGGATTGATCCAATATCCTCCCCCGCCGTAAGTGGTCCAGGGACC
Organism: Thermodesulfobacteriota bacterium; assembly: GCA_049520575.1. Lineage (GTDB taxonomy): Bacteria > Desulfobacterota > RBG-13-43-22 > RBG-13-43-22 > RBG-13-43-22 > RBG-13-43-22. Next base: position 1,653 of record JBEKPQ010000032.1, on the reverse strand, counting down.
CCAACTTTTCTGGATCCAGAGGGGTAAAAATATCTGGGCCTGCCCGTTGCCCAGACCCTTATCGCTGTTGCCGGTGGGAAATTCTATCAAAGGAAAGGTCCCCACCATGGGCAGCAAATCGGTTTCCTGGATAAAACGAAGCTTGATGCCAAATTCCGTATCTCCATAACCGTATTGGGAGTCTCTCCCTTCCGGTCTAATATATTGGAAAGGGGCGATTAAGTGCAGTTGCACATTAGGAAGAGGACCATAATTAAATTCAAAATGGGGTAAGGTAGCCGAATTGCCGTCCTGGCTGTGAATATATTGGGAGGCGATGTAGAATTCTCCATGCTTATACTCAACGGGCTCAGGATCATCCGTAAAGAAGGGCGGGCCTGCCCAGGTCGTCATTAACCCAAACAACAACGGAAAAATAACCGCCAGGATTGTGGCCAATAAGAAAGACTTGATTTTCAAAGTCCCGAATTCAACCTCGAAGTGCAACACTTGAGGCTGCAACTTCCAGAGGGGTTTTAATCCCCAGGCACTTCCTGGGGCGACTGTTTATCAGATATTCGATCTGATTAATTTGTTCTTTGTTAATTCTACTGAAGTTCGTAACCGTTTGCAAGTACCAACGGATAAGGCCGTTAATGTGTTCATAGGTACGGCCCCAAGTGATCATATTTGATTGTGACGGAGTCCTATTTGACTTCCAAAAGGTCAATCAATCTTTTTATAATCATTTATTGACGCACTTTGGAAAACTTTCCCTTACCGAAGTTTGATTTGATAAGAATTTTCTTTTTGATGGAAAGAGTATAAAATAAGAAAAAAACAGGATCAAGAAGAAAAATAGGGCGAAAGGCAGCGGGCTGGAAGGTGTCTTCTGAAGAAAAAGGGATTTTACATGTCTGGACTTTAAAAATTGATTACCGTTTGTAAGGTTTCATAAAGAGACAAGATTTAAAATCAAAATTACAGGAAGAAGTCTTCAAATTTCCTCAAACATGGCCTCACCTCACTGAATTCAACGATTATCTACAACTATTCTAAAGCGATCGTCCCAAAAATTAACGATTACCGTTTGAAATGTGCATTAAAAAAAGCTGGGCCATTACTGACCCCGCCTTTGAGGGAAGAGAAGGTTGATGTAATTATTATCTGAACTTCTTCCTGGGTCCACGTCTCCGGCCTGAAAAAGAGCGGCTTCCAATACCGGCTCATCGCCGACAATTTCAAGTGGACCGGATTAATCCGACTGCCGGATGCCGGACGATGAACGATTTATTCCGCTATTGGCGATATCCTATCCCGAATTCCGTAATCCGCAATCTAAAATTCCCAATAACTCTCCTACCTCAGCTTGTTGCCTACTGCCTGTTGTCTATTGACTATTGCCTATGGTTTAGCATTTCACTCAAACCTGAATCCTTTCTCTCGGAACAGCCACAGACACATCTCCGTCACCTCCGGATCGTAAAGGATTCCTTTGTTCTTCTCGATCTCCTCCAGAGCCGCATCGATCCCCAGGGCGGGCCGGTATGGGCGGTGGGAGGCCATGGCCTCCACTACGTCGGCCACCATAAGGATCCGGGCTTCAAGGAGAATATCTTCCCCTTTCAACCCCTGTGGATAGCCTGAACCGTTCATCCGTTCATGGTGTTGAAG
>JBEKPQ010000031.1:0-34096 GCA_049520575.1 Thermodesulfobacteriota bacterium | reverse complement strand
ACAGCAGGCAACCAAAGACTTAAAAACTGCTGCTTTGTTAGGCTTGAAAGAAGCACAATATTTTCTCGTGTCACAAGAAATCGAGTGGTAAACATAAGGGAATACTTTTTGTCAGGTCGGTTAGGTAAGGCCATGTTCGAGGAAATTTTGTTAGAGAACCGCGATGTAACATTTAAGTCACTTGATTTTTTTGAAATAGACTATTTGAGGGCCGGGAAATATAACCTCATACAGGTCGCCTTTCGGTCTGGCCACAATAATTCCTCCGTATCTGGTATGGATACGTATTTCACCTCCCTTGATGACCCATTGGAAGGCTAATGCTTCTCCGTTCTTGATCCGGCGGATACCTTCCCCCCCTTTTTTTAATTCCACCAAGAGGCCTGCAAACCTGGGCGGGCTGTCTGGTACAGCTTGATAAGTCCCGAGGATTTCTTTTTCTTTAGAACAGGCACCAATTAATAACACCATGATAATTAACAGAAGGAAAAAACAAGAAAAATATCTTCTTAATTTTGACATATTCCCCCTAATAGGAACCGGGACTTTTTCTAAAAAAAAGTTCGTTCTGGCGAAAAAAATGAATCCGGTCAAAGAAAAATACCTGAATGGTCATGAGAAGCCAGATGATATTTACAATGACCTTCTTCCAACCGATCGGATCCCCAATGGTGTCAAAACATCCGCAGCTCATTTTAGATCCCCAAAATATATTAATGATGATAAAAAGTGTGAATAAAAAAAGGAGACCGATTAAAACCGAGGCCGTGGCCTTTGTCCTCAGACCAAGGATAAAGTAAAAGCCGCAGACCAGTTCCAGCCAGGGCAGGATAACAGCCGCCAAGTTAATAGCCACAAAAGGAATGATCCGATAATTGGTCACATTTTCGGCAAAGATAAGGGGATCGGGTATTTTACTTAAGCTGGCATAGATGAAAATCCATCCGATGTAAGTTCTAAGGGCAAGGGAAAGATATCGATGGGTCAATAATTTTTTCGTTAAGATCAGGATAGACTTCATGGAACCACCGGATAATGATTTTTTTCCCAGGCCGCCAGCCCGCCCTTCAGAATTTTTACATCCTTGAACCCTCTGAGGACAAGTTTATTGGCCACTTCTTCATCGTAATGTTTACTGATGGATCTCCCATAGACGATGATTTCCTTATCTTTGTCAATTTTCGCCAGGTCGATGTCATACATAAAGTCAAAGATGTCTAGGGGGAGACTTAGGGCCTTATCGATGTGCACCTGATCATAAAAAATAGAGGGCATGGCATCTATTACAAGAATTTTGCCTTGTTTATATTTATCATAAGCGGCTGAAGGGCTTATATAAGAAAGGGATTCGCTGGCAAAACTTTTTGGAATGAGGGGGATACCCTTGGGATTTGAGGCATTAAAAGCCAAGGCACAAAACAGACTGATGCCGATGATCGGAATAAATTCAATCCACCTCAAAGATGCAGCCTGAGGGTTGATGCGACGTTCAATATTGGTACTGGCACGATCCAGCCAGTGGGAAACAGCTTTTCCGATGGCCGCCGACACCTCAGGATATTTCTGCATAATCGGACCGAATGGTTCCCTTTGAATGACGATCAGACGGGTTTCTTCCAAGGTCTTAACGGAAGTCGGGATAGGTTCCTCGGCTAAAAGGTTCGCTTCTCCGAAACTTTCTCCCGGCCCCAATCGGGTAATTTCAATTTCGGCGCCGTCTTTCCCAGGCCTGAAAATCTTCACCCCTCCGGAGACAATAAGGCAGCCACTTCCTCCGGTATCTCCCATCCGGGCGAAGACCGTATCGGGAGGCAAGGTCATTTCCAGAGCAATAGCGGCAATGGCCTCAAGGACTTCCCGGTTCAAGTTTTCGAACAGGCGGCTTTCGGCCAGGGCCTTAAAGATTTTGTCTTTTTCCTCTTCGGCCATATCGGAAGGAATTCCCCTTTTCTTCTGTCAAATTGTCAAATGGCCTTACTAAGTTTTCTGAGTTCCGCCAAAAAAGGGTCCAAATCTTTTATCTGGCCGGTGTGGCTCATAAGGATCTTCCCATTCTTATCAACTATGATTAACAGTGGGACATATTTCACTTTTGAAAGGGTCTTTATCTCGTTATCGTCATCTGAAAACAGAGGAAATTCTACTTTGAATCCCTGTTTGTAAACAGCCAACTCACCGGACTTGCTTTCGAGGGCGATACCCAACATTTTTGTTTTTTTCTTCAGTTCTTTGTCTTCTTGAATGAATTCAAAAAGCCGGTTGACCGAGGGGGCATTTCCCTGACAGACCGGGCAAAAAACGTCAAAGAACTCAACCACCAGGAACTTGGCTTGAACCTGGGACAAAGAAAAAGTCTTGGCACTCTTAAGCCCTAAGTAACTGTTTATTTCAGGCGAATTGGGCATTTTTATTTGAAATCCAGGCAACGTGCTTCTCGGGGCTAGGGCCTCAGTTGGAAAACCAATGGAACAATAAAGGGTTAGAACGATGCAAACAGTCCAGCCCAACAGTCTATCTCCAGAAAGTTTAAGATTCATATTTTTCCCTCTTTTTAGAACTGTGTGTTGTGAGAAGTTAACTCTATTTATTATTATAAGTCCTATCCGGAGGTATTGCAAATCGTTTTCGTAAACGTTCTTTCTGGGATTTAAAATGGGGCCAAATTTTAAATTTGAACAAAAGCCCGAACCCATTGATGTCCCAAAAATTTTTCTCTCTATTGATGCTTGATTCGTCCCAGCAGTGTACGAAAAGCGAACCAAAGGATGCCGGCTGTTGGAGATTACTTGCGTTCGCTTACGACTACTTCAAGCGCTACGACGACGAAATCGAGGCCTATCGTCAGGCCCTGCGTATCGATCCGAAGAATTTCAGCTCCTGGGACAACCTCGGGGCCACTTATCTCAACCTCAAGTGCTACAATGACGCCGTCGAGGCCTATCGCCAAGCCGTCAGGATTGGTCCGAAAAATGCCGACGCTTGGTACGGCCTCGGATACGCTTATATAGTTTCCGGTAACCGGTCAGCCGCCCTGGATGCCGTCTGGAAACTGCAGAGCCTCGATCCGAAAAAGGCCGACAAACTTTTTAACCTGATCATGCCACGCTAATGCAATTAAAGAAGACGAGAGGGGTAAGGATGGCTCTACCTTTTCTTGTGCACATTTCAAACGGTAATCGTTTATTTTCGGAACGATCGCTTTAGAATAGTTGTAGATACTCGATAAATTCAGTGCGGTGAGGCCATGTTTGAGGAAACCTGTTGACTTCTTCAAGCCTTCAAATTTTTATTCTGAATAAAACGAAAGAGTACCAAACGGTAATCGAGATAAATGGCAGCAATCTTAAACCTCATGATCTTCAGCTAGAATACTGGGATTCCCAGCTTCCTTGCTATGAGGAAACCCATGATCAGGATTTTGGGGCTTCAGCGAATCGCTGGACCACCCCCATTGCCTTTCGTCCTGTATTTCTCCTTGATCCTTCCTTTTTTTATTTTATGCTCTTTCCTATCAAAAGCAAAGTTTTGCAAATTTTTAAAGGAGGCCCAACATGTTTTCACCAAAAAGCATTCTGGGACCCACAGATTTTTCCGAATGTTCGGACAAGGCACTACAAAACGCAATAGGCATTCCTAAAAAATTCACAGGCAAGATCTATCTATTACCCGTGGTCGGAACAGTCATTCAGTACATGGCGTATTATGAGATTGATCCACAAACCGTTAATTTGGTGGAAAAGGAAAATGTCGCTGCGGCCGAAATTCGATTGACAAACAAGAACGTCCTTCATATACTCCCCCACTAAAAAGGGAATGTCTTATCACGACCCTGCCAATTTTTTCGACGGAGAATGAACACTTGAATATTGCAACCCGCATCCATGGAGTCGGTGCCTATATTCCCGAGCGTAAAATCACGAACGAAGATGTAATCGGAATGCTTCGCTTGGCAAGCGCCGCTTATCTGCCCCCCGAGGATCTGGTTAAATTGATCGAAAAAGCAAAATCAAACCTGGCCAAAACAGGGAACAGCACACGTTATTGGTGTCGGGAAAACGAGTATTGCACGGATATCGCCCGGATCGCGGCCGAGCGGGCCCTCGATGACGCAGAAATTGATCCAAAAGATGTGGATCTGCTGATTTTTACGGGCATGTCCAAGGCTTTTGTCGAACCGGCCACCGGCCATGTGCTGCGCCACGAACTGGGCCTGGTCAATGCCAATGTGATCGATACCCAGGACGCTTGCACGAGCTTCATCAAATCGATGGAAATCGCCAATAGTCACATCAAATCCGGCGCTTATAAGACAGTATTGATTGCGGCCGGTGAACGCTCTTACGACTGGGCGGATTTCACCTGCAAGACGATCGAAGACCTGGCCTGGAAGTTCGGGTCGCTGACGATTGGCGATGCCGCCGGCGCTATGGTGCTGCAATCCACCGACGATCCAGAGTATACGCAGGAAAACCGCCATATGCGGTTCTATTTCAAAATCGCTGATGGTACTTTCCTGACCTGTCACATCGGCCTCAATTACCGTTTTGGAACGCGCTACCGTCTCAATTCGCATTCATCGCGCCTGATCAATACCGGCTTGCAGATGGTGATGGAACTGTTGTTCGAAATATTGGAACAGGATTTATGGAAGGGCATTGAATACGACAACTTGTTCATCCACGACATCGGCAAGATCATTGACGACATGGTGTTGCCGATGATACGTCAGGCCAATATCTGCGTGCCCGACACCTATAAATCCTTCTTCCCCAAATATGGTAACATCGCTTCGGCCACCCTGCCGGTCAGCTTGTATCTGGCCAAGCAGGATGGTCGTCTGAAGCGGGGGAATTTGGTGGTCTACGTCTGTCCGTCGGCGGGCGTACAGGCGGGCGTTTCGGTGTTTCGTTATTGATTTTTGTTCGCCATGGATCTTTTGTATTCCAGGGACATCCATGATAAGAATGTCAAGGGAAAAACGAAGGTTTTCCCTGACCATCCGGAACAATAGTCTCCCGGTGGTTTAGTTACAACAATTTGCCGTCACTTGATCTTTTTTTTCATAGTGTTGGGTCGACGTTGATCGATCACGCGACCAGACATCCATGTGCTGTACCTGGGTCGGAGAGGGTTTGCTTTACACCCTATCCGCAATAACCTTTACAGAAGATTGAGTTTGGGTCAACCCGCCGGCCTCGAAACATAATAATGGTTGCATGACCCTGGTGGCCTATCTTTTGATGATCTTGTTTATTTTACTCTGGATCATCCTGCTGGTTATTCCCGGCATTGTTGCCGCCTTTCCTATTCCCAGATATTTTTCATATTGGCTGAGAACCCTCAGATGACCGGTTCGGATGGCTTACGAAAAAGCAAGGCCATGATGAAAGGAAACCGTTGGAAGTTGTTTTATTTTTTCTGGAGATTCTTTGGCTGGTTTCTGTTGGGAATCCTGAGCCTGGGAATAGGCTTCCTGTGGATCATGCCTTATCTGCAAACTACGTTAACCCGATTTTATGATGATCTGAAGGCGGGAGAGGGGCTCCCGGCTATGGAAGGTGTTGTCTCTCAACCGGTCCAACCATAAACGATAAAAAAATGATGTTAGAATATATTTCCCGGGTCAGTGTCTGCCGCTGTCCGGATTATCAACCAACCAACCTGACTATGGCGGTAGAGAAATGTTTATCCGCCCTGGAACCCCTCCCTTTGTCCTATGGTGCCCGGGTCCTGCTCAAACCCAATTGCCTTTCGGCCGACCGGGGTCCTGACCAGCCGGTCAATACCCGGGTTGAGGTGATTGAGGCAGTCGGAGATTACCTGCGTAACCGTCATCAAGTCAACCTGGTTATCGCCGATTCCTGTGGAATGGGATCTTACGGCAAGACCAAACGGGCCTATACACTCATGGGGCTGGATCAGGCGGCGGTGCACCTCAAGGCCGAATTAGTCAATCTGGAAGAACTTGGGCTGATTGAAATCCAAAGTCCTTCGGGCAGGATATTGCCTAAGTTCAAGGCCACGGCCTTGCTGGATCAAATCGACATCATAGTCAACTTGCCCAAGTTAAAAACGCACTTACTGACCGGGATCACCGGAGCAATAAAAAATTATTTAGGTTTACTACCCGGTTCGCTCAAACGGGCCGTCCACGTAGCTGCACCCAGCGGGCCGGCCATGTCCCAAGCCCTGGTCGATATTTTCAGCGGGATAAGGGCTAAAGTCCCTTTGACCTTGAATCTCATGGATGGGATCATCGCCATGGAAGGGATTGGCCCTGGCCACGGCCAGGCCAGGAAAACCGGCTGGCTTCTGGCTTCGACTGACCCAGTGGCCCTGGATGTCACTGCGGCAACTATCATGGGTTTTAATCCCACAAAGGTTAATATTATTATCCGGGCCGCCGAGGCCGGATTAGGAACAGCCGATTCCTCTCGCACCCGTCTTCTGGGCGCTTCCTGGTCTGAGCTGCCGGTCCCCGGTTTTCGACATCCCTTCACCAGGTTTCGTGAATGGGCCGAGAGGATGGTTCCCCCCTGGTTGTTCGGAAAGGTCCTTGAATGGCTGTCCGAAGCCAGACCCAAAATAAGGGCAGAACACTGCCGGCAATGCGGCCTGTGCGTCCAGGCCTGTCCGGCCCAGGCCTTAACGCTCTCCGAACAAGGGTTAGCCCTTAATCAGGAACTGTGCATTGAGTGTTATTGTTGTCTAGAACATTGTCCTCATGAAGGGTTATGGGTCCCCCGGGGGTTTTTAGACAAGATACGAGTCAGAAATTAAATTTTTTTAACTTTTTTTTGTTTGGATAGTGAGGCCGCTAAAAACCGATTTGTGTATTTGATGCGCATCGGAACCCTAACGAAGGAGAATATGAGGCTTATCTCTGACACCCATGGGATCCAATTATTTCAATTGATTTAGCATTCCTGCCATAATTAAAGAGCTGTTTTTTTTAATCCGGATTTGTGGCAATCTACTTGGCCCTCTCCCCTCCGCAGGCATAAAGTGCCCATAATTCCGGCAATACAGGCCCCCCCATCCTCTCCACCAGGGTGTTGATGTGGAGCAGGATACTGGAGGATATCAGGAGGGTTTTGCAATCCATCTCCTGGAGTAGATGATCCTTTACCAAACGGTTGCGGGTGGATACGAAATAGGTGTTGGGTTCATGATCCTTCACTATTCCAAGGAACTCGGACCGTTCCTGGATCGTCTTCATTGCAATGTTCGGCTTCTTTCCATGCAGGTAGTAGGTGGCCACATTTCGGGCAAAGGGGGTTTCATAAGGTGTTCTCTGGTAGAAGATCACGGTTACGGGTGTATTCTCATTGAAATACTGATTCAACCTCTTGGAAAACTCTATATGCTGGGCCACCGGCACAAAAAGCAGGAGAATCAGAAGGATGGTATTGATCAAGACGGAAATCAGCACCACCACTTTGACCGCCGAGGAAAGATCGGCTTCCCGAATGCGTACGGGCAGCTTATTGAGATAGTCCCTGAGTCCGTAGCCGAGGATTACCGGTAAAATTCCAAAGATGGGGAAGAGAAAACGATCCTCTTTATGTGGAATGAGGAAGTGGCCCAAGAGGAAGAAGATCACGCTCAAGCTGTAAGGATCGCGGAATGTTCTGATTAAACCTCTCCCCAGGAAAAATAGAAAGATGACGCTCAGGGGAGGGGCGGTGAGGGCTACGGAAAGAACCCCCACATAAATCCAGACTGAGTTCGTGCTCATGGCCCTGCCCTGGATCACATTGATTTTCCAGTAGGTATAGGGCGTGAAGGCGAACTGTCCATAGTAATGGCTGTCAAGTAGAACATTGAAGACGGTTCCAATGAGGAAACCCAGGGCGATTCCGGAAATCGTCGGTAACGAAGCTTTTTCAAAGAACAGCAGCCAAATGCCCAGTCCGATCATGGCGAATCCCATTTGAAACCGGAAAAAGAAGGCCAGGCTCAGTACAAACCCGACCAGCAGGCCTTTCCACACCGTCATCGAACGGGCACTCAAGTACCTGTAAAGCAGGATCGCTGAAAAGTAAGTAAGACCTCCGAAGGTTTCAGAAGAAAAGAGGGTCTTGATGAAAGGGAAAGCCCAGGAGAAGTTGGCGATCAGAAGCAAGAGGTAAAGGGTCAGTCTGCTGTCATTCCTGAAGGTTCGCAGAATGATGTAGTTAAAGAGCGTAAAATTCAGGAGGCTGGTGATTATTCGCAGGATCGTGTGCGCCGTATAAGGATCTCCCAAATGCAAGAATTGCATGGCCTGGTAGAAGCCGAGAAAAAGATAGACCTGAAGGGTCTGCCGTACTTGCTCTGGGAACTCCCGGGTCATCAGATTAAAGGGCGTGATGCCCAATTTGTAGGTTGCAAACTCGATGATCGAATGATGCTGATCCGGGTGATAATATCCAATAGCGTTCAGGGCTGAAATCATTTGAATGATGAATCCCGAGAAGATTATGAGGGAAATATTTCTATCCCAGGTTCCGGATAACCCGTTGTTGCCAAACAGGGGATGGGGTACGTCGTTCAAAAGATTTTGCGAGTCAGTCCTCATGTCTTGTCCGATCGCCTAAGGTGAAGTTCCTGGAAAGCTATAGGAGGCTGGTCTTGCTCTCTCAGGAGATTTTCCTTTTTCATGGTGCGAAACCTACAGCCACCTACAGGGTATTGCCTGGAAAATCTCCGGAAGGATCATCCCTTCAATCATTTTTAAGCACTTGCCGTTAGGAGGGAAAAGTATAAAAAAAGAAAAAAACACAGTCAAGGAGAAAATAGGGCGGAAAATAATAATCGTTATTTTTTGGAACGACCTATTTAGAATAGTTGTAAGCGTCGGTCACAAGACATGTTGACACTGTCCGTCAAACTGGGGGAGGTTCAACCCCTCCCATTTAGATTTTCCTTTTTTTCTTGACCTGAATTTCGTTTGGTTTATGTTATAAAATAAGAAGGACAGGTGTAATCATTTCGCCATCCTGATCTTTAAAAGGCCGATCATGTCCATAACCGTATAGACCGGATATTGGAGATAAAAAACAGTTAAGCAAACCTGCGATGAGTCAGGATATCGGAAAGGATGGAAGGAAATTTTATGGAAGCCGGGTCAGCCAAAAAGATTCTGTTTCCTTCGGGGTCTCTTTATCTGGAAGGCCTGCTGATCCAAGGTGAATTGTCCAAAGCCGTTGTCGTCTCTCATCCCCATCCTCTCTATGGCGGGGACTTGCACAACCATGTTGTCGGCCTCATTGCCCGGACGTTTGAAGAGTCGGGTTGGACGAGCTTACGTTTTAATTTCCGCGGGGTAGGCCGAAGCCAAGGGGATTTCGATCAAGGGGCAGGGGAGGCAGACGATGTTTCAGCGGCCGTGGCCTATCTGAAAGGATTGGGCCTACAACACATTGTCCTGGCCGGTTATTCCTTCGGGGCCTGGGTCAGTGCCTGGGCGGGCTTGCCCCATCCGGATGTTCAGGGATCAATCCTGGTTTCCCCTCCTGCAGGTATGATGGATTTTTCTTTTTTGGCTCAGGATACCAAAACCCGTCTGATCGTTGTCGGCGATCAGGACCCTTATGCCCCTGTTCTAAATATCCAGAATGTAATCCAATCAATGCCATCACCCCCACCCTTGAAAATCATTGAAGGAGCGGATCATTTCTTTTCTTTCGGCTTGGAAGAAGTGACGGCAGCCATTGTGGCGATCCAACCCTCCCTATGAACCTGAAAAAACCCGGCGTCTGGGTTTTCAGCACCTACCTGGCCGAAGGCCTGCCCTACGCGATCATTCGAATACTCTCGTCGGTCTTCTTTACCGACATTGGATTGAAGGAACGTTATATCGGATATTTGAATTTTCTCGGCATACCCTGGAACCTCAAATTCCTCTGGGCCCCCTTTTTAGACATCATTGGAAAGAAACGGACCTGGATGATCGCGGTGCAGGCCGGTATCAGCCTGTTGATCATCGGCGTTTCCTACTGCTGTTTTATCGCCACTCCTCAAACCGATGCCGGCTTGATCCTGGTCATCATTGCGGGGACCTTTATTGTGCTGGCCTTCCTCTCGGCGACTAACGACATCGCCATTGACGGATACTATATGGAAGGCCTGACTGACCCTAAGGAACAGGCCGCCTATACCGGATACCGCGTTCTTGCCTACAGATTGGCGGTTATCTTGGTCCGCAGCGGATTTGTGGCCCTGGCAGCCTTTGCTGCTGCCAGCCTCGGCGGGGCCGATAAATACCGGCCCTGGGGTTATGCCTTTGGGGTGGCTGCCGTCACCATGCTCCTGGTCACGCTTTTCCATGTCTGGCAGCTTCCCCGATTCGAGAAAGATCGTCCTCCGGCGGTGCGATCGTTTTCCGGGATGACACGGGATTTCGGCCGCGCTTTCAGCACCTACTTTGAACAGGAAAAAGTGACCCTGGTTATTTTCTTCATCATCACCTATAAAATCGGAGATGAGATCCTTTTTTCCATGGGCACGCCGTTTCTTATGCGGGAACTGAGCGTGACCAAGGCCCAGCTTTCCTGGGTTAGCGGGATTCTGGGTGCTCTGGGCGCTATTGCCGGAACTTCCATCGGTGGGATATGGATCAAGAAGAAAGGGTTGAAAAAAGCCATCTGGCCCTTGACTATATTGATGAACTTCAATATTTGGGCCTATATCTGGCTGGCCTGGACTCTTCCCTCGGCGGCCACGACCTTTGGTTTGGCCGTTATTGCAGCGGTGCACTGCTACGAACAAATGGCGGCCGGGCTGGGTAACGCCGTGTTGATCGTTTATATTTTGCGCACCTGTAAACCGGAATTCAAGGCCTCTCACTATGCCGTAGGCTCGGCGATCATGTCTGTTTTTTCCACCTTTTTCGGCGGATTCGGCGGGGTTATTGTGGAGCATATAGGGTATCTGAACATGTTCCTTATGTCCTTTGGCGCCTCGATCCCGGCTATGTTGCTTATGTTCTGGGTGCCCATACGAGATGAAGTAGAAAGTTGAGGTATCTTTTATGGATCCGGTGATTAAAGCCGAAAACTTGACCAAGCGTTTCCCGAATATGGTGGCCGTGGATCGGATCTCCTTTGAGATCCAGGCCGGGGAGTGTTTTGGTTTTTTAGGTCCCAACGGCGCCGGCAAGACCAGTACGATCCGCATGATCTATGGTTTTTCTCCCATAACTGAAGGGCGTCTGTTGGTCTTTGGAAAAGACATTCGAACGCACTTCCGGGAAATCAAGGCCAGGACCGGGGTCTGCCAGCAGGAAAACAACCTCGACCCGGATCTTACCGTCTGGGAAAACCTGATGGTCTATGCCCGCTATTTTAATCTGCCCAGGGATATCGCCCGCCAGCGGGCCGAAGAATGGCTGACCTTTATGGGCTTGACACATAAGAAGCAGGCCCTGATCCCTGAGCTCTCCGGTGGACTCATGCGTCGCCTAGTCATTGCCCGGGCCTTGATCCATAATCCTGATCTGTTGATCCTGGATGAACCCACCACCGGACTGGACCCCCAGTCCAGACACCAGGTTTGGGAACAGGTAAGACAGCTCAAGGCCAAGGGGCTTTGTATCCTGCTGACCACCCATTATATGGACGAGGCCGAACAGATCTGTGACCGCCTGGTGATTATGGACCAGGGGCATATCCTGGTGGAGGGGAAACCTCTTTCCCTCATCCTGCAGCATATCGGCGGGAATGTTATCGAGGTGGAAAATCCAGGCCAACCGCTGATGGATTTTCTAAAGGCTCAACAGATTCCTTTTGAACAAATCCCGCATCTTTTGCTTATCCCGACCCGGGAAGGGGAAAAATTGTTCCGTCAAATCTCCGATGAATACTGCACCAGCGGTTGTACCCTGCGGATGGCCACCCTGGAAGATGTGTTCTTGAAATTTACCGGCCGGGGGCTTCGCGAATGAACCTCATCGCTTCGAACCCCGAACTCGATATTCCGAACAAAATCACATGGCGTTTTATCCGGGTTTGGCAGCGCAATTGGGATGTTTATATCAAGACCTGGAAGATTAATTTTCTGCCTCCGATTTTAGAACCGATTTTTTATCTTTTGGCCTTTGGGGCGGGATTGGGTTACCTGGTGGGGCAACTGAACTTCGCCGGACGGCTGATCAGTTATGCGGCCTTTATTGCCCCGGGGATTCTGGCCATCAATATCATGCAGAACGCCTTTTTTGAAACCACCTACGCCTCCTATGTCCGGATGTACTATCAAAAAACCTTTGACGCCATTATGGCCACGCCATTGACGGCGGAAGAGGTTATCCTGGGCGAAATCATCTGGGGCACCAGTCGTTCTTTAATGGCCACGGTCTTAATGATGATCATTCTCTCCTTCTTCGGGCTTCTGTCTTATCCCTGGTCTCTGGGGATACTTCTGGTCTCCCTAATTGGGGGGCTGGCCTTTGCGGCTGTTGGCATGTGCTTTACGGCCTTGATGCCCAACATCGAAGCCTTCAACTTCCCGGTCTTTCTTTTCATCACCCCCATGTTTCTTTTTTCCGGGACCTTTTTCCCTTTGGATCAGCTTCCCTTCTGGGCCAAGATCCTGGCCTGGATTTTTCCCTTGACCCATGTCGTGGAACTGACCCGCGCCCTGGCCTTAAATGTCCTTTCTCCGCAACTACTCTGGAGCCTTTTGTATCTCCTGATTTTCTGCTTGATTACCCTTCCCTTAGCCATACGCCTGATGGTCCGCCGCTTGATTCAATAGTTTTTGAATCTCGATTTCGCCCTCGTCCCTGATAAAATTCCTTGACATACTCCTTTTGAGAAGTATTTTGGGTTATAGGGTCAGGTTTATATTGTTAGACAAATATTTGAAACAGGGGAGAAGACAAAAATGATTGTCAGACAAGCTGATGTCATCCCATTTGATTTTTATGGCCTGGAGATACGCGATTACACGGCCAGGCAAGAGGGAAGTTCCTCTATTGCTGAAATCATCGTCCCCAGTGGGGCGAGTCACCCGGAAGCGTGTTCCAAACGATCCGATAAGTTTTATTACCTCATATCAGGACAGATCTCGTTTCACATTGACGGCGATCAGCTAACACTCCATGCCGGGGATTTGTGTCTTATAAAACGGGGGCAGCATTTCTCATACTCCAACCATAGCCCAAAGTTGGCTAAGATGGTTCTGGTTCATACACCATCATTCGATCTTGAGTCCGAAGTCATTGTGGAATACAGAGCTTAATCAAATTTAGTTTTGACTACGATCCCACACGGATAAATACGAATGTTATTTCTCCCTTGAAAATATTTGATGGAATGTGGAAAGTCTCCGAACACTTATTGGGGTCATTCCGGCGAAAGCCGGAATCCAGTATTTTCGAGAGTTAAGGATTCCCTGGACACCGGCTTCCGCCGGTGTGACGACTTTTAACAGGTATTCAAATCTAAAGAAGGGCGAGACCATGAGAGATTCTGAAAAGACTATTGGAAACCTGATCGAGAAGGCAACCGTTTCCATTATCAGTTCAGTCGATAAAGCGGGTTTTCCCAATTCGAAGGCCATGCTTACTCCACGGAAAAGGGAAGGGATAAAGCACCTATTCTTTACCACAAACACCTCGTCGATGAGAGTCAAGCAATACTCCGACAATCCCAAGGCTTGTGTCTATTTCTTCGACCAGAGGTTCTTTAGAGGTGTCATGCTTAGGGGAACCATGGAGGTTTTGCAGGACAAGGCATCGAAGGAAATGATATGGATTGACGGCGACGAAAAGTATTATCCAAGAGGCGTCACGGATCCCGACTACTGCGTGCTTAAGTTCGTTGCTCAGAACGGCCGATATTACAGCAATTTCAAGTCTGAGAATTTTGAAGTCGAGTAAGAAACGCCTTGACACATCATCTGTGAAAGTCAGGATTTGACTATACAGGCATTGTCAAGTTTGATGGTGACTTCTTTCTGAAGTCTTCATTTCCAATAAGTTCGAAAATTGTGTATATTACCAATCATAATAGATGATTGACAACTCTGTCCATAAATACTGATGATTTTATTCATCAATGGGGTCGAGGCAACATAATACTCTTAATAACAATATTTTCTTTTACACTGGAATTCCTGCATGTGCTTTAGGATGGACGAGAGTATGTAAAAACATTTAATAGGTTAAGTTTTTAGTAACCTATTGCAACAACACAAAATAGATACTATTAAATGATCGTCAAACCATTAAACAGGAGGAGTGGATGAAAAGACAATTAATCGCTATCGTACTCTTATTGCCTTTATTGGCTGGATGTGGTCACCTCCCAAAAACAGACATCAAACTCACAAAATTCGAAGCCGGCCAATCACAAAATATTCAACCCGACTCAAATTTCAAGATTGACAACATAGAAATATTTGAAGGGGCATATCCCGAAGGAATTGTTAAGGATGAAGATTTAATCAAAGTATTAAAAGAAGAAGGTGTGTATCGAGAAGGACTTGTTAAGGATAAAGATTTATTCAGAATTGCCAACGCCTCTGTATTAAAAGAATTTGAAAACAAAATCGTAATACTAGGCAAAGTTGACATTAATCTTGAACAGGGCGAAGAAACATCTCCGTTAATCTGGATCAATAATTACCTATACGTTAACAATCGAGATATAAGCCGGTTGAATAAATACTGCAAGGCAATGAATTTTCAAAACTATGCCCCAGCCTTTCCTTTTCTTCTTACAATTCCCAACTTTTTAGGCCCTTGGAATTACCCCTGTTGGTTTTTAAAGGATCACAGCTCAAGCAAACAAAAGGACATTGATTATAGAACCGAAACCCTTAAGTACGAACTCCGCAATGCTGCGCTAAAAATGGGAGGTAATGCTGTTATCGATTTCCATGTTGGTAGAAAATCTGTGGAATTTGATTTATTGTTTTCAGGAACAGGGACCATTGATAGCCCTGCATGGAACGCTACTGGGTCTGTTGTAATAATCAATAAATAATTCGGAACACAACATAACGGCATGATTTGAAAAGAATTAACTTTTGGATGGAAAGAATATAAAATCCCAACAATCACAAAAGAGGATCTCATCAGATGAAATATCGAAAAATTTTACGGCTGTGTGTGGCTATTTTCGTCTCAATCTTGCTAATGGTCCCGGCAGTATTTGCTCAAAGCCCCATCAAATTCGGAGCCATTCTCCCCTTGGCCGATATTACCGGAGAGCAAGGGGCTAAGGCCATGAAGTTGGCCGTAACAGAAATCAACAAATCCGGTGGTCTCCTGGGGCGACAGGTCGAACTGATCGTGATCGATGATGAAATGAGGCCGATAAAAGGTGCGGCTGCGGTGGAGAAACTGGTCATGGTGGACAAAGTTGATGTACTCATCGGGGGCATGTCCAGTGGTGTACATCTGGGCGAAATCCCGATTATGAAAAAATACGAAAAGGTAACCGTTTGGATAGGCGCTGCATCCTCTCGTTGTGAGCAGGCTGTGGGTAAGGCTGCCGATTGGTACTTTCACCTTCATCCCTGGGATTACCAACAGGAAGGGAGTTATCTGGAAGGCTGGACAGCGATCAACAAAAATCGTCCTGAGATCAAAATAGACAAATGGTTTCAGGCCTACGAAGAAGAAGCCTTAGGCAGCGCTTCATTCAACGCGGGTAAAGCTCAGTTTAAGGAGTGGAAGACCCTTGAAGGAAAATTACGGACGCTTGAGGGAGAAGCCTTCAAGAGTGCGACGCTGGGGGGCGGAGACTATAGTGTCGTGCTCCAACACGCCAAAGAAGCCAAACCGGATATCTTCCTATGGGCCGGGTATGGCGCCGATGCGCTGCCCATCTTAGAGCAGAGCAAGGAGATTCAATTCGCTCCTCCAATCTTTATAGGGGCCACTCCAGGATGGCCGGCTGTTTTCGGAAAATCCCCGTTGGCAGAGGGAGTCGTTCTATACGGCATGTGGGCGCCTTCCATCAAAGAGGTAAGTCCGGTGAGTAAACATTTCTGGGAGGCTTACCTTAAAGAATACAATCAGGAACCGGCTACTTATTTTGCTCCATTGGCGTACACGAATATTTATTTCGTAGCCGAGGGTATTAAAAAAGCCGGGACTCTGGATAAAGCGGCCTTAATCAAGGCGCTTGAAAAAACGAAGTATATTTCACCTATCGGAGAAACTCTGACCATAGAGCCAAGCAATATAATTAAACATCAAGGGTTCACCAAACAGAAGATCCTCCAGTGGCAGAAAGGGCAGCAACAGGTCATCTGGCCCTTTGAATTTTCAACTTCCCAGCTTGTTTATCCTTTCCCCAGTTGGGAGAAGCGATAATTTTTTTGATCCGATAAAGAAAACCCGTCCTTCCCTTCCCCCGATGGAGAGGGTTAGGACGGGAGAATATCATCGAACCGATGCCGGAACCCCATAGGTCTACTATGAACCTATTGGCCAGGCTGAAACAGAACAACGCTCAGATTGTCCTCATCACTATCTTCCTGGCTAATATTCTGGCCACCTTATTTTTCGGTGGGGCGACTTGTTGAGTTCAAAAAATAATCGTTGAGTCTCGGGGTTGTCTTGTTAAAAGAGTTGTAGGTGTACTCGATAAATGCGGTGCGGTGAGGCAATTTTCGAGAAAACTTGAGGGCTTCTTCCTTGTACTCTTCAAACTTCCATTTTGCATAAAACACAAGAATTCAAACGGTAATAGAGATAAATGGTCCCCAAAAGTCTTTATGACCCCTCCTCTAACCCTTTTTCTCCCTGACCGCTTTTTTCTCATTTTATACTGTAACAATTCAAAACCAAAATCTTATCAAATCAATGCTGCTTTTCCCCTACTCACTGCTCCCTGCAGGCGAAAGGAACAAAGATAGTGCCTCATTGCTTCTTTTCTTCCTCCAACTTTCTCAGCTCCAGATGGGCTACTTTCCCCACCATAGTTTTTGGTACCTCGTCAAGAAATTCTACAAACCTCGGATATTTATCAAATCCCATGTTCGCTTTTGCCCATTCGACGATGTCCTGCCCGGAGATCTTACCTTTAAATTCCTCTTTTAATTCAATATAGGCCTTTACATTCTCCCCGCCTTGATCATCAAGAATACCGATGACGCCGCACTCGGCAATGGCCTCATGGTAATGCAGTAGATCTTCAACCTCGGGGGGATAAACGGAATGCCCCTTGTACTTAATCAAATCTTTAGACCTTGATCGTATGGTAATATATCCCTCCTCGTCCATTGATGCCAAATCACCTGTCCAGAGCCATCCATCCCTAATCGTATTGTTAGTTTCTTCTTCCCTTTTGTAATAGCCCCGCATCATCTGTGGACCTTTCACTACCAACTCACCGACTTCATTAATGCCGAGGGCATTACCGTCGGCATCACAAATCTTGACGTCCGTACTGGGAAAGGGGAGGCCGACGGTTCCCGCCTTGGCCGTCCCCACAAATGGATTGGCAGTCACTCCCGGAGACATCTCCGTCAATCCATATGCCTCGCGTACCTTGGCGCCGCTTATCTCCTCGAATTTTTTCCTCACATCCTCCGGCAAAGGGGCCGCCCCGCTCATGCAATATTTAATGCTCGAGAGATCGTGATTTTTGATCTCTTCATAGTTGTTCAGGTTATTAAAGAGGGTGGCAATGCCGGGAAAGATGGTAGGCCTTGTCGCTTCGATTACCTCTATGACTTGATCGGCCTCCCGTGGATTAAATACGCAGGCGATCTTCCACCCGTTGTTTATGGAATTATGCAGCCCCGTGCCTAAATATATATGAAAAAAAGGCAAGGCCGCCAGTACCACTTCCTCTCCCGGCTTGGTGCCTACATACAATTCCCGTAATTGACAGCAATTCGCAATGATATTTCTATGGGTCAACATGGCCCCCTTGGGAAAGCCGGTGGTCCCGCCAGTATATTGAAGTACGGCAAGTTCATCGGCATTAATGCGGACCTGAGGGGGATTGGGTGCCGTCTCCCGTACGAAATCTTCCCATGTCGGTTCTCCGGCAAATTGGAGTTCCTGCGGTCCCATGGGATCTGGTGATAGATAGGGGGAAAGGTTGGTATAAAATTTATGCCTAACGCCGGTCTCTGCAATGATAGGATCGACCAGGTTAGTAAATCCCTCCCAGCCGAGATAAACCTTGGCGTCACTGTCATTGAACTGCCTTTTGATCTCCAAGCTCTTAAAGAGGGGAGACAACGTCGTAACGATTCCTCCCATCTTAAGGATGCCGTAGAAATTGCATATAAACGCAGGATCGTTGAGGTATTGTATCGCGACGGTATCCCCTTTCTTAAGGCCGAGCTCGGTTAATTTCGTTGCCACCCGATAGACGATATCGAGTAGTTGTCGATAGGTGAGTTCATAACCCATATAGTACGTAACGATGTTGTCCGGAAACTTCTTGGCCGTGTTTTCCAAGGAATCTACAAGGGTAATATCCGGGATCTCCACCTCCTTGGGGATACCTTTCGGCCAATTTTTGTGATATATCTTTTGCTCTGACATAGGCATTAGTCCAGCAATGCGATTAACCCATTAAGAATTTGTGTACATTTTTACCCTGTGTTAAAATAACTGTCAATCCTTTTCGTTGTTTCATGGGACCCCCTGTCTTACGGCGAAATTGAATATGCTGAAACTTTCTGATAATATCCTAAAAATTGCTCAATAATTTATTGGACAAAAGATATTATGGAAGAAGATAATTACGAACTCACTCCAGCGCAAGCTGAATGGGCAAGCAAGCGAAGGCATGGCTTGAGCCCATCAAGACTAGGGGAACTGATTAAGAAGCAGAAGGGGCAATGCGCTCTCTCGGGAGCCGAGATGATTTTTGAGAAGGAATACGGAAATCCAAATGTGAACACCAGAGGGTGTCACCCGCTTTATGCGGCGATTGATCACATCTCCCCGAACGATGATTCGTACGGCCATCAAATCGTCTGCTATGACCTGAACGACCTCAAAGGGCATCTTCCATACAAGGTTTTCAAGGAGCTTCAAATCATAGTAGCTTGGCGCAAATTGATGGACGAATGGCGCTCCCTTGCGGAGAAAGACCGGATGAACATAGAGGCATTCAAGAAGATTCTTAGGGACTGAGAAATGTCCAATAAGCGGCTCCACCGGATCTCCAAAAAAACGGCTCCAGGTGAGGCCCATATTCTCGCCTCCGTTTTGCTCAAATTCAATCCGTAATCGTTAATTTTCGGAACGATCGCTATAGAAGAATTGTAGGTGTAAGCCGCAAAAAGAGTTATCTGGAAATTGTCCGTCAACCCAAATACTGGTCAGGACACATTCAGGATATCATCTCATAAGCCCACCTTCTTAACATCTACCCCAAAGACCCTTTCTTTCTGTCTTCTCTTCCACCTTCCTTAATCTTCAGTCCCAGACCTGTTCCACGTTCCATGGACTTCGTCGTGAAAAATGGGGCAAATATCCGCTTGCGGGTGCTCTCATCCATCCCTGTCTTCGTATCGGCCGCCGATATCTTATTTAGAGAGGTTCAGGATCTTCCTGGCCTCATCTGATGTGGCCACATCCCTTTCGGCCAGCTCAACGATTTGTTTGGTCACTTCCACCTGTTCCCAGCTTCCCTGAGCCATCTTGTTTCTCAATACCCGAATATTGTCTTCCAGACCAACCCGAATATGTCCGCCCATAATGGAGGCCTGGATGGCGGCCGGAAACTGATTGGGCCCCACACCGCAAACCGACCAAGTGGCGTCAATCGGTAAAAGACTCTGCATATGGACCATATTCAAGGGGGTAAAAGGGACACCGCCGGCCACACCGAAGACCAGTTGAAAGTGCATGGGTTCATCGAAGATTCCTTGCTTGCGGACCAGGAGGGTGTTATAAATACCGCCGAAGTCGTAGGCCTCGCATTCCGGTTTGATGCCGTTTTCCTTCATTTGTTTGGCAAAATCAATCATCATGTTAAAGGTGTTTTCGAAAATGGCGTCCCCGTTCATCAGGATTTGTCCGGTCTTGTGATCAACGATGGAGAAATTCATGGAATTGGTGTTCAAAGAGGCCAGTTCCGGTTTCATGGTTACAATGGGGGCGATTCGCTGTTCGTTGCTAAATCCGACACCAATAGCCGAACTCATGTTCAGAATCACTTCCGGACATTTGTTACGTATGGCATCGATGGTTTCCCGGATGAAGGGGATATGGGCCGTGGGATCCCCGGTCTTCGGATCGCGGGCATGGATGTGTACAATGGCTGCACCGGCCTTCCAGCACTTATAGGACTCTTCGGCGAATTCCTTGGCAGTATAGGGAACGGCCGGATTCTGCTCTTTTCGCGTGGCAGCCCCGGACAGGGCGGCACTGATGATGACTTTTTCCATTTTAACCTCCTAAATTAATGATTATGATTTGTGGTCCTTAAGGAATTTGCGAAGACCGGATTTCACCAGGAAAGCTAAAAACGGTGCCGGGAAGACCAGATTTATATCCAGACCCATGTTTCCCATGGCCTTAGGAATCGTAATATCCCCAAGAAAGAGCACATGGATTTTCCAGTTCATTCTCAACAGTCTCCTTTCTTGGTCAGGATGCCTTTCTTGGAAACCCCTAAATAGGTTGTTTTGATCTCCTCATTATCCTGGATATCTTTTGAAGTCCCCTGAAAAACCACATGGCCGTTATCGATGATATAATGCCGGTCACCGACGGCCATGGCCATCTGCAGATGCTGCTCGGCCAGCAGGACGGTCTTTCCGCTCAGTTTCATTTCCAATATGGATTGACCGATCTGTTCAATAAGGATCGGGGACAACCCTTCCGTCGGCTCATCCATGAGAATCAGGCGCACTGGGCCTAGGAGAGCTCGGGCATTGGCCACCATCTGTAATTGTCCGCCGGATAGGGTCCGACTTTTGTCTTGTCTTTTTTCTTTAAGTACGGGAAACATAATGTAAGCCTTTTCCAGTTCCCTTCGTTCATTTTTTATACCGGCGGCAACCAGGGCTAATCTTAAATTTTCTTCCACGGTCAGCATAGGGAATATATGCCGGCCTTGTGGGATGAGTCGAAGACCGCAGTGAAAGATTTCATAAGGTTTCTTCCCTTGCATCTCTCGTCCGAATATCAAAACCTTTCCTTCACGTGGCGGAGTTAGCCCGATAATAGAGCGAATGGTGGTGGTTTTTCCGGCCCCATTTCGTCCTAACACACAAACGACTTCCCCTTCCTGCACTTCCAGCGATATCCCCTGCAAGACATGGCTGGTCCCATAATAGCTGTGGACGGCTTCAAGGGTCAGGGCGCTCATACTCCTCCCAAATACACCCGGCATACTTCCGGATCATCAGCCACTTCTTCCGGTGAGCCTTCGGCAATTTTGCGGCCGAAATTCAAAACAAAGATGTGGTCGGAAATGTTCATGACAATATCCATGTTGTGCTCGATGAGAAAAATGGTGAAGTCCCGTGAGAGGTCCTTGATCAGATCCATGGTCTGAGAGGCCTCGGCCGGCGACATGCCGCTGGTGGGCTCATCTAAAAGGAGGAGTTCCGGTCCGGTGGCTAAGGTCATCCCGATCTCCAGATGGCGCTGGTCTCCATGGCTGAGTTGGCCGGCCGGGATGTCTTTCCATTGGTCAAGACCGATTCGTTTTAAGATCTCCTCGGTCCGGCTTTTGACGCCGTCCATTTTCTGAAAACGGGTAAAAAAGCTCATTCTTCTTGGGGACCTGGTCTGCACGGCCAGAAAGATATTTTCCCAAACCGTCAATCTCTGAAATATATTGGTGATCTGAAAGGAGCGGGCCAGCCCGGCCAGGGTAATTTCATGCTCTTTCATTCGAGCGATGTCACGCTCTTTGAAAAGGATGGTACCAGAAGTTGCCGGAAAACGGCCAGAGATGACATTAAAAAGCGTCGTCTTCCCAGCCCCGTTCGGTCCGATCACACTGGTAATTTTTCCCGCTTCGACGTCGAGGTCGATCTGAGACAAGACTTCCAGGGCACCAAAATTTTTCCCAACCCTGCGCAGTTCAAGGATGGCCATAATATTTTCCTTTATGGAACCGTTCGCCGATCTTGTGGCTGAGGGCCATGATCCCGCCGGGACTGAATAAGATTACGGTAACAAAAATAGCACCCAGGATCATCATCCATGAATCCGCCAACCAGCTGGAAAGGATATCACCCAGAACGATGACCACCCCGGAACCGATCACTGGGCCCACCAGGGTGCCCATTCCTCCCAAAAGGGCCATCATAATAATTTCTCCCGAAACGGCCGGGTGATAGAGGTTGGGAGAAACAAAAGAGTTGAAGGCCGCTAAGAGCGCGCCAGCAAAGCCGCCATAGATGCCGGAAATAACGAAGACCCGCAAAATAGTTTGCCGGGTATCGTAACCCAAGAATTTGGTCCTTTCCTCATTCTCTCTGATACCCACCATGACTCTTCCAAAGGCGCTTTGGGTAATCAAACGAGCTAATAGATAGCCGGCGATAAGACAAGCCAGGGAAAAATAATAAAAGGAATTTTCCCCGGACAGGCTTAATCCAGGAAAAATGATCGGCTTGGGCACGGCCGAAAGGCCATTGGAAGCACCGATGAACTCTAAGGTGTTGGCGGTGACGAAAAAGAATTGGGCAAAGGCAAAGGTCAGGAAAACGAAATAAATTTCCCGGGTGCGGATGGATAAAAACCCGATAATATAAGCCAGCAAGGCACTGCATAGAATGGTGATAAAGATCGGCGGCCAAAACCAAGGAGTCCAATACTTTAAAATCATGCCGGTCAGATAGGCCCCGGTACCGAAAAACAGGGCGTGACCATAGGAAACCATTCCGGTATAACCGGCCAGCAAATCAAAACCGACCACGATGATGGCATAAATAAAGATACGGGTCAGGAGGGAGACATAGAAGCTGCTGAATAGGATATTGGCCCCCAGGGGAAAGGCCATCAGAGCTGCCAGAATAACCCATATCCAATAGCGGCGTCTCATTTCAATCCTCCTTGAACAGACCTTCCGGGCGAAAAAGGAGGACTACGACCATCAAAAACCAAACCGAAAATTTGGCTACCCCAGTGAAAAATTGGGCCCCGAAAGCATCGGTGATGCCCAGAAGGAGCGAACCGACCACCGCTCCGCGAAAAGAACCCATACCGCCGATAACAACCACCAGAAGCGCGCTGGTCAGCAACTCAAAGTCCATCTCGGGATTGATGGCCCGCATGGATCCGATGATTACCCCGGCCAAGGCGGCCAAACCGGCACCGATGGCAAAAACGATAGTGAAAACCCGGTTAATGTTGATACCGAAGGCATTGATCGTCTCCAGGTCGTGCATGCCAGCTCGAATGACGATACCCCATTTAGTCCGACTGATGGTGATCCAGAGAATCCCGGCGATAGTGGCGCTGAAAAGAAGCACAAAAAGACGAAAACGGGGATAATCCAGACCGAAAAAATGGACATAGCCTTTCAAATAAGGTGGGAGGGTGATCGATAGCTGATTCCCTCCCCAGGCCAGTAAAACCAGATTGGCAATAATCATGGCCAGCCCGACCGTGAGAAGAAGCTGGTATAAGGGATTCAGACCGTAGAGTGGACGGATGGTGAAGGCTTCCAATAAAATACCGATCACAGCCACAATCAGGGGGGCTACAATCAGGGAAAGCCAGAAATTACCGGTTACCTGAACCAGGGTATAGCCTAAGTAAGCCCCCAGCATACAGAGGCCGCCATGGGCAAAGTTGAGAACACCCATCACCCCGAAGGTCAAAGAAAGCCCGCTGGCGATGAGGATCAGGGTGCTGCCAATGGTAACCCCGTAAAGGAGATTGGTCAGTAATAGCGAAAGGTCCAATGCCTTTTCAGTCCTACCGGGTCATTTTACATTCGCCGCCGGGGGCGTCAGGTCCCGAATAGGGGGTGCCGAAATTGCCCAGGCTGGCTGCAGTTTTAAGGAAATATTTCCCATCCTTTTTCTGAAGCTGGAACATATAAATAGGAACATTGGCCACATGGTTCGGGTCCATTTTGATTTGACCCCTGGGACTTCGATAATTAACCTTCTCGATTCCATCGATGATCTTTTCCGTATCCTCGGGATTGCCTCTGGCCGCATCCAGACCTTTAACCATCATAGTTCCCACTTCGTAACCAAGAAGCGCACTTTCATCCGATATTTCACCAGAGAACATTTTACTATAAGCAGCTTTAAAAGCCTCATTTTCTTTGTTTTCCAACCAGTTGCTGTAATGAAAAATATGATAGTTGCCGACGCCGTCTTCGGCCAAATCAGGAACTAAAACCGGACTGAAACCGCCCAACCCCACAACAATGGGGATATTTTCTTTTCGGAGACCGAATTCGGCATATTGTTTGACGAAGTTTAAGAGATCATTGCCACCAATGAAACCGAAGATGCCATCCGGCTTGGGGCTGGCACTCTTGATCTTGGCTAAATAAGGGGCGAATTCAGTCGTTCCTAAGGGTGCGAAGAATGATCCAACCACCTGGCCGCCTTTTTTTTCAAACTGGTCTTTAAAGAACTTAACGACCTCATGGCCTGTGGAATAATCCGCCCCAATCAGATATACCTTCTTTCCTAGGGTCTTCAAGAACCAGTCCGCCGCCGGGAAACTCTGGTTCCACGGTGTATGGCCGCAGAGGAAGGTGTAGCGGCTGCATGACTCGCCGCAAAGTTTGATATTCGCCCCATAGGCCAGTAGCATCAACTTCTTTTTCGGTTTGAGCATCTCGCTGACGGCTAAAGATTCATGCCCGGCAATAGGCCCTACCAGCATATGGACTTTTTCTTTGTCGAAAAGTTTTTGTGCCTTTTCAATAGCCACGTTGGGTTTCCCCTGGGTATCTTCGGCGAAGAACTTGACCTGGTCTTTGTATTTGGACAGGGCAAAGGCCAACCGCACGCCATTTTCCACCCTTTTCCCGACAATGGCATAAACCCCGGAATAGGACAGGGTCAGGCCGATTCTTATCTCTTGTTTGGCCGCCTGGACTGGTAGGAACGGACTTGAAATGATTATGACGGCCACTAAGACGGCTGTTGCCTTTAAAAGGTTTCTCCAATTAAGTCCTAACCTTCTGTTTTTATCATTGCTCTTCATAGAACCCCCTTTCGATACTTTTTATTTTGGTTTAGTTCTTCTTGCTCGTTTTATCGAGGGGAAGAAAATAATAGGAACATTGATTCAATGAAAAAATATTATTCAGGTGATTCGACCTTCCTGAGGCCCAGCTTGGCCATGCCGCCGAACTGTTCCACGACGTTAGCCGGTGATGTATCTCCTTTGAATCCCCTGTAGAGTGTCTGCATGTTAACGACTATTCGCTCCCGATCGGTCCAAGACGCATATTTGGTCATGTCGATGTCGGCGATGGCCTCGTCTACTGACATATTCCGATCGTAGCATTGCCGGGCTTCTGCAAGCAGATACTCCCAGTAGCCCTTCACTGCCTCTACCCCCTTTTTGTCTGTGATGGGGCCATGTCCCGGGACGATGGTCTCAACGTCCATATTGAGGATCAGGTCGCAGGCCCTGATCCAGTTTGACACAGGGCCGACCCACATCAAGGGAGTCCCCCCGATAAATAGAATATCTCCGGAAAATAGGGTCCGGTTCTGGGGAATATAGACTAATAGGTCACTTTCGGTGTGCGTGGGGCCTGCCTCGATCAGCTGGACCTCCTTCTTGCCCACTTTAATGTTTATGCGCCCCTCAAACGTGCGGGTCGGTGGGATAGGGTTGATTCCTTCGAAATTGAACGATCCGAAACTCTGGAGTATATAGTCCCCGAGATCCCCCATGCCCGGTGCTGCAGTTTTGAGCTGGGCCAACATCTGAGGCGGGGTTCGAGTCATTTCCTCGGCGCAGGCCTTGGTACTGATGATCTCCGCGCCATGGACCAGTTCATTGCCGTAATAGTGGTCGCCATTCCCGTGAGTGATCACCAGAGTATTGATGGAAGTCGCCGCCTTTGTGGCTACGGCCATGGCCGCCAGCATCTCCCGGGTAAGGGCGAGATCGAACAAAGTGTCGATCAGCAAAGATTCTTCGCCTTCCACGACGAGCCCGGCATTGTTCCACCCCCAGGAGCCGTTGGGCTGAAGGTACGCATACACTCCATTCCCCAGATCATGAAGGCCCTTTGTATACTTCCACTTGTTCATAGCGATCTCCCTTCTTTCAGCGATGCAGAACCCCGGATACCGAATCCATTCCAGAAAAAAGAGGCCATGGAAAAATTGGCCCGCTATATCGTCCAGGCCTCTTTCTCTCAGGAAAAGATGATCTATTTCCCTGAAGTGCCAGACATCATCTGCCGCTCCAAGGGCAACCGATAAAAAAATCTTCGATGCCTTAGATTGGCTGGCGGCCATGACCTCTCATCTCCCGAATCACAAGGAACAAATGGTTCGGTATTATGGCTTCAATGGTAACTTTTCACGGGGGCTTCGTCAAATAGAAAATCAAGATGCCCTGATTCCTTTTCCTTATGGAAATACTCTCCAAGCCGCCTCATCTGGTCGAGGGGCGGATTGCATAGTTCAAACAGTAATCATCCGTTTTCTGTTCATTCCCTATTCAACATTTGTAGATACTCGATGAATTCAGTGAGATGAGACCATGTGCGAGGAAACTTGAAGACTTTTTCCTGTAATCCTCAATTTTCCATTTGTGATAAAACAGAAGAGTATAATTGGTATATTTTTCAGGGGAAGTTAACCGGAATCGATCATTTTACGAAAACTGGGAATTAAAAACGGGACCCTTTGCTTGTATTCTCGGTAGGACTGCCCGAATCTCATTTCCAGCTCATGCTCCTCAAAGAATTTTAACCAAAAAATAATTGCCGGGATAAATGCTAACAACGACCATAATGTAAAGAAACTCGAACCAACCAAGAGGCCAATTCCTACAACCATCAAAAAAAAGCCAAGCATCATTGGGTTTCTCGTACGCTTATATAAAAAATTATCATCCAATTTTTTCGTAAGAACAAATAAAGGGAGACCTTCCCCGCTTTCCAAGAGTGATACTGGAGCGAGGATCGCCAAACCTATGCCAATCAGCATCAATATGACGCCTACCGCCTTTGAAATTGTTGGGAATGGTATGGATGGGATATTCAGTAACTCGTCGTAGTTATAAACCCTTAAATTAAATATCACATAATATTAGAGGAAGTGTTATGCTCGAAACTACTATCAGGTGCATAATTCTAGTCGTATTTTCAGCTGTTTTTTTTGAATGTCTAATTCTGAGCAGGATGCCAAAAACAAGTGAACTCATTACACAAACTCCCCATCCGATTATAAGAAAATAGATTGCTCTCATTTCTAATATCCTCAATCATTCAAACTGTCGATATACTGTTCCGGCGTCCTAATCATAACAGTCTTCTTTTTAAAATATTTCAGATCGGTGGATGAATCATTGGAACAATTGGAAACTACTGAATCATTTTCCCGGCTTTATTCAGATACTCCCCGGCTTCTTTTCCCATGCGGTCCAGGAGTTCCTGACAGGTGGGGATATCCCTAATCAGACCGATGGACTGGCCGACCGGCAAGACAGCGGATTCCACATCTCCCGAAATCCAGGCCTCCCTCATTCGCAGGCCGGACATGAGAGGAATCAGATCATCCAGACCGCCGCCTTGTTTCTCAATGGCCATGATTTCCGATACGGTTTTGTTCTTCAAACCTCTACCCTGGAGACCGGTGGACTGTCCATAAAGAATCGTTTCATGTTCTTGCCTGTTGATCAGTTCCTGTTTGTGCTTATCATGGACTTCACATTCTCGGGTGGCGATAAACCGGCTGGCCATCATCACCCCCTGGGCGCCTAAAACCAAAGCCGCGGCCAAAGAGCGGCCGTCGGCTATACCCCCTACCGTAACCACGGGTATTTTGACCGACTCGGCGATCCTGGGGGTCAGGAGCATGGTGGTAACATCGTCATTCAGGGGATGGCCCCCCTCTTCGACCCCGGCCGCATAGATCCCGTCATAGCCAACATGTTCGGCGTGAATCGCATGTCTGACCGATCCCACTTTATGAAACAATTTTACCCCTGCTTTCTTGAGCATCTCGATAGTTCCCATGCCCAGGGCCTTATCTATGGGTGTGCCGGAAATCTCAATGGCGGCGATTTTTTCTTCGGCACATACCCTGACCCACATTTGATAATTCTCGGGATTCAAACGAACCGAGGGCAAAAGGGTGATGTTGACCGTGAAGGGTTTACTGGTCAACCTTCGGGTTTCCTCAATGGCCTGGCGAAAGGCTTCTTCCGTTTCCCAATTTCCGGCCGTAAGGTTTCCCATTCCCCCGGCATTGGACACCGCCGCACAGAGTTTCGGTTTGCATAAAAACATCATCGCCCCGCAGATGATGGGATACTTGATTCCAAACATGTCGGTGATAGCTGTCTTGAACATGAGTTTTTCTCCTTTCTTTTTTCAGGTGCAGGCTTCCTGGCCCGCCGCAGGGGTTTTCCATTATTCCGGCCATAGCCGGAGTCCAATCCAGGGCAGTCATCAATATATAAAAATGATTATGCCATTTAGGAAATTCTTTATCATAATATCGACCCGGTTGATATATCTTTATCAACGGTTTAAATGCAGGTCCATACGGCCGGCTTATATTTTTTCTTTCCTCCTCCCGCCATCTGCCTTTTTTATTGCCTTACCTATGAGTTATCAGCCTTGAGCCAAGAGTTACTTTTTGACCTTTGGGAAAAAATTTCTTGACTTCCCCCCCTTTTCCTCATTATTTAATTAAACTTAACTTTGGGCTTTCAGTTTTGAGCTTTTTCCCTTTAAGCTTGAGCTTATTTTTAGGCCTTTCTTCGTATTTGTGAAGTTAACATTTCCTTGACAAGATAAACAATCAATGGCCGGACATCGCCAAACACTACGGAAGCTTATACTGAGTCTTCTACTCCTGGTAGCCACGTTCTGGTGCGTCTGGGCCGGTGCGGTCACTCGATTGGATGCCTCAGGCCATCCAGAGGGCGTTCTTATCGGCCAGCTTCAGGTTCTTGAAGATCCCAAGGCCGAGGCGACGCTTGACCAGATTCTTGGGCAGCGCCAGCGCTTCCGCCAGGTTGTCGTCAAGACCCCGAACTACAACTTCTCATCATCCGCCTTTTGGTTCCGCCTGACCATACAAAACCGTCGTGATCAATCGATCGCCCTCTTTCTGGAAGAAAAGCATCCGGCCATTGATGATCTGACCCTCTACGTGGTTCATTCCGACAACCGACGCGACACCATACATTCGGGTGACAGGATTGCCGGCCGCGATCGGCCCTATCCCGGGAGCACATTGGTGCTGCCGTTCCTTCTGGCCGCAGGTGAGTCCGCCGAGCTCTATCTGCGTGCAAAGTCCGAGGCCGGGACCATACTGGTCCCTTTCGAGTTGCTGGATGAACACTCATTGGAGAAATCCATGCTCGAAGCCCGCCTTGTTCACGGCATTATGCTAGGGCTCTTCTTGTCGCTGTTCATCTACAACCTGTTCGTTTATGCCCTGCTCCGGGAAAAGTCCTACCTCTATTATATGGCCTACCTTCCATTTGCCTACCTGACCATCACCTCACTTGACGGCTTCGGCCCCGGTGTTCTGTATCCGTGGACCACCTGGCCCGGCAACGAAGGCCTGGTGGTCTTTTCCGGCATCACCTTTTTTCTGATTTTGTCGTTCACCCGGGCATTTCTGCGCACTTCCGAGCTTGGCGGAATCAACCGCTGGGTCAAGTTCCTGATCGGTGTCAGTGTCTTCTTGGCTGTTTCTCCGCTGTTACTTACCATTCGGGTGGCCTACCAGATCGACGTCTTAATGGTATTCGTTTTTCCTGTACTATGCTCGTTGGTCGGAATCGCCGCCTGGCGGCATGGTAGAACCGAGGCCAGATTTTACGTGCTCGGGCAAGTCGCTTCCTGGATCGGTTTACTGACTTTTGGGATGCTGATTATCGGCGCGTTGCCCTACCACCTTCTTCTGTTCGAGGGTATTTCTATAGGCATTTCTGCGGACGCCCTGCTGCTTTCGCTGGCCTTGGCCGACCGGATCCGGATATTGCAAAGGGCCAGACTCCTGGCCGAGGACAAGGCCCGCAGGAACCTCGAGGTGCGTCAGGAGGAGCTGGAGCGAATCGTCGCCGAACGAACCCATGAACTAAATCTGGCTCGGCAAAAAGCCGAGTTACAGGCGACCATCGATTCGCTCACGGGTATCTACAATCTGCGCGGCCTCCTGGAAAACGCCGAGAGAGAGGTGAGGCTCGCCTTGCGTTCCGGTCGCCCGCTCTCCGTTGTCATGTTGGACATCGATCATTTCAAGCGGGTCAACGATGCCTTTGGCCACGCCGTAGGCGACAAGGTGTTGCGCGACCTGGTATCATCCGTAAGCAGAGACATGCGCAGCACGGATCTGTTCGGCCGGGTGGGCGGAGAGGAGTTCCTGTTGGTGTTGCCAGACACATCACGGGAATCCGCTGTTCAACTGGCTGAACGATTGCGGGAACATATCGCCAAAGAAGTTTCGGTTGGTGTTCCTCCCACACCAGTTACTGCCAGCTTCGGCGTGTCCTGGATTACGGAGAATAGTCGCAATCTCGATAGGTTGCAGTCGGAAGCGGATGCGGCTCTCTACCGCGCCAAGCAGAATGGGAGGAACCGGGTGGAGACGGCCGAGGAAACGGCCTAACCCTTCGGCCCGAACCAGATAGGTTTTTTATCGGAACAAGTTTGTTTTATTGAATGAATAAGAGAAATAGTCAAGACTAGACTCGACCCCTTTTCAACTATCGTTCTGCTTTTCTCCTTGACCGCGATCGAGGCTTCGGGCGTCCATTTTAGCAGGGGAGCGCCGGCTGCCTGACTAATCCCTTTGTTAGCCATCGCCTCTAAAAAGACAGGCGGAATGACATGGTGATGAATATCAATTCTACCTTGCAGCATAATCATAAAAAAGATTATTGAGATGAAAAGAGTATAGGATAAGAAAAAAGGGGATCAAGGAGAAAAATAGAGGGAAGGAGGGAAGGCTAATGGCTGTCAAATCTACAAAATTGTTAACTTATCATTCCATTTACTTACAATATTGTCATTTGTCTTTACCAACAGGAGACAATGTTCAGCCCAAACAAAGGATACCCTAACAGATCGCCATCATCATCTTCTTAATAAATTAACCAGTTATCTTATATTTCCAGGTAATTTCCCATAGATTTCTTGCAGGCCCTGATTATTGGTAATATTTTTGCAATCCAAAGTTCATGATAGCCATCAAGCTGGTCATCCGGGGGTTTAAAGCATATCTGCTCTTTGGATACTAAAAGTAAACATAGCAGATAGAGAATTGCCGTGGTGTGTGGCGGTATAAAATTCTTTTTTGTCCTTGACCCATTCTTCATGGGAATTTATACTCTCAGTTTCCAAGTTCTGGCATTATCGGTGTCCTATGTCCAGGGACTATAAAGGTGAGCATATCCGGAATACATATTAAATCCCAGTTTCTGAATGAGGTTGAGGCTGTCATGGGCCGGCCTATATCGTCCTGCTACCAATGCCGCAAATGCAGCGTCGGCTGCCCGGTATCCTATACTATCGGCCTACTTCCTCATCAGGTTATCCGCTGCTCTTCCTGAGACGTTCTTTAAGGAAATAAGATATGGCAGGAGAAAAAGAAAATAAAGTCGGTGCTGTTATGGTGATCGGGGCCGGGATCGCCGGTATTCAGGCCTCCCTGGATCTCGCTGAATCAGGCTACTATGTTTATTTGGTGGAAAAATCTCCGGCCATTGGCGGGGCTATGTCCCAGTTAGACAAAACCTTTCCCACCAACGATTGCTCCATGTGCATCCTCTCTCCTAAGGTCGTGGAATGTGGAAGACATTTAAATATTCAAATCTTGACCCTTTCCGACATCCAAGATATTCAAGGAAGATCCGGGAATTTTACTATAACGGTCCGGAGAAGGCCTCGATATATTGATCTATCCAAGTGTACGGGTTGCGGTGATTGTGCTGATGTCTGCCCTGTGGTGATAGAAAATACTTTTGATCAAGGGCTCTCTAAAAGGAAAGCTGTGTCCAGACCGTATGCCCAAGCTTTCCCTAATGCCTTCGCTATAGAAAAGCTGGACAGGGCACCATGCACCATGACCTGCCCTGCCCATATTAATGTCCAAGGATATGTTCAACTGGTAAAAATAGGAAAATATAAGGAGGCGGTGGACCTAATAAGGGAACATTTGCCATTGGTGGGGGTCTTGGGAAGGATCTGTCCTCATCCTTGCGAGGCCGAATGCCGTCGGGCCCGTATTGATGAGTCTGTGTCTATAAGAAACTTGAAGCGATTGGCCGCCGACCAAGTGGATATCCTTTCCTTTCCCCTGCCTGAAATAGAGAAAAAGGAAGCAAAGGTGGCCGTCATCGGGAGTGGTCCGGCCGGTTTAACCGCCGCTTACTTTTTGGCCCTTAAGGGGTATCAGGTATCCATCTTTGAAACCTTGCCCGAACCCGGTGGGATGCTCAAAGTCGGCATCCCCGATTACCGACTTCCTAAAGATATTCTGCAAAATGAAATCGATTCAATCCTAAAATTAGGAGTCACTCTAAAGACCAATTCGACCTTAGGCAAGGATTTCACTATTGAAGACCTGTTTGTACAGGGCTTTAAAGCGGTTTATCTGGCCTTGGGCGCTCATCAGGGTAGAAAATTGGGGATACCCGGTGAGAAGGCCGAAGGAATCCTTCAAGGGACGGACTTGCTTAGGGATATTAATTTAAAACGGGTTGTCCGGTTGGGAAAAAAATTGGTTATCATCGGCGGCGGTAATGTAGCCATAGATGTAGCCAGATCGGCCATCCGTTTGGGTGTCAAAGAGGTCACTATCGTTTATCGCCGAACCCGGCAAGAAATGCCCGCCTGGGAAGAAGAAATAGATGCTGCCCTTTGCGAAGGTGTCAAGATCCATTATTTGGCTGCAGCAACAAAGGTGCTTGTGGCTGAGGGCCGGGCAGTTGGGTTGGAATGCCTTAGAATGAAACTGGGGGAACCGGATGCCACCGGCCGCCGCAGTCCGATTCCCATCGAGGGATCCGAATTCGTCCTGGATGTTGACATGATCATACCCGCGATAGGACAAGCTACCGACTTGGCCGCGGTGGAAGGGATCAAGGGATTGAATTTCACCCGACATGGAACCATTGACGTGGATCCGCTGACCTTGGCCACCGGTCTTCCTGGCGTGTTTGCCGGTGGTGATATGCATACCGGACCTTATATCGCCATAGGGGCTGTTGCTGAAGGACAAGAAGCCGCTATTTCCATCGATCGATATCTCCGGGGAGAAGATCTGGCTGCCGGCCGAACCAGGGAAAAGAGTCAAGAGGTCCAGTGGGCCAATTTACCCTTGAATGAAGAGAAAAAACCCCGTACTCCCATGGAGGTGGTGCCTCCGGAAATCTGTTGCACCTGTTTTGAAGAAGTAGAAAAAGGATACACCCCAGAGGAAGGGAAGAAAGAGGCTGAACGGTGCTTGAATTGCGGGATTTGTTCCGAATGTCTGCAGTGCGTCACGGCTTGCAAGGCTGGGGCAACCAACCATCAGGATCAAGAAAAAACCATAACCATCCAAGTCGGCTCCGTCATTATGGCTCCCGGATTTCAGCCCTTTGATCCTTCCTCCTTTGGAACCTATCAATATGCCGAACACCCTAATGTGGTAACCAGCCTGGAATTTGAACGGATCCTTTCGGCTTCAGGTCCTTTTCAAGGTCATTTAGTGAGGCCTTCGGATCACCAGGAACCCAAAAAGATAGCCTGGCTGCAATGTATTGGATCCAGGGACATCAACCATTGCGACCATGGCTATTGTTCAGCGGTCTGCTGTATGTATGCCATAAAAGAGGCTGTGATTGCCAAGGAGCATTGTCCACAGGGGTTGGAGACAACCATATTCTTTATCGATATACGAACCTATGGTAAAGATTTTGAGAAGTACTATAATTGGGCTGAACAAGAACGAGGGATCCGTTTTGTCCGCTCCCGCATCCCCTCCATAGACCCAATCCCCGGCAAGGACA
>JBEKPQ010000030.1:0-34275 GCA_049520575.1 Thermodesulfobacteriota bacterium | reverse complement strand
GAACTCTGAACTCTGAACTCTGAACTCTGAACTCTGAACTTTTTTTGCCTCCAGCAAAAAAACCTTGACTTCCCCCCCTTTCTTCTATCTTATTTTTTGGCTTTTATCCTGTTTTTCTGATAAACTTGATATGTAAGTGGTCTAAAAAGTCATCCTGACAGCAAAATTAATCGATTAAAAATAACAGGGGGAAAGATGATACCTATTGAGTATGATGTCATTGTCTTCAAGGAAGATCTTACCTGTGTGGCCTACTGCCCGGAGCTCGACATCTCAAGTTGCGGCCATGACATTCAACAGGCCAAGGAAATGCTAAAGACGGCGGTAAGGCTTTTTATTGAAGAAGCGGAAAAAATGGGAACCCTTGAAGATATCCTGGAAGAATCAAGATACAAGAAAGACCCTGCAGGACGCTGGATACCTCCCAAGCTTGTGGCTACCGAACTGGTTAGCGCCTACTAAAATGCCCAAGATTACGCCGATACCTCCTGAGCGTCTTAAGAAGGTATTTGAAAGGGCCGGATTCCGATGTGTAAGAATAGAAGGGGACCATTTCGTTTATACAAAAGAAGGCGTCCCAAGGCCGGTAGTTATCCCTGACTGGAAAGAAGTGCCGGTATTTATCATTAAGAACAATTTACGAACCGCAGGATTAACACGGGATGAGTATTTTGGGTTGTTGGAAGAATGATAAAGCTAATAACTGAGTTTTCCGCCTTTTGGTTTAGTCGCCGAATGACGAACTCCGAACTATTTTCCCGCCTTTCGCCTTTAGTTCTTTCTCCGAACTCCGAACTCTGAACTCCCGACTTTCTTTTCCTGCCTCCCGCTTCATCCCTTGTCCCCTTTTTCTCCGCCTTCTCTTCTGTTTGATACAATTTTCGAAATTTATAAAGATTACTTGACAAGAAAATATTTATTTGTTATCCTGCAACCATGATAAGTTTATTAACTCTTCAAACTTGTTTTTTTGCCCTCTTCTTTTTCGCGCCGGCGGCGCGATAATACCCCATCTAGCGCCAGTTGGCGCCCAAACAAAATCCAAACTAAGCAATCCCCTAAGATCTCAGAAATATCAATGGATATTCAGATCTTAGTCAAATTCCTTTCATCAGGCATAAAGGAGATAGCCATGAAATATACTCGAAAAAACATGCAGGAGATTTTGGATCATTTGGCGTCGCGAACGGACACCAACGCCGACAGAATCAAACGGCTCATGCAAATGCCGGATCTTTCCGGACTCCCCAATACCCCTGTTTATCACATTGTTGAAGCCGTCAAGAAGGCTGAGTCTTTAGAAAATCATGAC
The DNA here is from genome assembly GCA_049520575.1 of Thermodesulfobacteriota bacterium. Lineage (GTDB taxonomy): Bacteria > Desulfobacterota > RBG-13-43-22 > RBG-13-43-22 > RBG-13-43-22 > RBG-13-43-22. The sequence continues at coordinate 32,963 of JBEKPQ010000030.1, read as the reverse complement.
TTGGTTGAATTTCCGGAAATCGTTTCGGTCGAAGAGAATTTCGATCTGCTGGGAACACCACCGGACCATCCCAGCCGAAGACCAAGTGATACTTTTTATATAGATGATCATAATCTATTGCGAACCCAGACCACAACTATGTGGTCTTACTATCTGAAAGATCCTGCCAACGTCAGGAGACTGGAAAGCGACGGAAGATTGTTGTCCCTTTCCTATGGGAAGGTATACCGCAACGATGAGATCGACCGGTATCATTACCCGGTCTGGCACAATCTGGATGGGTTGTGCATCAGTAAGACCTCAGAAAAGGAGTTCAACCTGGTTGACCTGGTCAGCGTTCTGGTTGATGTCACCAAGAGTATTTACGGACGGGAAATCAAATGGGGAATGGAATATAGCTCCTTTCCTTTTACCGACCCAAGTATTGAAATAAAAATCGAATGGCAAAATGAATGGGTGGCGGTCCTGGGAGCAGGTATTGTCCATAAAAAAGTGCTGTCGCTTTTAAATATCGATCCTGACCATTATAACGGCTGGGCCTTTGGATTGGGACTTGATCGTCTGGCCATGATCAGAATGAATATTCCGGATATCCGTATCCTCTGGTCCGAAGATGATAGGATAAGCAAACAGTTCGACACCATCGACAGCGTTTTCAGGGAGGTAAGCCAGTATCCCCCGACGGACAGAGACATCTCCATGGTGGTGTCGAAAGAAGTTCCCGTGAAGGCGATCTACGGCCTTATTAGAGACTGCGGTCATTACCAGAACGAGGATATCATCGAGGAAGTAAAACTCGTTGATACTTATGCGAATGAGGGAAAATTCGGAAATGGAAAGGTAAGCCATACCTTTAGAATTCGATACCGCTCATTGGCCAGGACCTTGGAAAATTCGGAAATAAATAATGTTCAGGAGCTTCTCCGGAATAGAGTAAAAACGGAGTTTAATGTGCTTCTTCGATAGTGAAGTAAAGTAGAGACCTGATTTTGATGGAATTCTAAAAATACGGGATGGGTCCCTAATTTCCAATTCCAGTGGTTTTTAAGTCCCTGAGGGGTTCTTGCCCCGGCACCGTTCCAGCTTTGGATCCATCCAGGTTCCGATGAGGTAGGCCGATCTATCAGAATTCCAAGATCGCCCTTCCCATGACACGTCCAGCTTCCAAGGAAGCAACGGCCTCGTTTACCTGGTCAAGAGTGAACCTTTGAGTAACCAGAGCATTCAGATCGAGCTGACCGCTTTTGTGCCACTCCAGGAAAATAGGGAAGTCTCGATCCGGCTGACAGGAGCCTCCATTACTTCCAATATACTTTTTTTCGTTGAGCACAATGTCCAGGGCATTCAATTCTACCTTGGTCTGCGGCACTCCAACCAGCACGGCCGTACCCCCACACCTCGCACCGAGCGAACCTGTTCGCGCGGCACGAAGAATTTGTTCCATGGTCACTTTTTTTCCGATGCAGTCAAAGGCAAAGTCCACCCCGGATATCGGATTCCTTAAAGTACCCAGTTTTTCGCTATTCTCGGTTAACTTTCGGATGGCTTTGACCGGGTCCTCTTTTGAGGCATTGATGACGGCTGTAGCCCCAAAACGTCGGGCGAATTCCAGTTTACCGTCATCCAGGTCGACGGCGATGATGGGGTCGGCTCCCACCACCTTTGCTGCGGCTATTGCGGAAAGCCCTACACCGCCGACACCGAAGACAGCCACACTCTCCCCTTTCTTCACACCGGCCGTATAGAGGATCGCCCCGGCACCGGTCATCACCGCACAGGCAATAACGGCTGTTACATCTTTGGCCGTATCCGGGGGGGTGCGAACCACATACTGCTCATCGGCGATCGTGTGGTCCGCCCAAGTAAAGACGTTTTGTGAAACCGCTAAAGTCCCGTCGGGCAATTTCAATGTGGCGGGTTTAGTGGGCTTCGGATTGACCGGCCGGTTTCTGGGGACCCAGGTTACCAGTACCGAATCACCCTCCTTCACATGAGACACATCACTCCCCTTGGCTATGACAACCCCTGTTGACTCGTGGCCAAGAACAACCGGGGTGGTCCTCGGATTGTGGATCTGATGGAGCTGACTATAGCACACACCGCTGGAGAACTGTTTGATCACCACTTCGTGGGGACCGGGGTCTGGCAGAACCGCTTCGACAATGGAGAGATGTCCTTTGTCCTGCGCTAATACGGCTACACGGGCTGATGTTGGCATAACAATTTCCTCCTCTTAGGTTGTTTGGCTTTGAAAACAGACTATGAACGTGGGATCAACACCGCCCTGGGATCAATGACCTCTCTGATCAGCCTCAATTCCTCCGAGGTGGGTGCGGGCGTTTCCGAGACCTTCTCCGATATCCAGTCATGGGTGAAACCGGTGTTGGCTTTCACCTCTTCCATAGTCACCCCGGGGTGTATGGACCTCAGCCTGACCCGCTTGGTCTGGGGATCAAAATCGAAGATACACTTATCCGTCAGTATCAGACAGGGCCCTCCCCTGGTCAGGCCTGTTTTTTCCCGGGCACCGGGACCGTCAAGATAACCCGCCCCGGATATGAAGTCCACTTTGTCCACAAAATTTCTTTTCTCATGGTCAACGATGATGAACTCCCTTTTGAACAAAGAGAAATGTCCCGGCTGGTTTATGGGTCCAATCAGCCGGACCTTGGGCCGGTAGTAGTCCCCTATACAAACAATATTGCAGTTGCCGTATTGATCAACCTGCGCCGCCGAGCCGAAACCCACGTCGCATTCCCCCCGGGCGGCCATATAGCCGGTAGCCCTGGATTCGCACCTCCAGAACTGAAGGGCTGTCCCGAATTCCGTTTCCATGCCAGTCGGGATTTCGCTGACAATGGGGTTCATCAGCCAGCCGCCCACGGCCATAAATGAATTGGGGGCATGGGTCAGCTGGGCCAGGCACATGCCCACTACGGGAACCCTGGAAAGAATCTGAATCGTGGCATCCCCGGTAGCCACGCCGATGAACCAATTCTCATTATCGTTCAGTTCATGGCTGATGGCCACGGCCATCGCTTCGTAAACGGTATATTTTAAGCTCATATGAGGGTTCCTCCCACTACTCTGCATTTCAACAGGTTCTCAAGGCCGATGATATTCAGGTATTCCAGGTGAGACTTTAGGCAATAGACATACTTGTCCAGGTAGGCTTTAAATCCCTCAGGCGTGCGGGACATCCGGGCATACATCCCCATATGCCCCCTGTCCTGGTCATAAAGCTTGATGCAGGAGGTAGGATGAGCCCCATAAGGGGCCTCGACAATAGCGGTCGTCCGGAATCGGGGAAGGACATTTAGGTGCGACAGCCCCATTACCCGGTCGCGGCTTACAATCTGCTCCACTGTTACGATGACATTGGCACAGCATTGCCCGGCTGTTTCATCCAGACGCTCCGGTAACTGCCTCCGTTCAAAAAACAAAACATTACCGTATTTATCAGCCATAGGGGCATGGAGAACAACCCAATCGGGGTCCGCTGCGGGAACCAGATGATACTTTTGCCCGTTATAGGGGCTGATCATTTCCTTGATCTTGGGATTGTATTTGGGAAGGTCGGTCCCCAGCATCTCCTGGGTGGTAAAGAATGACTGCCCCCGGGAACTGCAGGCAAATCTTTCGAAGGCGACAGGTTCACTGTATTCTTCCAGCTCTATCCGGCCGCTCTCCACCGCCCGGCGAAAGTTGGATGCCAGCCCATGTTCCTCCAGGCCGACATAAGAAATTTCAACCTTCTTGACACAGCCCGCACCTACCAGGATATCCACCTCGCAGGTACCGACATGCCCTACCAGCGTGAGGTCCTTGACGCCTCTTCGGATAAGCTCATAGACAAAGGCCATGGGATGGTTATGGACTGAAAAGCCACCAACATGGAGGCGGGTGCCGTCTTTGATAAGACCGGCAGCTTCTGAAAGGGTGAAGACTTTTTCCTTTAATTCAGGCATAGTCACCTCCGGATGAGAGCTTTTCGGATAAATGAAAAAGAGTCTGAAAATATCTTAGGACAAATATTCTCCATCCGTCAAGTCAAACCCTACACTCGGATATTGAGAAGCTGTTGGTCCAAATCTAGGGACATCATACTTATTTATTTTTCAAGTTAAGAATTATGTATTGTGTTCCTAATTTCCACGATTGCCAATTATTTCTCTGTCAGCTTTTTCCTTGGCCGTTTTGATGTGAGACGATGGCGGAGGAGGATATAGGTTGCCCCGGCGCCGCCGTCGTAGGACTGGGCGCTGGTGAAGGCGATTACCCATTTTCGCCAGTGACTGCGCGTCAGCCACTCGCTTACCTTGTTTTTCAAAACCGGTTCACCGGGTGAAGAGATACCGCGTCCGTGGATGATCAGAACAGCCCCTTTACCCGACCGAATTGCCTCATTGAGGAAGTTTTCGAAGGCATCCTTGGCCTGCGCCGCACCCATACCATGAAGATCGATGTGAGCTTGTATGGAAAAATCACCCCGGTGCAATCTCTCGGCAAATTCCGGCGGGATATCGCGGCCTGTTCCTTCCATGTATTCGGGCGTTTTGGAGATAATAAATCCCTCACCATATTTTACCAGGTTATCCAGGTGCTGCCTGACATCCTGTTCCGGTTCTTTGACGGGGTGATCCAGGACGGGATGATCCAGCGGGTTGGCCACATGGTTTTTTTTGGCATGATGTTTATCCCTAACCACCGGCTTGACGCCTTGCATGGCCTCCTGAAAGGCGCTTTCTTCGTTAACCGATCTGGCCCCGGCTTCAGCAGGCTCTGTAACCTGCTTTTTTGTGGACACAACCTGTTTTTTTATGGACACATCCGGTTTTTTAAAGGGCACCGCCGGTTTTTTTATGGGCACCGGACGCAGAACTACCTTATCTTTAAGAAGTTCTCCCAATGTTGCGAAGGGGTTATATTTTAAGGGGCTATCAGAATCGTCCATAAGACTGTAAGGTCTGTTACGATGAGTTTTTTAATTATTTAAGGTCTTCTCCTTTTCGCTTTTCGCAACACCGAACGCTGAACATCTTTTCTCCAAATCCCCTCACGTCTCAAGGCATGATCCCGTGTTTTACCATGGGGCCCAGGGATTCTTTTCGACGTTGGCGGGCAACCTCCAGATGGTGGATAATCAGGGATCTGGTCTCCCGGGGATCAATGATGGCATCTACCTTTAATGCCCCTGCCGCCAGATAGGGGCCCTCTTTCTCCTGCAGATCGGTCATCAACTCCTGGCGCTTTTGTTCAGGGTCTGCTGAGCTTTCCAGTTCGCTTCGTCTGGCCACGGCCGCACTGCCCGCGCTGGGCAGGGAGGAAAAATTGGCCGATGGCCAGGCGGCCACAAAGACCTGGCCCGTACCGATAAGACCCATGGCGGTGCCCCCAAAGCCAAAGGCCTTGCGCAAAATAATGGATATAATAGGCACCCGGCAGCCGGCAATGGCATTGGCGATGCTTAAGCCCACCCTGAGCGTCCCGGCGCGTTCGGCCTTTTTCCCGGGTAAAACGCCGGGAACATCAGCCAGAAAGATAATAGGGATATGAAAGGCATTGCAGAGATCAATGAAATGCCTGGTCTTGTGGGCCGCCTTGGCGTCAACGGCACCGGCCAGTTTCAAGGGTTGATTGGCAATCAGCCCGACACTGTGACCATCCATCCGGGCCAAGGCCGTAATGACGTTTTTGGCATGTTGGGGTTTGATCTCGAAGAGGGAGTTTTCGTCCACAATACAGCGGATGACCCGCTTCATGTCATAAGGGGTATGGAGATTTTCCGGAATGATACGCAGTAATTCTTCATCTTGACGGTCGGGCAGGTCGCTTGTTGGCAGGTACGGCGGGGCCTCCCAGGCATTAGAAGGCAAATAAGAGAGGTATTGCCGGACCAGGTCGAAACATTGTCCTTCAGTAGCCGCTTCGTTGTCGGCCACACCGCTTTCATAGCAATGTACCCTGGACCCAGCCAGTTCTTCTTTACTGATCTCTTCTCCCGTGGCCGTCTGGACCACCGGCGGTCCGGCGATACCGAACATGCTGATCCCCTTGACCATGACTATGAACTCGGCCAGGGCGCCCAGAAGGGAAGAGTCGCCGGCACAGGGGCCCAAGATACAAGCCACAATGGGAACCAACCCGGAAAGTGCGGCCAGCGCCCCGTGATGGGGCGCCCAAGGAGGCCCTTCTACGAGTTCTTGCTCCGCCCGAGCCCCGGCACCGTCGAGGAGCATGATGATCGGCACCTTATCCTTGGCTACCCGTTCCATCATGCGAAGCTTTTTCAGGAAATGGGTGTTTCCTACCGAGCCTCCCAAGACGGTGAAGTCCTCAGCTATAAAACAAACCGGACGCTCATTAATCTTGGCAAAGCCGGTCACCACCCCATCAGCGGCCGCGTACTTTTCGTCTTCAGGACTTCGCCCGAAATAGGTGGCCAGCAGACCATATTCCAGAAAGGTTCCCGGATCGATAAGCCGGTCAATACGTTCCCGCACCGTCAGCTTTCCCAGGTCGTGCTGCCGCTTGACCCTTTTGGGTCCACCCATCTCCATGGCCCTTCCGCGGGCCTTCTGAAGCCTTTCGATTTCTTTGTTCCAGTCAACCATGATAAGAAAACTCCTTAAAAAGAATTTTGCACCATTTTATTTACCCTTGAAGGGTCATCTTAATCCTCGGCCCTTTTTTCAGCAATTGTCCATTTTTGTCTTTTCTCCGTGATTCCCGATGTAAACCACCTTATCTTCTTTTCATTGAAAAAGAAATTTTTATCTATAATCCTCGAGTTTGCTATTAACGTGGCCTGGTACTATGATCCTTGAGCCAAATTCCCCCTTTCCCTTTATCCTTTAACCTCCTTCGCCGAACAACCCTGCCCCTCGCAGGCACTGAACGATGAACGTCTTCAACTTTTCCCTTGACTTCCTCCCTTTTTCCCTTTTGACATTCCTTTGCTTAAATGCACAGAAATTTGTGCATCGGTGACCAAATAATTGTGCAAATGGCCCTCCGGCACCATCCCGGAAAAAACATAACTAAAAAAAAATATTAATTAATTTCTCCTGGCATAGATCCTGCTCTATAATTTATAATTAAGAAATTTTTCAGGTCAGGCCTAAACTTTGCAAAACCAGAGGACAGATCAGATCCAAGGCTTCTAAGGCGAAGCCATACTCGGGTACTGCCAGGAATTTAAACCAATTTTTCACTCATTTTATTATTGACATCTTAGCTTCCTTTTGGTTGAATTCTGTCACCTTTCGTATAAAAGTCCTCTCACTTGTAATTTGTGAAGTTAACATTTCCTTGGTTGTTAAAATAGATTCACGAGTTAAATGCCGGTTGAAGTAATTAAAGAAAAAGCATGAAAAAATCTTCTTGACATGTACCCTAAATTAGGGGACAATTTAACTAGCATGAAATATGAGGTCGTCGTCAAGAGAAAAGTACTCAAAGGGCTTCCAAAGCTTCCGTTATGGATTCAGAAGAATCTGGTTCTCTTGATCCAAGATCTCGAAAACAAAGGGCCAGAACAACCAATCTGGAAAAACTATAGTAAACTCGGAAAGATTGAGTATCACTGTCACTTAGGACTATCCTGGGTGGCCTGTTGGCGGTATCTGAAACCAACAATCATAGAGGTGTATTATGTTGGCAGTCGTGAAAAAGCCCCGTACTAACCTTCCCTTATTTGAAGTAAAAGGGAGAATTCCATCAAAGGTAATTAAATATCTACACCAAGTATATGGCCAAAATATTGAACTGGTTGACGAGGATGAACAGCAGATTAAAATAGTTGAAACCGAATGGTATCGGAAAATCAAATCCGCAACAACTCCGGGCGACACAGTTAGAATTTATCGAGAAAACCTGGGCCTGACTCAGGCAGAATTAGGCAGGAAACTCGGAAAATATTCCCGCCAAAAGATTTCCGATATTGAACATAGCAAGCGAAGTATCAGTAAAGAGATGGCCAAGAAACTTAGTACCATTTTTACGGCTCCGGTTGAACGGTTTCTATAACATCATTAGATGGGGAACCGATCCGAACGTTTTTTTAAACCTTTCCCACATATTTGTGAAGTTAACATTTCCTTGCTTTTTGAAGTAAGTTATCCGGCCAAAAGGCCGGTTGAAGTGATAGCTGAACAGACATTTCTTTTTTCGAACGGTTAAGAAATTTTTATTTTAGAAGGTTAGAAACTGGAGGTCACAATTTGTGATCTCAAATTCATTCAATTGAGGTGGAACCCGCTTTTCTCCGATGGACTTTACTGATGGATCGACATAAATAGTGTTGCGAAATGCAGATGGTTAATTATAATATTAATAAGTTAGAGAATTAGTTTTCAAATGTAATCAGTAAAAGCCAATCTGGGATGTCAAAAGATCAAAGAGACAAAAGAATGATTGAGAAAAACCGCATCGAACTTCCGAAAGCATGGTTAGAACAATTTTGCAGGAATTATCATATCCGTAAACTCTCCTTTTTTGGTTCCGTCCTCCGGGATGATTTTAAGGCCTCGAGTGATATAGATCTTTTGGTGGAATTTGAAGCAGGATTCAAAGTGGGTCTTCTTAAGATGGCCCGAATAGAAAATGAATTATCAGAGGTCTTAGGTCGAAAAGTTGACTTACGTACTCCTGGGGACCTGAGTCGATATTTCAGGGGGGAAGTGTTGGAAAGCGCAGAGTTAGCCTATCCGCAATGATGATTTGAGAAATAGATTAATACATGTTTATTTCGATATTGACGTTGACCGGGTCTGGGACACCATCAGTGATGACCTCCCTCCCCTTATAACGGTTCTTGAAAGGATCCTTAATTCTGAAACGTAATTTTGAGGAAGGACGTAAGAGGCGACGTTGTTCATGTTCATGTTTTTTCTCTAAGTTCTATTGAGCCTTGAGCTTTTAGCTTTGAGCTGTCTATATTTGTGAAGTTAACATTTCTTTGCTTGTTGTTATAGGTTTCCGGGCCTGAATACCGGTTGAAGTGATAGCTGAACAGACATTCTATTTTTCGAACCTTTAAGAATTTAGTCTTTTATAAAAATATATTCAAATGAATAAAATTGGAGAAAGAGTCAAGAGTATACTTGACCCCTTTCATTAAAACGGAAGGAGTATTTAAATGCTAAATATTAGCGATTACTTCATTGGACTTGCAATTGGAATACGTTTCCGTGCGAATTTTTCTATTGAAGATCAATTGGGAAGCATTATTGATGAAATACTCTACTCAAACAAGAGCTATTTTAATCCAAAAGTATTTCCAAAAGTTCGTAGTTTAATAAATGGAAAAATTCTGTTTAACGAAAGTACTTAGGATAGAATGGAGATTGATAACTCTAATATAATACTTGATGTTAATTTTAATGATGATGGCTTTAAAAAAGAAAATTTTGAGATACTAAAGAAAATGTTTGAAGAGCAACTAGTTAATGGAATTATGAAAAATTTTAAAATCAAAGAAATTGTCAGGATAGGATATATTAAACGTTATGTTTATCAAATGGAGGAACTGGCTAACACTTTTGTTAACAAAACGATTGGTAGTACACTTGGAGGAATAAATGATATTAATTTAAGTTTTTCAAAAAAATTTACGACGCCAGAAGGATTAGTCAAACAGGATGTCCATGACTATGATAATGCCATTTTTAATATTATTAAGAAGTCAGATTTAAATGAAATATTCATGGCAATAGATTATCAATGTTATTACCTTCCATTTTTAAATGACATCAGTGAGTTAAAAGTGAAGCCATTTTTTGATAGAGCAGAATCTTTTAGCAGTGGTAATTATTTAAATTGGCTAAATAAGAATTATTTGGAGGTATCCGATGCCCGATCGTAACAGACATGTCGGAAAATCATTTGCGCAACGATCAGCATATGGACGGTATATAAGAATCTTGGATTATGAGCCAACGTTAGATGAGTCTATCGATTTTGGATCAACTGAGAAAGGGGGAGAGGAACTTTCTGAATCGATTTCTAAAAGACCCTCTCGGGGACATACTAAGAAAGTTATATTTGATCACTTAAAAGAAAACTGGATAACTTGGCTTTTGGGAGCATTAGTTGTATTAGGCCTTTATCTTGTTAATGAGTCCCGAGTTACAACTGCTATAATGGGCAACACTTTGAACGAAAATACAAAATCTATTGATACAGTAAAATCAGACGTGAAGAATCTTAATAACAAGATCACTAATCTTGAAATGCAATCTGCGCTTAATGCAAAAGATATTGAGTATTTAAAAGGGAAAAAATAAATTGAAAGGGGGTCGGACCAGACTAGCGGATTGAATTCCTAAGAAATGGTTTGATAAATGCGGGGGGAAAATGGGCTTAACCTGGCCTTTTTACCCTTAAAAAGAAGCTCTTAAGCGCAACATTAATGCCGCACACCAATCGATATTTCTTTCCCGCAAACCTGTCGAAATCTCCATCCACCCGGGACCCAATGGGCCCTATTACTTAACACCCCTTAAACACCGGCACTCTTTTTTCCATAAACGCTTTGGAAATTAGAGACAGCTGTCCCTATTTTCTGTCACATAGAGCTTAGAGCTAAAATGTTAGGATCGGTTATCATCATACTTTTTGCTTGACAGTCAGTGGTGCTTTCCCCTTGGCCTTAAGGACTGCACCCCCAAGTTCGGCCACGTTGTCGAAGGGTTGCCGAACGTCTTTCCTCACCATCATGCTGATGGCCTCCACCGGACAGGTGCCGGTGCATAGCCCGCATCCGAGGCATTTATCTCTATCCACCCTAGCAAAGTCGTCCACGGATATGGCCTTAACCGGGCAGCGTTCAACACAGATCTCACAGGCAGTACAGGCATCCGCATCGACCAGGGGCTCAAAGATAGGATTAAAGTGTCTTTCCCGATAGCTTCCTTTTTGGGTAAGCGTCTTTAACCCCAGGCAGCAGCAGGGGCAGCAATTGCAGATATTGGAAAGATGCTTTGAATTGGCCCCGGCATGAACCAGCCCTGAGTCGTCGGCCTCTTTTAATATCTTAATCGCTTCGTCTGCGAATATTTCACGGCCAAGCCCGGATTCGATATAATACTCGGCGGCAGCGCCGAAACTGAGGCAGTTTTCAATCGGATGTTGACATGACTCCCCCAGCAGTCTGGCCTCTTTACGACACATACAGTCCGCAACGGCAATCTTTCTTGCCCCCCGAATGCTTTCTTCAATCATTTGATAAGGCAGAAGCACGCTATCCGATTTGATCACTCTCTCAATCGGAAGGACTTTGAATCCGGGAATGTTATGGGATCCCAGGGTTTTGAGATAGGATTCCTCATAATATCCCCGAAAAAGGGTGGCCAGCTCCTTGTCGATCCGTTTGACCGCATATTCATAAAGCCCGATCGCATAAGGGGCGACCCGATAGTAAGCCTTACCCTGACGTCTCAGTCGGAATATCAACCCCTTATTGGCCATTTCATCCAGCCTTGGCCTCAGATCATCGATATTCCCTTCCAGCCGGCTGGCGATCTCCCCGAGCTCTTCGGGAGCCGTAGAAAGTTGAACCGCCAGTCTGGCATCCTCTTCAGAAAAAAGCTTCTTTAAGATCTTGATTTCTACTCCGGATTCTGTTTGCTGAAATCCCCTGGGAAACTTGTCCAGAATATCCCTCAACTGGTAATAAATCTCATCCAACATGGCTCCATTCCCTCCTCTTCTTTTCCAGGTTCAATGATCTACTGTTTTGACTTTATGATTCCCTCAAACCAGATTAAACCGAAGGCCACAGATCATCACCTGTGCCTCTGACACTTTAAGACCTCGCTCATCCGCGGCCTTGAGTAATCTCATTTTATCCGCAGCCTTGATGTCTATGCCGCCCAGGCCTTCTCCCCGTCCATCGGTCGCCTCGACAAAACGGATCATGGCCTTGTTTAATGGCATTTCCAGAAGGCCGGAGGCATTCTTTTGTAATCCAATACCGGCGATGGCGCTCCACCTTTCGGCCAGGCGAGCTGGATCATCAGACTGGAGTTCGGCCCCTTTGATGACCTCAACCACATCCCTGCGACTATGTTTCATCCAGGTCTTCCCTCCAGCAGCCGCCCAGTTGCCCCGTGGATCATTGCTCTCGTCCGAATCAATCTCAAAAAAGCTTCCGCCCGTATCAGCAGGGTGGAGCTGCATGGTACGCCCTGTTTCATGCTGTCTTTCCCAGGCCACCCGGATGCCCATCTTTTCGGCCCGGCCGCGGCAGGCGGCCTGTATCTCGGCATTGTCGGCCTGGGTTATGACCATGTATCCCCCCTCTCCTCTCCGGCGGTCCAGATACCGATCAGCGGCTGTCTTTTCAGCAATGGGCGCAACAACCTCGATGAAATTCGTATCCACGGCCATCAGGGCGTTTTCCAGGCCGAATTTCCCGACTCCAGGATCGACGTAGCAGACCTCGATTCCAAGTACTGCCTTTAAGTCTTCGACTGCAGGCTGAAGCTTTCTGGCCACCAGGCAGATTTGACGAAGTGTCAGTGACATGTTCTCCTCCTTTCATGGGTTATGAATAAATTCAATGATACGGCAAATACCGCCTTTCCACCCTATCCATCCTTTCGAAGACATAGATGCTTTAAGAACTGAATATATTTTTATATGTGTCATTTCCTCATATCTCTGTCAATCCTATTTTTCAATCATCTCCTCGGTATTTGGGTCAGGTCAGGGGTATCGACCTTCCCGGATCATGTCCGGGACGGGCAATAATTTTTTGAATCAAGCGAGCCCAATTTCGGTTAGATTTGGCATTCCTCTCTGATTCTATAACACAGGGGATTAGATGGTGGGATTGGGGTCGGCCCAGGCGAACGAATTGGGGTCTTGTCAGACGAAGAAACTGGATTCACAGGAAATTGTTTGATAAATGCGGGGTAAAAATAGACTTAAACTGACCTTTTTACCCTTAAAAAAAAGCTTTTGGATTGGGGTCGGACAAGTTATAGTAAAGGAGTGATAAGAGGGACAACTGTCTCTCTTATAAACTAAAGAACTCAGTCCCGCTAACATTCGGAGCCGGGAAGTATACAGAGAGGTGAAATATGAACTTCACGAGAAGAGAAATCATAAAATATGGATCTTTGTTTTGCCTGTCAACGATGCTAGGGTTACCAAAAACAATAAACGCGTCTGGGGAAATTAGCGAGAAGGAATTTGAAATTTTTCCTGCGTCTTATACACCCTATCCCCTGTATTTTTCAGACCAGAAGCCTGTCGTCAGTATCGTAAAGGTCAATGAGCAATGGAGTGATGTAAAAGGCGTCGAATATGCTGTTACCAAGGCCCTTGATCTCATCGGAGGGCTGGATCATGTTACCAAGGGGAAAGAACGCATTCTTCTTAAACCGAATCTGGTAAGTCCATCTCCAACCGATACCACAAAGCCGCTTGTTATTGAAACGTTGGCCGTATTAATGAAAAAAGCCGGGAAAAATGTCTGTATCGGCGAGGCCGGCTCCGGATCGATGCAAAATATTAAGCCGTCTATCAAGGGATACTTGTGTAGCACAAAAAACTATCACACTCTCCAAATGATTCAGGAAGATATTTTCAAAGGCCTTGGTTATCTTGATCTATCCAAGAAAATTGATGTGCCTCTGGTCAATCTTCATGTGGGGAAAATGGCGAAGATGAACATTGCGGATAACTTTGTCTTCAAAGAAATCCACATCCATGAAGCCCTCTATCATACGGACATGGTCTGTTCAGTGCCGATGATGAAAACGCATGGCTTGGCAGGTGTCACCCTGGCGCTGAAAAATATCGGCATAGGCGCATATCCCGGTTTGATTTACGGAACGGTCAAATCTGAGGTACACAGGAAGGCGATTGAGGTTGAGCCAACGGGAACTGCCACGGCGATCATCGATATGGTCAAGGCCAATAAAATCGGATTGAATGTTATTGATGCCACAATGGCGATGGAGGGGCAGGGCCCTTCTGCAATTGGCGGCGGCAAATTACTTAAGATGAATCTCATCATCGCCAGCACCAATGCCCTGGCCGCGGATATGGTTGGCGCCCATGTGATGGGATTTGAAACGAGTGAAATTGATACGTTTACATGGGCCTTCAAAGCCGGCATGAGACCCAATCATTTAGATGAAATTCAGATTGTTGGAGAAAAAGCGGTAGATGTAAGAAGGCCTTTTGCAAAACCCATGATTGTGCCTTATACCATGATAAAAGATTGGTATGGCCCGCCTTGCTGATTGTTGAATCCGGGGACACCCCCTTAATTTATTTTTAATGCCCCGTGCGGGAGCACGGGGTTATTTACTAGATCTATAATCCATCTTTAAAAAAAGGAGATAAAAATGGGGAAGTTAGATGAATTATGCTGGCTGGACGCTACTGCCCAGGCCGAATTGATCAGAAAAAGAGAGGTCACTTCTCCGGAACTGGTGGAAAATGCCATTAAGCGCATTGAAGAGTTGAACCCGAAATTAAACGCGGTCATTACCCCTATTTTCGATCAGGCCAGAAAAACCGCATCCGGCGCTATTCCGAAAGGTCCTTTTAGTGGCGTCCCTTTTCTCATGAAAGATATTGGAGCCAGCCTGGCCGGCGTTCCGATGGCTTTGGGTACGGCCTTATTAAAAGGTTACGTTCCGAACCAGGACAGCGAGCTGACCATTCGCTATAAAAAGGCCGGATTAATTATTTTGGGGAAAACCAATACACCTGAATTTGGGTTGATACCGACTACGGAACCTAAGCTTTTCGGTCCTACCCGAAATCCCTGGAATACAGAGAGGACGACCGGTGGTTCCAGCGGTGGGTCGGCCGCTGCTGTCGCTTCCGGAATGGTATCCGTGGCTCACGGAAATGACGGAGGCGGGTCCATCCGAATTCCTTCTTCCTGCTGTGGTTTGTTTGGGTTAAAACCAACCAGGGCACGCAACTCCTTGGGTCCTGCCTTTGGCGACCTCCTGTCCGGCTTGGTTTGTGAGCATGTCCTTACCCGATCGGTGAGGGACAGTGCGGCCATTCTCGATTTGACCGCCGGTCCGGTCGACGGCGATCCCTACTGGGCCCCGCCGCAAGAAAGGCCTTTCCTTCAGGAGGTTGGGGCTGACCCCGGACAATTGCGCATTGCCTTAGCCCCGGATTCAGCTTTAGGGGAATTGATCCATCCTGACTGTAAACAAGCTGTGGCTGAAACAGCCCGGCTCCTGGAAAGCCTGGGTCATATTGTCGAAGAGGCAACACCGACAGTGAGCACAGAAACGGAAAAGTTAACCCCGGCTTTCTTCGCCGTCTGGTATTCCGGGTGTGCTTCGACTATCGATATGATTTTACAGATTGCCGGGATACCCGCGCAGCCTGATTTTTTTGAGCCCTTAACCTGGTATCAGTACGAACTGGGACGAAAGTTCACCGCTTCAGAGTATTTACATGCTATTACTCAAATCCAAAGACTGGCTCGCGAAATCGCGGTTTTTCATCAGAAATATGATCTGATGCTGACTCCGGTTCTGGCCCAGCCGCCAGTGCCTATCGGGACATTTGATGTGCGAGAGGGTGAAGATCCGGCTGCTGCTATGAGCCGTATCGCGGCTTTTGCACCCATTACTCCTCTGCAGAACTTAACCGGTCAGCCGGCCATGTCGGTGCCTTTGTTCTGGAACCAGGATGGACTCCCCATAGGCTCTCATTTTGCCGGTCGCTTCGGCGACGAGGCTACCCTTTTCAGATTGGCAGCACAACTTGAAGAAGCAAAGCCCTGGGCAAGCAGACAACCACTGATACCATAACTTTTTAAAAAATCTGTTAGCTATTTTCCCAGTTAATCTTTAGGAGTTCTTCAGCAAAGCTGACCCTAAAATTTATTAATTATGAATGGAAATATGGGAGTGGGATGTGTGGGATGGGGGTCGGACCAGACGAATGGATTGAATTCACAATGAATTATATGGAAAATGGGGTGCCAAAAGAACCTTAAAGTAATTTTTTTACCCCCAAAAAGGGATAACATGAAGGTGAAAAAAATTATTCAGGTACGGGAGAGTAGAAAAGGAAAGCCGCAATATCCTGGCGCCTGCATTTGTCCATGTCATATTGCCCCAATTCATATCGTTCATCCTGTTCCTTGTTGCGAGCCATGTCCTTATTGTAAAAAAATGATCGCAAGAGGATTCTTATATAAACACGAACTCTATTGTGAGAAGAAACCATCAAGGGCTGAACTATCAAACGGGAAACAGAGGGAGGCAGTTAAAAAATAGCATTTTGTGGGGAATGGGTTGTCAATTGGAAGCTTGGCTTTTTAAGTATTTAAGCCCGTCCCCCATTTTTAATGTGCACTGCGCTTTAATTAAAATTGGTAATGGTGAGCTTACGAAGGAGGATTGAAATGAAGACCTTATTGACCGGTATTATGCTTTCTATCCTATGTCTTGTCCTAAGCAATACTGTTTTGGCCAACCCTTTGACCGATGCCATAGGCAAGGGAGATATTGATGCGGTGCGCAATGCACTTAAGAAAGGCGGCAATGTAAACTCGAAGGGACCGGGTAATACACCGGCGCTGCACATGGCCATATCAATGGGACATATTGAAATCGCACGTCTGCTTATAGAAAAAAAGGCAAATCTTGAAGCCAGGGATGATATGGGATCCACAGCGCTTCATGAGGCCGCCTACAGGCAGCATTTTGAGTTAGTGCGTCTATTGGTGGAAAAGGGCGCAAAGGTGAATGAAAAAAACAAGATCGGACATACCCCGTTTCATTATGCAGCGACGGATTATTTCTCGAAAGATGATGCGGGAGACATTATTCTGTTTCTGATCGCCAAGGGCGCAAAGATCAATGAAAAAGACGGTAAAGGCGAGACGGCATTACACGGAATCGCACAGAATGGAAAGATCGATCTGCTCAGGATTCTCGTGGGTAAAGGCGCAGAGGTCAATGCTGCGGACAATGAAGGGTTCACAGCTCTTCACCTTTCATCAGGCAATGGTGAGACCGAATGTGTTCAGTTTCTGATAGAACGCGGAGCCGATGTAACTATCAAAGCAAAAAACGGAATGACGGCAATGGACATGGCTTTGAAGAATGGCCATGAAGAGACGGCTGGGATCCTGGAGGAGGCGATGAAGAAGCATTAAAAACCAGATTTACTAACGGGAGAGAATAATACTATCCGGAATTTAGGGACGACCCTACATAATTAAATAATTGGACTTAATGCCTTCTGCTGTCACGAGAAATTTTAAATTGGGGTAGGACCAGACGAAGTGATTGGGGTCTTACCAGACGAAAAAACTGGGGTCTTATCAGACGAATAAAATGGATTCATAGGAATCAGATACAGCCTTAGGTCGAGATAGAGAAAATATTGAACTGGAGTAAAAAAGTTATGAAATACGAAAATATACTTTTTAAGAAGGAAGATACCACGGTCACTATCACTTTTAATCGTCCCAAGGTCTTAAACGCCATGACCCCTCAATCGTGGAGCGAACTTCATCAAGCCATATTGGAATTAAAAAAATACCCGCGGGTGAAAGTCGTGATTCTTAGAGGAACTGGGAACCGCGCCTTTAGCGCCGGAGTTGACCTGAAAGCCAGGCAAAAGACTTTGGCCAACGCCGACGGAAAAACAGGACAAGCCATTCACGAGTGCTGTCGGGCTTTGATGCAAAGCACAAAAGTAGCGGTGGGAGTAGTGCAGGGGTATTGCTTGGGCGGCGCTCTGGAACTACTGCTGGCCTGCGATTACAGCCTAGCGACTGAGGATGCCGTATTTTCATTGCCTGAGATGAAGTTGGGACTTCCTTGCGTGGTTGAGGCAGCACTACTTGTCCCGGCCGTGGGACTGGCCAAAGCCAAGGAAATTTGTTACTTGGCAAGGAATTATGATGCCCGCCAGGCTGAAAAAATGGGCATCGTGAATGAAGTGGTTAAGAAGGATGAGCTTGAGGGACGTCTTTCGGACATCATTAGAGAGTTTTCAGACAAGGACGCCACAGCTCTCGCTGTGCAGAAAGACATCATTTATAAATGGCTTACAACCGATCTTGAGACGGCGATGCAGTATTCTTCCCTGGCAGCGAATTTATGTCATGGCTCTCCGGCTCAAACCGAAGCGGTGAAGACTTTTCTTGAAAAAAGAAAGAGAAAAGGTGTTAAGAAATGATGGTGCAGGTCAAAGGGTAGTGGCACGAAAAATCAAAAGGTATGCCAGAAGTAGTTTGGCCAGCTTCTGACATACCTTTTGTTAAGTAAATGAAAGCCATCTCTGCGTCCCTGAATTGCCTCGACCTGTAAAAATGCGGTGATTTGACCGTTAGATAATTTTCTTTTCAGGCCAGTCCGGCAGGTCCGCCATACTCGGATCTTCCTCTCTCCAACCCGGAATTCCGGCGATCCGCTTGGCAATGGCTTTGTATCGTTTCCACTCCGCCGCGCTAAAGATCATCATCTTTTGGGAGGCCAGAGACCCTTCCGCATGAATGGTGGTATTATCGTGACCATGACCGATGAGATCCTTGACCATCCGGATGGCTTTCAGGCGGTGTTCGGTCGGGACGCCGTCTTTTCCGGCCATGTATTTTTCGATATGGGGTCTTTCTTCGGGATTCATCCAGTCTTTGTAGGTAAAGACGGTGGAGGCGATGCCGCCGGTGATGTCGCCGACCAGTTTTGATGTCTCGTGCTGATCATTGGCAAACATGTATTTGGCGATATTGGTGTACATGACATTAGGCGCCACCAGATTAATATCCGGATAGACGTTCGGGTGCTCGCATCCGGCCTGGGCCATGACGTCGACAATCTTGGCATGCATGGCCAGCCAGGCCAGTTTTTCCTGAATATGCGGATACCGGTCCAGGCCGTTGTACTCGGCCATCAAAGCCGCTGCCCCGGCGTTCTGCTCGGTGGAGATAACCTTATGGCAGGTGCCGAAGAGACGATGGAAGACGCCGAACATCCTGGCCTGATCCTGGCTGTATTGCCATTCGCCGCACATAAAAACCCGGTTCCAGGGAACAAAAACATTATCAAAGACGATCATACATTCGCTAACCCCAGCCCGCCGGCCGCTTACCGGCCAGTTCCATTCGGCTTCTTCGCCGACTTCTGGGTAATGGGCGGGAGAAGTCAGAAGCGTGATCCCTTTGGCATTAACCGGCGTGGCAAAGACAACGGCATAATCCTTATCCTCCTCCCGGTGTGCCCGGCAGGGTGAAACAATAAGCTCGTTGGTCGTGGGGGTGGCGCTGATGTGCATCTTGGCGCCGCTGACATAAATGCCGTCCTTTTGACGGTCAACGACCCTGACATAAAAATCCTTATGCTGTACCTGGGCTGTTGGCCGAAGCGCCCTGTTCCCCTTAACGTCCGTAATGGCTCCGGTAATGGCCGGATCGTTTTTCTTCAGGTGCTTGCGATAATCTTCCACTGCCTCGGTGTAGTGAGTCCCGAGTTCTTTGTCCATCTTGGCGGTTACAATTCCCGAGGCGGCCAGGGCATCCGGCCCCATACCGCTCATGGCTGCACCCCAGCGCATACAGGTGATGTAAAGGTTCCTTCTTCTGACCAGTTCCTCGGCCGATTTCGGTTGCTTCCATAAAAACAGGTACCGATCCCCGTCCTCTTCTATAGTCAGCAAGTCTTTAAATTTGGGATGATGGTAGAGGGCATAACTCAAGGCCCGACTGTTAATCGGCCCCAGGAATTTGGGATGTTTGGTGATGTCCTCAATCTTTTCACCATTGAGATAGATTCTTCTGCCGTCTCTCAAACTTTCCACGTACTGTTCAGGTGTTCTAATCATGATATTCTCCTTTTTGGGTAGTTGATTTTCTGTTACTATACTTATTAACTATCCTGCCTTAAATAATGATCTCCAATCCATTTATTATCTTCATGCCTCCTTTGCAAGTATTTTCTTTCAAAATTTAGCAACAGGGTGAAGGGTTATCTCTTCCTGGATGGTCAGCGGTGTGGTCATTGAGGAGAAAGGAGACCCGGGCAGCTTCGGACGAGAGGGTCTCAGGGAGCACTGAGTTTATTCTGGCTTTATTTTCCGGGGCTGAACGCAAGGCCGGAGAAACCGGGCCGGATATTGGTTCAATGTTCGAGAGGACGGCTGCCCTGTTCATGATCCATAATGATATCCTTAGCCCGCAATTCGGCTATTTCCTTATCGTCTAATCCCAGCAGTTCTCCTAAGACATAGTCATTATGCTCTCCAAGGCGCGGAGCGCATACCGCCGGTATTTCCAGACCGTCAATTCTGAACGGAGGGCCGGGGAGTTCAAGTTTCCCTATTTCAGGATGATGGATGGTCACAAAGGCTTTTCTTTTCCGGAGATGACGATCGGCATACATATCTTCACCATCCCTGGAAGGTGCGGCGCCCAGACCTGCCTGGCAGAATTCATTGACCATCCAATCCCGATCCCGCTGACTTATCCAATGGCCGAGGATTTCATCCAATTCCTGCTCGTGTTTTTTTCGGGAACTCATTGCAGCAAAACGCGGATCTTTCGACAGCTCCGGTCGGCCGATTAATTTGGCCAGAACGGCGAATTCTTCGTCGGAGTGTATCTCCAAGGCCAGCCAGCGATCCACCCCCCAGCATCGGTATACGTTGTGCGGTGCGAAGTAAGGATGAGCATTCCCCATTCGTTCCGGTATTTTTCCGGTCATTTGAAAGGCCAACAGAAATTCGCCGATCAGCGAAGTGACGGCCTCGCATTGGGAAATATCGATGAATTGCCCCTTGCCGGTCTTCCGTCGATGATGGAGAGCGACGACGGCGCTGTAAGCGGCGACCATGCTGTTCATGATATCCGCATCGGCCGAGCCATGGGTGGGATGATCATCCGGATAACCCGAGATATAAGTAAGCCCGCCAATCGATTGATGGGTCGTGGCAAATCCGAGATAGTCGGTTTCAGGACCGCCTAATCCCCGGCTGGAAAGGGCCAGGCAGATGATATCCGGTTTCATTTTTTTTAAATCTTCATATCCCAGACCCAACTTAGCCATGACGCCCGGACGCATGTTATCCACGATCACATCGCTGATCAAGGCCAATCTTTTAGCCAGGGCCATCCCTTTCGGCTGGCCGAGGTCGAGGGTGAGACTTTTTTTATTTTGATTGATGGTATTATAGGCCAGGCCCTGGTTGGGCGGAAGAAGAATGGGATTCGGCTCGGACAAGGGCCAGATTACGCCACGCCGCGTTAAATCCGATCGCCGGTGGCCTTCGATCTTGATGACCTCGGCGCCAAGCAGGCCGAGAAGCATGCAGGCGTAGGGCCCGGCATAGACCCAGTTAAAATCTAAAACTCGAATCCCTTCCAGCGGAAGCTTGTTAGGGCAATCCTTGCGGATAGATTCGGGAGAGGACTTAAGACGTTTGCTCGCATTTGCTAATTCCTTGAGAATCTCATCATTATGCTGACCCAGCAAAGGGGCGGGTCGGCTGATTTCCGGCTTTATGGACGACATCTTGTAAGGCCAGCCGGGATACTTCAATCGGCCGGCGATCGGATGATCCACGGGCACAAAATAATTTCTGGCCGCGTACTGCCGATTTTCCATCACATCTTTGGCCGTACTGACCGGTCCGTTGGGAATGCCCACCTCATCGAACATTCGACCTAATTCGTCTTTTTTATACTGCCTCATCCAGGCTTCCATCTGAGGCGCAATATCCATCATATGAAAGAGGCGGTAAACGCGATTGTCCCACTCGTCTCCGGCGATCCAATCAGGTTTTCCGGCCAGTTCTCTGAAGGCCCTAAAGTGGTGGTCATCCAGAGCGGCGAAAATGATATAGCCGTCGCTGGTCTGCATTCTGCCGCTGGCCGGCGGCCGGTCCGGCACGCGGGACCAAGTCGTCCTATTGTAACGGTTGCCCGTTATGTTTGGAGCAACCGTAGCCATGACCACTTCCTGAAGGGAGATGTCTATGAGTTTGCCTCCGCCGGTCTTCGATCGGTTAGAAACCACGGCCAGCGTGGCCAGCGCGGCGGCGATGGCCCCGTAATAGGCGACCTGAAATCCACCTAACTTGACCGGTGGGCGGTCAATGTTAGGGGAACGGGTCGGCATTAGATTACCCAATCCACCGGCGTGGATAAGGGTTAATTCGTCTCCTTTGACCTTAACCCGCGGTCCTGTACGTCCATAGGGCGTAATGGAGGTATAAACCAGTTCCGGGTTTAATTGGTGAATGGTTTCCCAGCCCAGCCCAAGATTCTCCAGAACGGCAGGGGTATGATTATCAATCAAAACATCGGCCCAGAGAATAAGCTTCTTGAAGGTCTCCAGTCCCTCGGGAGAGTTCAAGTCGAGTGTAATGCCCCGCTTGTTGGTATTATTGTACAAGTACAATCCGCTGCGTTCAGGATGAGATTCGGTGGTCGGAAAAGGTCCAAAGGAGCGGGCTGGATCACCTTCTGTGGTTTCAATCTTGACCACATCGGCACCTATATCCGCCATAAGTTTTCCACAGTATGGTCCGGAGACCATGGAGGCAAATTCAATAATCTTGATGTCGTTCAGCGCTTTTTCAGGCATAGTTTTCCGTTCCTTTTTCGAATGAATTGAAAGCAGATCTCTTCTCCGGAATAAGCTCTCTGGAAAGTGATAATCCCAAGGCTGTTGGTTTGATCAAGCTGCTTTTTAATACGAAAATAGGATTAGAGGGTTAAAATTAGCCCTGTCCTATTTTCATCATTGGTGGTGTCACGCCCCTGACGGGGCATGACGGTTTCGTGGGAAGAATATAAAATAAAGTCAAGAGAGGATCAAGGAGAAAAATTGAAGGGAAAACAAGAGGGCCAAGGGGGATGAGATCATCTTGATTTTCTCTTTGACGAAATCCAAAGGAAACATTACTATAGCGTACTTAATATCGAACCCGGCTCGATCGGTTCAGCTTCCGAATGGAAGCTTCTTATAGGTCGGCAAAGCCGACCGGTCCGAGCGGCCTGACCGGTTCGGCTTCCGAATGGGAGCCTCTTATTGAGGTTGGCATACGGCATCCATTCTGATGCCGTCTGCCGACCTATATAAAAGGCCTCCAAAGAGGCCGGCTGGACCTTTTTGAGCAACCTGTGAAAATGAATTTTTCCAAACCCTGTTAATTAAAGAAACGATTGGAGGTTAGATATGGAGATCATTCGGGATTACATACCGATCACCAAGGCTAAAAGCGATCTACTGAATTTGATTCGAAAGCTCGAGAATACCGAAGATGCCTTTGCGATTACGAAAAACGGAACTCCAGAGGCCGTTCTGATCAGCATGAAAAAGTTTAAAGGACTCTTGGAGACCATTGATATCCTTTCCGATGAGCAGGCCATGAAA
Organism: Thermodesulfobacteriota bacterium; assembly: GCA_049520575.1. Classification (GTDB taxonomy): domain Bacteria; phylum Desulfobacterota; class RBG-13-43-22; order RBG-13-43-22; family RBG-13-43-22; genus RBG-13-43-22. The sequence continues at coordinate 9,585 of JBEKPQ010000030.1, read as the reverse complement.
AGCATTAGAAAATCCATCCGGGAGGCCAATCGAGGGAAATGGGTTGAGTTCGATAATGTTTTCGGACAATGAAGGAATATCGTGTTCGTTTCACTCCTGAAGCGGCTCAATGTATCTCCCGGCTGCATCCCGATCACAAGAAGATCATACGAAACGCCTTAGAACAACTTTTTCGCGAACCCTTTGCCGGCGACGACTTGCAGGAGGAACTTGCCGAATTCAAATCCTTTAAGCCCAGGAGATTCCGGATTATATATACCGTTAACCATGATCATCGGCTTATCCATGTCTATTATGTCAGCCTTCGTAAAGACGTTTATGACCAATTCCGACTTCTGCTGGACAAACTTAAACCATAGCCGCACCTTATTTCAGAAAAAGGGAGCCTTCCCGGATTAAAATAAAAGGTCTTGAATTGGGGTCGGACCAGGAGAACGGATTGGGGTCTTACCAGACGAAGAAAATGGGGTCTTACCAGACGAAGAAAATGAATTCATAGGAAATGGTTTGATAAATATGGGGTAAAAATGGGCTTAAACTGACTTTTTACCCTTAAAAAGAAGCTTTTAAGCGCAACATTAATGCCGCACGCCAATCGATATTTCGTTTACCGCAAAACCCGTCGAAATCCCCATCCATCCGTGATTCAAGCACCATATTTATTTAATTTTAAGTTAAGAAATAAGTTTGGTGGCTCTCAAATTAATTTAAATAATTTTTTCAATACAAATTATGTTAAAATTTAGAAATTGGGATGTCCCGACATCTCCATCGTTGCAACTTGGCTCAAAATAGGTGGGTTTTATGAAGGAGGCCAAGAAAAACAAAGGGAGGACGAGATGAATTTAAAAGGAAGTCAAACCGAAAAAAACCTGGAGGCCGCCTTTGCTGCGGAATCAAAGGCCAGAAACGCCTACAACTACTATGCCGCCGCCGCTGAGAAAGAGGGGCTCACCTTTATCTCCGATGCATTTCTGGAAATTGCCAAAAATGAAGAAGAGCATGCCCGGGGCCACTTTGAGTTTTTAGGAAAAATCCAGGATACCCTGGCCAACCTGGAGACGGCGGTCCACGGAGAGGCATACGAATATAATACGATTTATCCCGACTTTGCCAGGACCGCCCGAGAAGAGGGGTTTCCTGAAATCGGGGAATATTTCGAACGAATGGCTAAAATGGAATCCCGGCATGAAAAAATAATAAAAAATCTCATCAAGCACTTAAAGGAACGATCTACGCCGAAAGAAAGGACCACTGGACATTCCTCCATAACCCTGGTCCAGGTGATGCTTCCGGATCAAGGCAACCCGGCTGGAAATGTGCATGGAGGAGAGATCATGAAAATGATGGATACGGCCGCCGGGGTAGTCGCTGCCCGCCATGCCCATACTAATGTGGTGACGGCCAAAGTGGAGGAATTGAAATTCCTAAGGCCGGTGCACATCGGCGAACTGGTTTTCGCCCACGCCAGACCCGTCTTTGTGGGCAGCACCTCCATAGAAATCCGTGTAGATGTTGAAGCTGAAAATCTCGTTACGGAAGAGCGGCATAAGGCCCTGACCGCCTATTTCATCTATGTGTCCCTGGATCAAAGCGGGAAACCGACAACTATTCCTCCCCTCCTCATTACCACCGAGGAAGGAGAAAGACTCTTCGAAGAAGGACAAAAAAGGCATGAGGCCCGGAAGGTGCCGGAACCTGAACGATGAAGCTCATCCTAACTGCATTATTCTTCAACACAAGAATTGGGAACGCAGCCACAGGGTAAAAACTGGATAAAAAGTTATCCGGTCGAAGCGATTTAAAATAAAGGAGGGGAGGTAAAGATGGAAGAGGCGATCAAAAGGGCTGCCAGGGATTTGGCCGATTCCCAGTATGCCATCGCCCTGACAGGGGCCGGGATGTCAACGGAATCCGGGATACCGGATTTCAGGGGACCGTCGGGCGTTTGGACAAAAAATCCAGAAAGGGAGCGCAGGGCCTATCAGGGCTATGAGAGATTTCTTGAAGACCCCAAGGCCTATTGGAAAGAGAGGTTGACGACTCCGAGTTTATTGGGGAACTTGGAATCGTCCAAACCGAATAAAGGGCATTATGCCCTGGCCGAGCTTGAAACCCTGGGTGTTTTAAAATGTGTCATCACTCAAAACGTCGATGCGCTTCATGAAAAAGCAGGGAATCGAAATCTGTTGGAGTATCATGGCAATTCATTGAAATTAAGATGCATATCCTGTTCGGCGCGATTTCCCCGGGACCAATTCAATCTTAAGGCCATGTTGAATGAAGACAGGCTTCCTCCCCTATGTCCCAAGTGTGGCGGGGTTATCAAGAGTGACGGGGTGGCTTTTGGAGAACCGATCCCGTCTTACGTGGCCGAAAGAAGCATGGAAGAAGCAGAACAATGCGATCTCATGCTTATTTGCGGGACTTCCGCGGTTGTCTATCCTTTTGCCTATCTGCCGCGGGTGGCCAGGCAGAGGGGAAAGGCCGTCATCATTGAAGTCAACGCCGAACCGACACCCATTACGCAGGAGAGTATTTCCAACTACATCATTCAGGGCAAAACCGGCGAGATTTTACCGAAAATCGTTGAAGAAATAAAAAAATTGAAGTAATACGAGACTGTGGTGCCCGAATGGCCGGGAAATTACACAACGGACTTTTAACGTTTTCATCAAAACCAATTTTTAAAAGGAGATGAATATGGATTACATGGAAGAAATGGCTAAATATTACACCACACAAAAACAGAAAGATTTTACCCCTGATTTTCTTGATCCAAGCCAGATCGATCATTATGAATTCTGGGATGAGATACAAATTGGTGAGGAGAGTGAAATACCCACCAAATTTGAAGTGAAAGCCGAAGACCTGAAAGCCTTTGCCGCCGGGGTCCCTGACGATAATCCCATTTTTTATGATGAGGAATATGCCAAACAATGCGGCCATGACGGGATCGTGGCTCATCCCCTCTTTGTGACTCAGATCAGATTTTTCCTTCTACAGGGAGGACATGGCAGTTGGAATAGGACCCCAGGGGCCAGAAACCCGGGACAAATCATTGAGTATTATGACCCCATAAGGGTGGGAGATATACTGACCCTTAAATTGACCAGCTATGATAAATGGATCAAGAGAGGGAAATACTATATGAGAGCCTTGTCCCGGATCTATGATCAATACGGAAACCTGAAAATGATATACTATAGTACCTTAATTTTGCCCAGGACCAAGGCCGACGTCCTGAGATTTTTAAAGGGAGAGCATGCCCTGGAAGCCTGAGTCCTAATGGGATTTTCTGCAAAACTCAATCATTCTGGAAGGATCAAAAAAATGGAAAACAAACTTACTTTTGCATCCATAAAATGCGGGGATAAATTACCTACAGTCCAACAGCATTTGAGTCAGGAAGATATTTGGCACTTTGCGGCAGCTTCGCTCGATATGAATCCGGTTCATTGTTCGCCTGAATGGTGCCGGAAATCACAAGTGTTTGGTATTCCTGAAACCGTGCAGCATGGACAAATGACGCTTTCCCTCTTAGCTAAGGTGATTACCAACTGGGCCTATGCTTCCGGCGGAACCATGAAGACCTTTGAGGCCAAACTGATTAAGCCCGTCCCGGTCAATTCGACTTGTACCTATGGCGGTGAAGTGTCCGAACTCCACCCGGTGAAGAAAGGAAAAGATTTTGTGGCTGTTGAATTGTGGGCCCACGATCAGGATGGAGATAAAGTAGCTCTTGGTAAAGCACAGGTGATTATACCTCAATAAAATAATCTTTTTATCCCCAAAGAGAGGCTTCTAAGCTGAAGGCTTAATTGTCTTCGGGAAGAAGAAGTGGGCGAAATAGGGGATCAACCTTTAAATATTTACATTTATCTTACCAAATGGCAGGCTGGTTTTTTGGGGGTTATTCCAATAGGAAGATAAAAATAGCGGCCCCCAAAGCTCTTCGAAATGAAATTAAAGGAGGCAGACTATGAATAAGGATGAACAGATTTACTGGATGGAAAATCTGGCCGGAATATTTATCCGCTGTTTCTTTTATTCGGTGGCTTTATTGTTGATATCGATGATTTTTTATCTGCCGGCCGGAAATTGGAGTTATTCTATGGGTTATCACTGGTATAAATACACCTTGAGCTGGCATGAATATGATTTGCTTTTTTATTATGGGTTGGCTTTTATTAAAACCTGCGCCATCATCTTCTTTCTGATTCCTTATGTGGCCATCAAGATGGTTTTGCGCAAACGGATAAAAATGGGAATGCAGCCAAGTGAGACGAAATCGTAGAACAGACTTGGCCTCTTTCCTTTTCCGTTAATTCTATCCCCTCCATCATATCCTTGTTGATCCAATCAGTAAATAAGTTGACAGGCAAGAAGCCCTTGTTTATCATTTCGGGGACAGGAGAAGCCGTAAAATAGGACAAGAAGAGACTTTGAACAGACTAACGGTTGATAGGCATAAGGCAAAAAGGGGGATTTGAGATGACTGCGACGGCACAGATAGAAGAGCTGTACAACCACAGAGGTAAACGCGCCAAAGAACTTCATGATTCAGGGGAAAAAATAATCGGCTATTTTTGTTGTTTTGTACCGGATGAAATCATAACCGCCTTCGGCCTGGTTCCCTTTCGTATCCAGGGCAGCCAGAGCGATCCGATCGATCAGGCGGATGCCTATCTCGAACCGATGGCCTGTCCCTTTGCCCGAAGCTGTTTCAACCTGGCCCTCAAAGGGGAGTACGCGTTTCTGGACGGCTTCGTCGCTCCTCACAGTTGTGATACGATTGAACGCCTGTATCATATCTGGCATCACAACAAACCCTCTCCCTTCAACCATATGATCAATGTACCGCACATGATGGGGCCAAGCTCCACCGAATTCTTTCGGAAGGAATTGGGCTATTTTGTCAAGCGTCTGGAGCAATGGTCAGGTCAAAAACTTGATCCCGGCAGGCTCAAGGAAGCCGTTGTCCTGTATAACCAACGCCGAGCCCTCCTGAGAGAGCTTTATGAACTACGAAAATCCGATCCGCCTCTTGTTTCCGGAACGGAGATTATCAAGGTCCTCGTGGCCGGCATGGGAATCCCGGCCACGGAACACATCGAACTGGTCAAAGAATTTATCGGCGAGGTGAAGCAAAGACCGCAGCCCAAAAGGGAAAAACTGCCTCGGATCTTCATCTGGGGCAACGAAATTGATGATATTGCCTTTATCCAACTTGTGGAGGAATGCGGCGCCCGGGTGGTCATGGACGATCTTTGTACGGGCACCCGTTTTTTCTGGGATGATGTCCCGGAAACTCCCGATCCCCTGGACGGTATAGCCGATCGTTACCTTCAGACCCATTGTCCCCGCAGTAATGTCCCCCAGACCCAAACCCGGGAGAAAGATCTCGAAAATCGGTATGGATACATCGGTCGGGCCATAAGAGACTGGAAGGTGGACGGCGCCATTTTCTATATCGTCCGCTACTGTGATACCTGCGAATTGGAAGGGCCGGACCTTCGCGAGTATTTGAACGGGATGAAGATACCGGTCCTCATGATCGAGGATGATTACTCCACATCAACCATCGGACAACTCCGCACCAGGGTGCAGGCGTTTCTGGAAATGATCGGATAAACCGTCATGCCCCACTAGGGGCGTGACATCTCGGACCATAAAAATAGGCTGGAGGAAGGTTGTGCCTTGAGACTTATTTCGTATTAAAGGGGGAACCATGGAAGAAAAACAACAGGTCAAAACCACAGCGATAAAGGGAACGGAAATGGCCCGCAGAGTCAGGGGCCTGGTGAAAAATATCTATCAAACCGCCCATGAAGCCAAGGCCACCGGTAAAAAAGTGGCCTATTTTATGGTGGCTTCGCAATACGATGAAATTATCCGAGCCATGGACATCGTTCCCCTTCCCACGGAGAATTATGCCGGGTTGTGCGCGGCCAAACGGGATATGGACCGTTTCCTGCTGAAGGCCGAAGCGGATGGCTATTCCCAGGTGCTCTGCAGTTATACCCGCATCGGCCTCGGTTTCGACTCCTTACGGAAAGAACTGGGGAGGATCCCGGAAAACGCCCCCGACGGCGGCATGCCGGTACCGGATATGATGCTGGGAAGCAGTGCGGTCTGTGATCCCCGGTTTAAATGGTACCAGGCGGCCGGACGATATCTGGAAGTTCCCACCTACAGCATCGACTGCCTGGGACCGCCGGTCCAGGCCGACCTGAACGAGGTGCGCGACTACTACATCAAATATATGAAAGACCAGTATCTGGGTTTAATCGCCTTTCTCGAAAAACAGACCGGCAAAAAATTGGATCCGGACCGTCTCTGGGAAACGATCCGACTGAGTGATGAAGCCTGGCGTCTCTGGTACGAGATCGACCGGCTGCGTGTGGCTGTGCCCTGTCCCATGCCAGTCGAAGACCATTTCAGCATCATGGTGGCCGGCCATTACTACTCCGGCACCCAGGTGGCCGTTGACTTCTATCAGGGGCTTTACGATGAAGTCAAAAGCAAAGTGGAAAATAAAACCGGAGTCGTTGACGACGAGAAATACCGCCTCTTATACGGCGGGGGTCTCCCCCCCTGGCACACCCTTTGGATTTTTAATTATTTTGAAAGTTTCGGAGCGGTGTTCGTGATTGAAAATGTCTATCGCGGCTACGACCCGGTGGAAGTGCCGAGCCGGGTGAAGGACCCGGTGGAATATCTGGCCTGGCGCTCCTTCCTCCGCTTCACCCAGCGCTATGAAGAGGCCAAGGCCCATAGTGGTAATCCGACGGTCGAAAAGCTGCTGGGATACATAACCGACTACCGGATCGACGGCGTGGTCTTTCACGCCTGCCGTTCCTGTCGAGCCATGACCGTGGGGCAGGTCCATCTCAAGAATCTCCTGGGGCAATATACGGACATTCCGATGATGCAGCTGGTTTCCGACATGGTCGACCTCCGGGATTACTCAGAGGCCCAGTGGAAGGCTCAGATCGGCGCTTTTATTGAGGCACTGGCTGGACGAACGGCCAAATGAAGCCTGAAAAAGGATTCAAGGGGCCAAGGGGTCAAGGACCGCGGGGCGGAGTGAAAAGCATGGAAGTTAAAACCACGCGTTTCCCCGGAGGGGAACCTTTTCTATAGCTCGACAAAGTCGAGCGTCTGAATCCTCGAATCCTTGAATCCTCGAACCCTATTTTCGTATTAAATAAGAGAGGAAAAGGAGTTACATGCCCTTTGCCGGCATTGATATAGGCTCCACCATGACCAAGGTGATCCTGGTGGACCAGCAGGAGAAGATTCTCGCCTCCATCATCGGTCCTACTGGCGCTGAACATCGCCATCTGGCCCTGAAGGTTATGGAAGAGGCCCTTCAGAAGACAAGCCTTACTTTAGAGGAGTTTGATTTCATCGTCGCCACGGGCTACGGGCGCATCAGCGTTCCTTTTGCGGACAAGCAGATCACGGAGATCACCTGTCATGCCCGAGGGATCAGGTCCTTATTCCCCACGGCACGGATCATCATCGATATCGGCGGCCAGGATTCCAAGGGGATCAAGCTGGATGGTGATGGCAAGGTGACCAATTTCGTCATGAATGACAAATGTGCCGCCGGTACCGGACGCTTCCTGGAGGTCATTGCCGAAACATTGGGCATTAAGCTGGACCAGTTGGGGGATATTTCCTTGAAGGCTGAGACGTTTGTCAAGATTTCCAATACCTGCACCGTATTTGCAGAGCATGAAGTCACTTCCAGACTTTCAGAAGGGGCGTCGATACCGGAAATTGTCGCCGGTCTACATGAGTCCATTGCCGGTCGTATCGTCAACATGGTTCGCCAATTGGGTATTGAGAAGGAGGTGGTGGTCACCGGAGGCGGGGCTAAAAACAGCGGCCTGGTGAGGGCGATAGAAGACAAGGTGGGGTTTCCCGTCCTTGTTCCGCCGGAGCCTTTACTGACCGGGGCCCTGGGGGCCGCCCTGGCCGGGCATGATTTCGTCAGACGCGGCCTGAGGCCTGATCATGAGCGGAGAAGAGATGGGGTGACCTTCTTTCAATGAACGAGCCTATTAACAGGTTGCTGAAAAAGGCCCATCTACTGCGTTACCCTTATCCCTCCCCGCCTTTCGGCGGGGCAGGCTTATTGCGGTACTTTATGTACGCCTCATTCCTCAGGATTGCGGCCGCCTTGTATCTGGACCTTTTTGAGCAACCTGAACAAAAAGAACTTTTCAGCATCCTATTTAGGACCAAGTAAAAAACATGCATGGGTTACAGGTGGATAACTCCAAAAACAATTCCCCTGTCCCCCTTAGGTGTAAATGTTGGGTATAAATTCGAAGATTAATAATAATAGAATATTTGCCGGGGTGGATATCGGGTCTGTTTCCATTAAGGCAGCGCTGGTAAGCGAAACCCGTTTGATTGCCTATGAGCTTGTGCCCTCCGGGGGAAGTTACAGAGATGCAGCCCAAAAGGTTCTGGACAGCGTTCTGGCCCAGGCGGGTCTGAATCCGGAAAGGCTGTCCGGGATCGTGGTAACGGGACTGGGCAACGATAGGCTCCCTTTTCCTGCCCGCCAGATTTCCGATATTTCCTGCCAGGCCATGGGTTGCCACTGCCTTTTCCCATCCGCCCGCACAATAATTGATATCGGGGGACAGTTCACCAAGGTAGGGAAGATGACCCTCCAAGGGAGAATCGCCGATTTCCTCATGAGTGAAAAGTGTGCCGCCGGATCAGGGCGTTTTTTACAGGTAATCGCCCGTATCCTCCAGGTCAAGCTGGAAGATATAGGCCCCCTTTCCTTGCATTCCCAAAAGCCGGTGGAATTTTCCACCAATTGCGCCGTCTTTGCTGAATCGGAAACGGTTTCACGGATTGCCGAAGGCGCCCGAGCAGAAGATATCCTTGCCGGGGTACACCGGGCCATGGCCGCCAAAGTGGCCATGCTGGTGAAAAGGGTGAAGATGGAACCTGATGTAGTCCTTACGGGCGGCGGCGGCGAAGATGCTGGTTTGGTCAAGGCTGTTGGCGACGCCCTCGGCACTAAGATCCTCGTACCGGAACTGCCTCGTCTTTCAGCCGCCTATGGTGCCGCCTGTCTGGCAGAAATGGGTCAGGGTGACCCTACCTAATTAAATAATTTGAAGGAGTGGGAACAGCTGTCCCTATTATAAACTAATCCTCTTCATAATTTGGAACCTTTGAAAAATGCCCTCTTTTTCTTCTCCACCCAACCCCAAGGCTTTTCAAGTCACTGTCTGGGAAATCGTCCGGCAGGTACCGCCTGGAAAAGTAACCACTTATGGTCAGATCGCGGCCATGATCCCGCCACCCGGGAAATTGGATTTTAAAGATTACCAGGCTTTTGGCCCCCGTTGGGTGGGGGGTGCAATGGCCTCCTGTCCGGAAGGTGTTCCCTGGCATCGTGTCATTAATGCTCAGGGGAAAATCAGTCCCCGTCCAGGGGCGGCCAGGCAGCGTCAACTGCTTATCGAAGAAGGCGTTGAATTCGATGAAGGGGACAAGGTCGACCTTGGGCGCTATGGCTGGAACGGCCCTCGTCAGGAATTAACCGAT
>JBEKPQ010000029.1:0-34726 GCA_049520575.1 Thermodesulfobacteriota bacterium | reverse complement strand
TGTCAAGGTCATGAAGGCCCTTTCCGATCCCAGCCGGGTTAAGATCATCAAGATGCTGCAGGGAAGGACCTTATGTGTCTGCGAGATTCAGGAGGCCCTTCGTCTGGCCCAGCCGACCGTATCCAAACATTTACAGAAACTTGAAGAGGCCGGTTTGGTGGTCTCGCAAAAAGAGGGTTTGTGGGTCAACTACCGGCTGGCTGACGGTTCCAACAGTCCTTATGCGGCCAGCCTGCTCGGAAATCTCAGACACTGGCTGGCGGAAGATCCCCAAATAAAAATATTAATCCGGGAAAAACTCCCTCTGATCAATCGGGAGCAGATCTGCAAAAGATGATGAAGGAAGTCATGGAAATAAAAGTTCTTGGGCCGGGGTGCCCTAAATGTGAAAAGACTTTACGGATCGTTAAGGATGCCGTGGAAGAAATAGAGATAACCGCTACGATTGAAAAAATAACCGATCCCTTAGAGATGATACGATATGGGGTTATGGGGACCCCGGCAGTATTGGTGGACGGCCAAGTCAAATGTTCGGAATTTGTCCCCAAAAAAGAAGAAGTCAAGAAATGGATTCAAGCAGAAAAAGTCCCTGCCTAACCCTGGCCTTTGGTGCAGGAAGTTATCCTGCCAATGAAGGATAGTGGTTCCAATTTATCCTGTTGCAACTAAATTGTTATAAGGAGTTGATGGCATGATCGAATCAATCGGTAAGCGGCTTTCCTTTCTGGATCGTTTTTTAACCTTATGGATTTTCCTGGCCATGTTTATCGGAGTCGGTTGGGGGTATCTGTTCCCGGGGATACGCCAGGTGATCAATTTTTTTCAGGTGGACACCACCAACATCCCTATTGCCATCGGATTGATCCTGATGATGTACCCGCCGCTGGCCAAGGTCAAATACGAACAGCTCGGCCAGGTCTTTCGGAATTTCAGGGTTCTCCTCCTTTCTCTGGTCCAAAATTGGATCATCGGTCCGATCCTGATGTTCCTTTTGGCAGTCGCTTTCCTTTCCGGACATCAGGATTATATGGTGGGTTTGATCCTGATCGGACTGGCCCGGTGTATCGCCATGGTCATTGTCTGGAACGATCTGGCGTCAGGCGACCGGGAATACTGTGCCGGCTTAGTGGCCTTCAATTCCATTTTCCAAGTCCTTTTCTTTTCCCTTTATGCCTATATTTTCATCACCGTGGTGCCCCAATGGCTGGGATTGAAAGGGGCGGTGGTTGATATCTCCATCGGTCAGATCGCCAAAAGTGTTTTTATTTATCTGGGCATACCCTTTATTGCCGGTGTTCTCTCCCGAATAATCGGTTTGAAAGTCAAAGGGAGGCAATGGTATGAAACGAAATTCATTTCTAAGATCAGCCCAATCACCTTGATCGCCCTGCTCTTTACCATCCTGGTTATGTTTTCTTTGAAGGGGGAATTTATCGTTCAACTGCCCCTGGATGTGATTCGGGTGGCTATCCCGCTGTGCATCTATTTTGTAGCCATGTTTTTTGTCTCTTTTTATCTTTCCTTGAAGGTCGGGGCCACTTATGAGCAATCGGCCACCTTGAGTTTTACGGCAGCCTCCAATAATTTTGAGCTGGCTATTGCCGTGGCCGTGGCTGTATTCGGGATCGACTCCGGACAAGCCTTTGCTGCGGTCATCGGCCCTTTAGTCGAAGTGCCGGTCCTGATCAGTCTGGTGAATGTGGCCCTCTGGTTCAAGAAAAAATATTTTCCTTATGCCCTGGAGACACCTACCGGGGTATGCCATGTCAGTTGTAAACCATAAAAAAAGGTTTAAGACAAAAATTCCAAGGTTTTTTATTTTGCCTGTTGGCTTCATAGCTTACCTAATTATTTCCTAATCGTGCCATTTCAGGGTTTACAGTCCCCCCTTTTTTTAGTAATAGGATACAACGTATTGTAAATTCCAGATTGCGGATTTGTTCCCTTTGGCCACTCCCATCCGGATTGCATCGGGACGGGTTCCCAGTTTCGGATTGCGGAATTAAAGAATCGTTAGGGCTGCAGATTGCGGAATGGAGACAAACATGGGGGACTACGGGAAATGATAAAGTATGAGATTGTGAGCTGAAGACGATATGGGGAAAATTGATTATCAAAAAAATCTGAACAAGGCCCAACTGGAAGCGGTTTTTTCGCCCGACGGCCCGACCTTGATTATCGCCGGGGCCGGAAGCGGGAAAACCCGGACCCTGGTTTATCGGGTGGCCTGGCTGGTTGAAAACGGGATTCCACCGGAAAGGATACTCCTTCTTACTTTCACCCGCAAGGCCTCCCAGGAGATGCTTCAGCGGGTGGAGCAAATGCTTAACCGATCTTGCCAGGAAGTGGCCGGGGGGACCTTTCATTCTCTGGCCTATAAAATTTTGAGGATTTATGGAGAGGCTATCGGTTTTAAAAAACCTTTGACCGTATTGGATCGAAAAGACAGCGAAGATCTTGTCGGCAAGATCATCAAAACCAAAAAATGGGATAAAGAGAAAGATACCCCGGGCAAAAAAGAATTTATGGAACTGCTTAGCCGTTTGGTCAACCGGGAACAAACCTTCGAAGATGTTCCCTCCAATTTTTATTTTGAATGGGATTTCTCGATCGCCAAGCTCAAAGAAATACACTCAGACTATGAAAATTTTAAAAGACAGCACGGCCTTTTGGATTATGACGACCTCTTAACTCAATGCCTGCTTCTTTTTCGGCAGGAATCCAGGGTAGTCCAGAAATTATCCTCTTTTTATCAGTATGTCCTGGTGGATGAATATCAGGATACCAACCTGCTGCAGGCCGAAATGGTCCGTCACCTGGCCCGGGAGAACATTATGGTGGTGGGTGACGATTCACAATCCATCTATGGATTTCGCGGCGCCCACTTTAAAAATATCTTCGATTTTCCCAACCAATTTCCCGGGACCCGGCTGATCAAGCTGGAAGAAAATTTTAGAAGTTCTCAGCCCATTCTGAATCTGGCCAACCGGATGATCAATTCTTCCAAGGAACAATACAGCAAATGTCTCTTTTCCCGTTTTAAAAAAGGAGAGCCTCCTTACTGTATCGAACTGCCTTACGAAGAAGCCCAGTCTCAATTTGTCACCCAGCAACTTCAGGAATTTCATAACCAGGGGATTCCCTGGCCGGAAATGGCCGTTCTTTTTCGTGCCGGTCACCATTCATTCAACCTGGAGGTTTTTCTTCAAAAGGAGGGCATTCCTTTCAAGAAATACGGGGGACGTCGTTTTATCGAAGGGGCGCATATTAAAGATTTTTTGTCCTATTTAAAGGTGGTCCATAACCCCAGGGATGTTCTGGCCTGGGAAAGGATTTTGAAACTTCTGGAAGGCCTGGGTCCCAAAAGGGCTCAGGAGATCATAGGACAAGTGATGGGTTGTCCGGGTTGGGGAACAAGGCTGACCTCTCTTTCGAGCTATCCCCGTTTGAAATCCCAGCTTAAGGATTTTTCCGCCTTATTTCAGGGATTGGTCGAACAACCTCTTTTGACACCGACTCAGGCCTTGGAGTCGATCTGGGAGTATTATAAAAATCTTCTGCCTGGCCTGTACGAAGAACCCCAGCGAAGGGAAAAAGAGATCGAAGAAATTATTCGACTCAGTTATAATTATACCGAGACAGAGGCCTTGCTGGGGGATTTAAGCCTGGAGGTCTATGAAGAGTCGGAAGATCGGGATGAAGATTGCTTGACCCTGTCCACAGTTCATTCGGCCAAGGGCCTGGAGTGGAGGATCGTCTTTGTCATCTGGCTTACGGAAGGCCGATTTCCTTCATCCCAGTCCATGATGGACCCCGAGGAAATGGAAGAAGAAAGACGTTTGCTCTATGTGGCCATCACCCGGGCCAAGGAGAGACTTTTTCTGACCTACCCTCAGGCCCTTTCCTTTAGAGGCGGAGGTTGGCAGAAAAATGACCTGTGTCATTTCATCACCGATATCCCCGAAGATCTACTGCCGAGAAGGGGAAGGCCGGTTCTTAATCATTCAAACGAGGTCTATTCGCCTTATGTCAGTGAAACTTCCCAAGAGGATGACGACGGTTTTTCAATGGGGACCAAAGTCTTTCATCCCATTTTCGGCAACGGGGTAATCCAAGAGCCTCCGAAAGAGAGAAAGGTCCGGGTTCTTTTTAAACGCTATGGGTCCAAGGTGTTGCACCTGGATTATGCCCGTTTGGAAAAGGGGGATACCTGATATGGCGGGCCTTCCTTTTGAACGGTTGAGCTATGACCAAGACTATGATCAAGCCCTGTCCCACTTGTATCATTTACAAAAATTTGGGATCAAATTCGGTCTGTCCAAAACCGAAACCTTACTTACGGCCTTTAATAATCCTCATCAGGCGCTGAACTGTATTCATATCGCCGGCACCAACGGCAAGGGTTCGGTTGCGGCCATGTTATCATCCATTTACAGCCGTGCCGGTTATAAAGTCGGATTGTTTACTTCACCTCATCTGGTCGATTTTCGGGAACGTTTCCAGATCAACGGCCGGATGATCTCCAAGGCCCAAACCCTTGATCTGATCAGGGAGATCAAAGAAAAGGTCAAGGCTGAAGAACCTCCCACTTTTTTTGAGTTCGTAACCGCCATGACCCTGATCTATTTTTTTCGGGAAAAAGTCGATCTGGCTGTTATGGAAGCAGGACTGGGGGGAAGATTGGACGCCACCAATATCATAAAACCCCTGATAACAATCATCACCAACATCTCGTTGGAGCATCAGGACCATCTGGGAAGGACCCTTGAAAAAATTGCCCGGGAAAAGGCCGGAATCATTAAATCGGGAGTGCCTTTGGTGACCGGGGTCGGACAAAAAAAGATCCAGGAACAGATCGAAAGTATTTGCCGGGAAAGAAAGGTCCCGATGGTTTTGGCCGGTCGGGATTTCAGGACGAGAAAAGTGAGCAACGGGAAATTTTCATATTTCGGATTCCGCAATCCGAATTCGTTCCTCGTCCCTCGTCTCGCGTCCCTCCGTTTGGCTCTGCTGGGTGATCATCAGATCAAAAACGCCGGATTGGCGTTGGCCGTGGTTGAATTGTTGCAGGAAAAATACCCTGTCCCGGATGGAAAAATAAGGGCAGGTCTGAGCAAGGTGTCTTGGCCGGGAAGGATGGAGGTGTTGTCCGAAAGACCCTGGATCGTCCTGGATGGGGCCCATAATCCTAGGGCCATGAGAGTCTTGGCCGCAGCCCTTTTAAAGGTTTTTTCTTTTAAAAAATTGTTAATAGTTTTCGGCATGATGAAGGACAAAAACATCAAGCAAACCCTGAATTGTTTAATCCCCCTTGCTGGCAAGATTATTTTGACCCGGGCCGAATATGACCGTTCGGCTGACCCGGAATATATAAAGCGAGTTATCAAAGATAATCGAAGGCCCACACTTGTTGTTCCTGACATCTCTTTGGCCGTAAACCAGGCTCTGCAAGAGGCCGGCCCGGAGGATTTAATACTCATTACCGGTTCGCTTTTTGTGGTTGGTGAGGCCCGGGCCTGGTGGGAGAGAAGCAGGCGATCCCTTAAACCGTAATCTTATTTGAGTATTGACAAGGGTTTTAAGTTATGTAATTAATAACACTAGATTCCGGTTTTCAGTGGAATATTAAACAAGAAGAACCCGCCATTTTTGGATAATAAACCATGCAAAGAGAAAAAAAGAGATTAGGGGATATCTTAATCCAGGCTGGCATGATAACTCCGGATCAGGTGGCCGTGGCCATAGAAGCCCAAAAAAAGACCAAAGAGCGGTTGGGCAAGTCCTTGATCCACCTTGGCTTCATCACCGAAGAAAACCTACTTAAAACATTGGCCCATCAGCTCAAGCTCAATTATGTCAACCTCAAAGAGGAAAAAATAGACCGTTCGTTGGCCAAACTAATCCCCGAGAAGGTGGCCAGAAGGCATTTAGTGGTCCCTTTGGCCCAGATGGGCCAAGTCCTCATGGTGGCCATGGCTGATCCTTTAAATATCTTTGCTTTGGATGACCTGGCTTTTAAAACCGGTTTGGAGATTGAGCCGGTGATCGCTTCTGAACAAGATATTCTTACTACCTTGGAAACACTCTATGAGACCTCTTTGATGGACAGGATCGAAACGGCCCCTGAGGACTTACAGGTCTATGCCGACGAAGAGGAGTCAACCGAGCAAGAAGGGGAAGAGGGGGCCGTTATTGATGAAGGCCCAATCAGTCAATTAGTCAATTTAATTATCTCCGAAGCGATTAAAGAACGAGCCAGCGACATCCATATAGAACCGGACGAGAGGGCCTTGCGGATTCGGTACCGCGTCGACGGAATTTTAAAGGAAACCTCCTCGTTGGGACCCAAATTTATTGCCCCGGTCATTTCTCGAGTCAAGATCATGAGTAAAATGGATATCGCTGAAAAGCGTTTCCCTCAAGACGGTCGCTTTAAGTTCACCGTAGATAACAAGGTGATCGATTCCCGGGTTTCGACCTTCCCGACTATTTATGGGGAAAATGTGGTCATGCGAATCCTGGATCAATCCAGCATTATCATTGGTCTTGAAGACCTGGGTTTTCTCCCCCGGGACATGGAAAAGATCAGATATTTGATTCAAAAACCCTATGGTTTTATTTTAGTTACCGGACCGACCGGCAGCGGCAAGACCACTACCTTGTATGCTGTTTTAAATACCATTAACACGCCGGAAAAACATTTTGTTACCCTTGAGGATCCGGTGGAGTACCGTTTGGATATGATTCGTCAGTGCCAAATCAACGTCAAGGCCGGCCTGACCTTTGCCGCGGGCTTACGTTCTATCCTCAGGCAAGATCCGGACGCGATCATGGTGGGAGAGATCCGGGATTTTGAAACAGCGGACATCGCCGTTCAATCCGCCCTGACCGGCCACTTGGTCCTTTCAACACTCCACACCAACGATGCACCCAGTTCCCTGATTCGTTTAGCCGATATGGGAGTGGATGCCTTCTTGATCTCCTCGGCCGTGGAAGGGGTCATTGCCCAACGATTAGTACGGCTAACCTGCTCCCACTGCAAAGAACCCTACACCGCTTCCGAAGCGGAGCTCAAAGAATTAAGACTTTCAACCGATCAAGAGGTGGTCCTGCATCGGGGGAAGGGGTGTTCCTTCTGTAAAGGATCAGGCTATAAGGGGCGGCTGGGGATTTTTGAAATTTTAATAGTGGACAAAGGGCTGAAAGAGATGATCCTTCGGAAAGCAACCCAAGGGGAAATCGAAGAGTATGCCCGTCTGAAGCAAAAGATGAAATCCTTACGGGAGGATGGGATCGCCAAAGTGTTGGCCGGGATCACCACGGTGGAGGAACTTAACCGGGTGACTACCAAGGAAGCAACGTTTATTTAACGGGTTGATGGAAATTCATTTTCAACAGGCTGATCAAAAACGTCTTCTGTAAAGCATGAAAAAGGATTCAAGGAATCAAGGGGTCAAGGACCGCAGGGCGGAGTGAAAGGCTTGGAAAATAAAACCCTTGAACCCTCGATTCCTGGAATCCTCGAACCCTATTTTCAGTTTAAATATTTTTCAGACAAACGCCCTTTTCTTCCTGAACGTGTTCCAGGACCTTGGTCATATGGCCTTCACTTCGGAATTCTTCGAAGTGTTTTAAGAAAAGAGGCTTCACTTTTGGATAATCCGATTCCTGAAAGAACCGGGTTACGGGGACGAGGACACCCTCATTTTTCAGAAAGAAATAAAGGGTTAGTTTGTGAACCGGAATCCAGTCGACATGGATAAGGCTGGCCTTTTTTCTTTCGAATTCTTTTTGAGGTATCCAGAGGTAAATGTCCTCTTCCGAGACGGTCACATCATATTGGTGGGAAATATAATACTTCCATAATTCAAACTCTTCATAGGGGATGAAGCGGGTTTCGGCTTTTTTCCTGGCGCTCTTTTTCTTGGAAAGAAGACAATGGACCAATTTGATAGCGTCTTTCGTCATAAGGCATCCTCCTTATTATGACTTATTTAACACATCTTGGAAGCTTAAATCAAGGATTTATTTGGGATAGGCCGAGCAATGCCCCAATTCTTTTATAAAGCCAGGGATCGAGGCGGGAAACTCATTTCCGGGCAGATGGAAGGGCCTAACCGGGCCGAAATCGCCAGCCAAATCGGGAGCATGGGATATATCCCGGTACAAATACAGGCCACGGAAGGAAAAGCAGTTCCGAGCTCAACAGGACCGAAGGAAGCGGCGGGTTTGGGGAAGGAAATATCCTTTGCTTTTTTGGACAAATTCAAAAAGGTCAAACCTAAAGAACTTCTGTTTTTTACCAGCCAATTGGCAACGGTGATGCGGGCCGGTATCCCCATTACCACAGGATTGTCCATTCTTGCCGAACAAAGTAAAACCCCTCTGTTGAGAGATGCCCTTCTGGATGTTTTGGAGCGGATAAAAGAGGGAGACACTTTATCCAACGCCCTAACCCGCTATCCCAAAATATTTTCAGATATTTATATACACATGGTTCGGGCCGGAGAGGCTTCCGGCAAGTTGGATGAGGTCCTGAACCGGATTGTTTTCTTTTTAGAGAACGATATAGAGACGAAGGCCCGTATTAAAGCGGCCACCCGATATCCCAAGATGGTCATGGGAGCCCTGATCGGGGCTTTTTTCTTTGCCGTTTATTTTATCATTCCTAAATTTTCCGTTATGTTTAAGTCATTTAAGACCGCACTGCCGCTGCCCACCCGTATGATGATAGCCGTGAATTATTATTTTTCCGCCTATTGGTATCTGATTTTCGGGGTGATTATCGGGGTGATCGCCGGATTCCAATGGTATATTCGAACCGAAGCCGGCCGGTCAGTTTTCGATCGATTCAAAATTCAGATGCCGATCCTGGGACCTCTCAATACTAAGATTGCCATGTCCCGATTTACCCGGATGTTTGTAACCTTGAACCGCAGCGGTCTTCCGATGCTGGAAACCCTGGCTATTGCCGCTTCCACGGTGGGAAATGTTTTTATCTCCAATATTATTATGAGCATTCAACAATCGGTCAAGGAGGGGGGGACTTTATCGGAGAAGATGAAAGACAAATCCATATTCCCTCCTTTGGTTTACCAGATGTTTGCTGTGGGGGAGTCCTCCGGCACCCTGGATGAGATTGTGGAAAAGGTCTCTGAATTTTACGACAAGGAAGTGGATACGGCCATCAAAACTTTTTCTTCCCTGATCGAACCCTTTATCATTGTTCTCATGGGAGGCATGCTGGTTTTCCTGGCCTTGGCCGTCTTTATGCCCATGTGGGACATGGGCAAGATGGCCAAATGAGGGGGGGGACTTTCATTTTTCCAATTGACTTTAATTATTGCCTGTAATATGTAAGATATAATTCTAAAGAGCAGAATCAATCCATTTGCCGGAAATCATCATAACGTATAAACCATCGGCATCAAGAATCATCATTGGTCATTTTAGATGAGAGGAGGTGAAAACATGATTAAAAATCAAAAAGGTTTTACACTCATTGAATTGATCATTGTCATTGTCATTATCGGCATTTTGGCGGCTGTTGCCATCCCAAGGTATATCGATATGACTGCTAAGGCTCAAACCGCTGCCATCAATGGGACAACCGGGGGTTTAAAGGCCGCCGCAGCCATTGCCTATGCCGATTACGTAGTTAACGGAACCGCCACCTCGGGCCTTAACCCGACCGTCGTACTTAGCTATATGTCCGATACCGGCGGTGCGGTGGTAAACGGGGCGACCGGTTTTGAAGCGACTATCAGTGGAACGACCTATACCTGGATCTTTACTAACCCGAGTCAGGTTTCCACCCATACCCCCTAACTCATTTTATGGGAATATCTAAAAGGGCCGTACCCTCTTCTTACGGCCCTTTTTTTATGAAAAAAGAACGCGGAATCGGTGTCCTTTTATTAATAGGGTTCATCGGATTAGTCATCCTCTATTTCTGGGAGGCCTTGACCCCGTCCAAGCTCATGATCGAGCGGGACCTGCCCATCTTTTTCTTCCCTAATCTTAAGCTCTGGGTCGAGGCCGTCAAAGCCGGTGAACTGCCTTTATGGAACCCCTATTCTTTTTCCGGCCAGCCTCTATTTGCTTCTTTGCAGACCAGTATCCTTTATCCACCCAATGGTCTGCTTCTGATACTCCCCATCAATTTTGCTTTTAATCTGACCATTGTGCTGCATTTTTTTCTCTCCGGCTGGTTTGTTTATTTATTGGCCCGAGAATTGGGGGGCAGCAGGACGGCCGGGATCCTGGCCTGTCTTTCCTTTACCCTGGGGGGCTTTCTCCTTTCCATCCATAATGTCTTGAATACCCTCCAATCCGTTACCTGGACCCCTCTTATCTTTTTTTTCTTTCTCCGCGCTCTTCGTGGAAGGTCATGGAAATATTCCCTACTTTCCAGCTTAACCATCCTGGTCCAATTTTTAGGTGGAGGAATAGAGGTCTTTCTTATAACCCAGGCCATGATTATTTTTTTAGCCTTCTGTCCTCAGGCCCTTTTAGTTGAGCGCAGTTATGCCCCCTGGAGATGGCGTTTGAAAATGGTAGGGATAATATTCCTTCTGTTCCTTGGATTAGGGGCGGTTCAGATCTTCCCTTTTTGGGAAATGATCGAAAACTCCGATCGCCACATGGGGTTTTCTTATCAAGCAGCCACCCGGTGGTCCCTGGGGTGGCGGGATCTCATCTATCTCTTCCTTCCCGATTTTTTTTGGCGAGGGATCGAGTTTTACGATACGGATCAAAACTATCTCAAGAGCATTTATCTGGGAATTATTCCTTGTATCATGATCCTTTTCTTCTTTTTGGGCCGAGATCGCCGAAAGGGTTGGTTCGGTCTTTTCCTTGTGCTCTCATTACTCCTGGCCTTGGGAGGGAATACCCCTTTCTATCGGGTGCTCTATACTATCGTCCCTGGTTTCCATACGATCCGTTATCCGGCCAAATTTCTTTTCTTTACCAATATTTTTATTTGCCTGTTGACGGGATTGGGCTGGGATGTCTTGTCTGATCGCCTTAAAGAAGATCCACAAAAAAAATTTTCAACCCTTAAAAGAGCTTCCATGCTTCTGGCCTTTTTATTCGTCTTAATATTGTTGTTCCTTTCTCTCTTCCGAGATCCTCTCCTCTCCTTTTTGGAGCATTCATTTTCTATAAGCTATGCCAGGCCATGGGTGTTAAATCTTCACAACCTGGAACGTTTTTCTTTTTTTGCCCTGCTGACTTTTCTTTTTGTTATTTTTTTGGCCGATCGGAAGATTTCTATCCAATGGAGCCAGGCCATTTTGATTACCTTGCTAACATTGGATCTTTTCCTGGCCAACTGGGGTTTTTACCGGCTCGTTGACCAAAAGGCTTTTTATTCTCTGAGCCCCAATTTGAAAGTCGTCCTTGCCGATCCTGAAAAAAATCGGATACATGTAGATCCTTTGATGGTCAAGGCCATGCTTCCTAAAAGAATGGGGATGGAAGGAGTCGCCGATTTTATCTTGAAAGAATGTTTTTATTTTGATTACCCCTTAATCCACAGAATCTATAACACTGCGGGCTTCGGGATCATGACCTACCTACCGTATCATGATCTCCTGGCCATACTCTATTTCGATAAGGCTTCCAATCCTGGAGCCACGGATATCTTACGGTTGATGAATGTAAAATTTCTCCTCTGGCATGAGGCCCTTCAAGATCCGACTTGGAAGTTGATTCGCAAGGGAGAATCCTATGTGCTGCTGGAAGATCTTCCTAAAAAAAATTTTTCCCATCCTACGAAAAACAAAGTGATTATGTCCCGTCTTTACGAAAATAAGGCCGTATTGCCCAGGGCCTTTTTGGTTTCCAAGTATTTGGTGGTTAAAAATGGAAAAGAGAGACTGGATTTATTCAAAAAGAAAGGCTTTGACCCGACCCAAACAGTCCTTTTGGAGGAAGTCCCTGATCCGCCCTGTCCAGCCAAGGGAAGGGCCCCCGATAATGACAGTGTCCGCTTCTTAAAATTTACGTTGAATCAAATTGATCTCGATGTCTTCTGTACCAGGCCGCGCCTTCTTTTTTTGAGTGAAACGTACTATCCCGGCTGGAAGGTTTGGGTTGACGGCAAGAAAGAAAAAATATATCGGGCCAATCACGCCTTCCGGGCCGTGGCCCTTGGCCCCGGCCGTCATAATATTCATTTTCAATATCAACCCGTTACGTTTTATTGTGGGTTATGGGTTAGTTTGACTACGCTCTTGGGAATAATGCTCTTTTTCGTCCGGCAAAGAAAAAAAATAAATCGGCTACCTAAAACGGCAGATAACACTTGATCGCCATGCTGCTTTTCAAAAAAGACGTTGAATATAATCCTTCATTACCGGCAAATTGCGCCTAACTAGGACTTCTTTTAGGGAGAGGGAACTATTGGAATTAATCGCCGATAAAAACACTAATCCTATCCGGCAAAATCAAGCTTTTAAATACGCCGGGATAACGATTATAGGCTTGACCCTCGCCTGGGTAGTGTGGGTCCATGGGAAAATTCCGGTTATTCCTTATGATGACGGCTTTATTACTTTTCGGTATGTCCTTAACTTCCTGGCCGGAAAGGGTTTGGTTTACAATGAGGGTCAAAGGGTTTTTGGAAGCAGCACACCGCTTTATTTGATTTGGCTGATCCTTTTAAAAGTTTTATTCCCTGGATGGACCATTCCTGATTTGGCGGTTCGTTTTAACGCCGTCCATTTCGGTTCGGCAGGCCTCGTCCTTTACTTTTTTCTCCGAAAAATCACCGATAGCCGCCCTTTGGCGCTTTTAGGCAGTTTATCTTTCTTACTCAACCCTTTTTTATTATCCATTTCCGGCGGAGGGATGGAATCGTTTCTCTTTGTAACCCTGCTGCTTCTGGTCCTTCTCGGTATGGCTGATAACAAACCGATTTGGGCAGGTATCCTCTGCGGTCTTTCTTTATTGGCCCGTCCCGAAGGGCTGTTGATCCTGCCCGTTGTAATATTGCAGTTTCGAAATCGTCCAAGGGAACTTAGGCAAACGCTGTTATCTTTTTCCCTTGTCTTGCTCCCTTGGATTCTTTTTTCCTGGCAGTACTATGGGACCCCTGTTCCCTTATCGCTGATCGCCAAGGCCAAACCCATTTATTCCCTGCCAAAGGGGCTGGCATTAGCCCACATCAGTCAAAGCATTATTAATTCGGCAACGGCTTTCACCTCGGTCTCTCCGTCTTATTGGCAAATCGAAATGATCTGGGGGCTTTTAATCGGGGCTTCGTTTATCACCCTTATCAGACCCACAGAAAAAAAGTACTCCGAAGGGTATGTCATAATTTTGTTTTGGTTTTTTATTATGGCCTATGGCCTCGGGAATCCCCCTTTTTTTCTATGGTATTGGCCTCCTATTTTCGTGCTTACGATGGTCACTCTAATGCTCGGTTTTTATTTGGCCGGAAAAAGATTGATCCGATCATCCATACGCTTTTCCGGGCTGGTTGGTTGGCTCATTTGGTCAGTCGGGATGGGGTGGTTGCTTTATACCACCTTAATGCCGTATCTAATGGTGAAACCAAGGTACAGCTCTAAAGCAATCCAACTTCCCAGTATTTTCATTAAGGCGGATTCATCTCGCTGGCGGATATTGACCTATGAGCAGGCGGCCCAAACTTTAAATCAAGAGGCCCTTCCGGCGGATACCATAGCCGCACCGGAAGTGGGGGCCTTGGGATTTTATTTTAAAGGGGCCATTTATGATGCCTGCGGCCTGGTTAGTCCTGAAGCCCATCCCTTTCTGCCTGTTCCGGCTGATCAACGGGTAGGTGCCGGCATAGGGGCCATATCCGTGCCGTTTTTAAAACAGGTCAATTCGGAATGGGTGGTGTCCATGCCTATTTTTTCCGCAAGAAGTCTGAACCAATCGGCCTGGTTTAAAAAAAATTATTATATTTTTAAAACCATTGCCTTGCCTTTCCCGGTGTGGGGAGATAAAAACGTGATTATTTATAAAAGAAGGCGATGAACAACCACCTGTTAACAAGGATGAATGGTTAACAAAATATCCGAAGGAAGGTTAATGCCCATCCATAATCTGAAATTATTCTTGGTCAGTTTTGTTATGCTTTTTTTAGAAATCCTGTTGATACGCTGGATATCGACCGAGGTGCGGATCTTTGCTTACGTGGGTAATTTGGTTTTGCTGGCCTGTTTTTTGGGAATCGGGGTGGGTTGTTATTTTTCCAAGAAGAAGGATAATGTGCTTCTTACTATCGGTATGCTGCTTATCATCGCCCTTTCGGTGCACTTCGGACCATTTAGAAATATTACCGACTTATTAAGCGGATTTTCCGATTCCGTTATCTGGTATAAGGCCTTTCGAACCCAAAATTTTATTCCCGCCTTGCAGGGTGCGGCCTTGACCCTCCTTATGTTCCTCATGGTGCTAATCGCCTTTATCCCTTTGGGACAGATTTTAGGGCGTCTGTTGGATGAGCATCCTGCGATTATCGAGGGATATTCCGTCAATGTCTTTGCCAGTCTGATCGGCATCTGGGCCTTCAATTTATTTTCCTTATATTATACCAAGCCCTGGCTGTGGTTTCTTTTTAGCCTTTTGATCCTTTTCTTTTTACTTCCCCGCTCAAGGTTTATTTTCTTATCGGCCGGATTAGCTTCCATACTGATCCTCTTGGCCGTTGGGATATCCAGCCCCAATCTTCTGACTATGTGGAGCCCTTATCAGAAATTGGATGTCGCTCCCAATCAGGTCTTTGGCCTCCCCAATGGGTTTGTGGTCAACGTGAATAATGTCGGTTACATGTCCTTAATCAATCTTTCCGACGATTTTATTAATAAAAATCCCCTTATTTATAAACCATCGTTAAGGAAATTCAGCCAATACGATCTGCCCTATGCCTTCGCCGAAAAACGCGATTCGGTCTTGATTGTCGGGGCCGGTGGAGGAAATGATGTGGCCGGGGCCTTGCGAAACGGCCCGAAAGAAATCGATGCCGTGGAAATCGATCCGGGCATTATCCAACTGGGCCTGGCCCTTCATCCGGAACATCCTTACGAGCAGGAAAAGGTTAAGGTAACTATAGATGACGCCCGGGCCTTTTTCAAAAAGACCAAAAAAAAATATGATGTCATTTCTTTCGGCCTTCTGGATTCCCACACCCTTTCTTCCAATTACAATAACACACGGTTGGATCATTATGTCTATACCGAGGAGAGTTTCCGGGAGGCCCGCAGCCTTCTTAAAGAGGATGGGGTTCTTTCGGTCATATTTGCCACCCAGACCAACTGGATTGGGGAAAGGATTTATGGGCTTTTGAAAAAGAATTTTGGGGAGGTGCCTTATACTTTTGTTGTTAAAAGCCCTGGAAACATCTATGGCTGGGGAGGGATTATGTTCCTGACCGGCAATAATATAGAGGCGTTAAAAAAGAGGGTTGAATCAAACCCGGAACTGAAGGCATTTGTCACAAAAAACCGGGTCTCTTTTCCAGGACAGGTCCGTTTAACTTCGGATGACTGGCCCTATCTCTATATTGAAAAAGCCTCCATTCCCCGGATGTATATGCTCATCATGGGTTCCTTGCTGATTTTGTTTTTAATAGCTGGGAGATTTATCTTTACGACCGAGGGAGGAAAAATCAATCTTCATTTTTTCTTTTTGGGGTGTGCCTTTCTTTTGTTGGAGTTCCAGAATGTCAGCAAAGCCACCCTGCTTTTCGGATCCACCTGGATGGTCAATTCCTATATCATTTCTTCCATTCTTGTTTTGATTTTGTTGGCCAATCTTTTTGTGGCTTATGTCAAAGTCCGACGGAGTCTCCTCTTTTATCTTTTACTCTGGGTTTCGGTCATTCTCATTTACTTCCTTCCGTTGGATATCTTTAATGTCTTCGGCTTTTGGACCAAGACTATCCTGGCCACCGTGTTTCTCAATCTGCCCATTTTTTTCGCCGGGATTATTTATATCCTTTCTTTTAAAGATGCCCCGGCCAAGGACCTGGCCCTGGGGTCTAATTTGATCGGGGCGGCCTTTGGCGGGTTATTGGAATCCCTTTCTTTCGTCACCGGGATTAAGGCCCTGTTGTTGATGGTTTTGTTGCTCTATGTCCTCTCGTATCTCTTTTTGTCCAAGGGGAGGCTGAAGGCCATAACAAGTTGAGAATAAGACTAAGCCGAGAACTATCTTTTGCCTTGACAGTCCTCCATCATGGCCTATAATAAGTTATAATCATAGTATAAATGGGGGTGAAGGAACCCACATATTTTAAATTTAGAAGATATACATTAATCAAAATATTTACTTTCGCATTGTGCCGTGAGGAGGCCTGATGTCCAAAGGCTTTACTTTCATTGAGTTAATCATCGTCATAATCCTTTTGGGGATTTTGACGGTGTCTGTCAGTGTGAAATTCCCGTCGCTAGTCTCGTATAATATTCCGACTCAAGCCAGTCAGGTCGCCCAGGATATCCGTTACGCCCAATCCCTGGCCATGTCCAGCGATCAAAAGGTTTGGATTTATTTTAACACGTCTAACAGCACCTACCAGATTACCACAGGTACCTGTGGATCAGGAGGGACTCTGGTTCCGAACCCAACCACGGGAACCACCAATCCACAACTTTATACCGGCATTAGTTTTCATACTTCTTTAACTGGGAATTGTCTTGCTTTTGACAGCCAGGGGTTTCCATACCAGGGTACTTCTACAACCCCTATTACTAGCAATGAGACAGTGCAGTTATGCCCTTCTAGTGGTTGTGGAGGAGGAGGAGGAGGATGTTCCGGCGGAGGAGGATGCGGAGGGCCTACTACAGGATGCACCGTAAACATTGCCTACAATACCGGATATGCCTATATCACATGTCCATAATGGCGTTAATCGAAAAAAAATTTATTTTGTCCGCCTTATTTTCAGGATGCGGCCCGTTCTGGACGATCCAGCTTAAGAATTATTTTTTCCACAACACCTTGTGGAAGAGGGACATAAACAACAAAGGGTTTACCCTGATTGAAGCGCTCATAAGTGTGGTCATTCTTTCCATTGCCGTGACAGGGATTTTTCTGATTTTTTCTGCAGGTCTGGCCCCGAGAAAGGCCCCTATATCCATAGAACATACCACGGGGGCTCAGCTTGTCCAGGAAAGATTGGAACTGATAAAAGCAGATTGTAATAATCCCGCTCGCGGGTTTGTTTATATTGCTTCCGCCAATTATCCATCGGAAACCCTCACCGGTGCTTTCGCCGGATATACAAGGACGACAACGATCTCACCAAGTTGGGGGGGAGATTTAAATTATACTCAGGTTACGGTTGCGGTAACCCATAACGGTTTCACCGTGGCTAGGGCGACGACTTTAGTGGCCAAGTATTGATGATTCCAGTACATGCTAAAAAAGGATTCACTTTAATCGAAATAATTATGACCATCATCATTGTGGGGATTATCTCGATTGTTGTCGGGCCGATTTTATTGCAAGGGTTTACTTCCTTCTTCGTAAGTTCCGGGTTGACCGATATGGATGCGCAGGGCAAACTGGCTATGGAACGGATGGCCAGAGATATCCGAATGATACAGTCGCCTCTGTCATCGAATATTACCACCATGACCGCAACCCAGTTTACTTTTGTCACCGGTGTCACCGGCAGTAATGTCACCGTCAGTTATCAATTAAGTGGTACGCAACTCAATAGAAACACCCCTATACTGGCCACGAATGTTTCTGCTTTGACCTTTACATATCTCCAAAATGATCGGGTCACACTGGCTACAGGGGCGGGTAATATTTGGGTGGTTCAAATTCAGCTTACCCTTAGCTACTCAGGTGGTGGATTTAACGAAAGCAAAACTTTTCAAACCTCGGTTTTTCCCAGGAACGCCCCATGATAACATTAAGTAAAAAACCGAAAGGGCCGAAAAAAGAGGCAGGTTTTACTCTTATTGCGACGATTATCTTTATAATTCTCATAGGCTTCTTAGGGGTTACCGCTTCTTTTCTTTTTACTTCCGGCACCACCACGACGAAAGATTATCTGTTATCTACCCAGGCTTTTTATGCGGCTGAAGGAGGGATAGAGAGGGGGATCAGGCAATTTTTATTGAATGCAAATGGTACTCATTATAATGGTGAACCTATCAACCTGACCATGGGAAGCCAAACCTTTCCGGTTACCATCAGCGTTTCTTCGCTTGGAACTAATCAATATAATATTACATCCAGTTGTACCTATCAAAGTGCCACGAGGGTTGTTCAGCAAACTGTCCAAATGCAATCGGTTTTTTCTCAATCTACAAATACTCCATCCTATGTTCCATATGCGATCACCAGTGGGGGTAATATCATCTTGGGAGGTACTACTTATACTACCTGCCCAGGTGGTTCAGGCTGCCCTTCCTATTTGAGCACCTACCAACCTCAGGCCCCGATTACTGTTGTTAGTACCGGGGGATCAACTATAAACAACCCCACCCTTTATTACGGGCATACCTATAATGATAATAGTAATACTGTTAACATCACTTCAAACTTATCCTTATCTGGATCTGGAACGAGCGGTGTGACCCTGTATTGTAATCAACTCACTGTAGGAAACAATGTCAGTATTAATACTGGTTCCGGGACCGACTCAAACTATTTGCTGATTATGGTGAGCGGGAATGTTTCGATAGGCAACAGCGTTACCTTCAAAGGGGCCATTTATGCCCCCAATGGCAGCATTGCTATCGGCAACTCCTTTAATTTAAACGGGGCGATAGCTGGGAATAGTGTTTCCATAGGGACATCGCCAAGTAGTATCACTTTTGACTCCGGAGCTGGTTCCAATACACCCAGCGGTTACAATCAGACGGCAATAATAGCTAAAGTGCAAAACGGCTGGATATTGGAATGAGGTTTTCCAATAATCCCAAACCATCCATTCAAATTTTATATAAACGCAGTTTCCTCAGTTTTAAGTCTTAAAGATTGGTTGATCTCGTCATAATTAAACGATAAAGATGGAGGTAAAATTATATAATGTATTAAAATAGATTGACAAAATAGTAGAATAGAACAAAATATAACGTAAAAGGTAATGGTATAATATTTATTTTTCTTGGATATAATTAGGAATTTTGCATTCTTAATTGATCCAAGGTCTCTATCCGGCCGAAAGCTTTAAGTAAAAGTTTTTTGAGCTTTGAGCCACGGAGAGCATGATGTCCAAAGGCTTTACCATTATTGAATTGCTTATAGTGATGGTCATTATCGGCCTCCTGGCTGCCGCGGCAATTGTAACTTTGTCAAAGCAATCGATAAACATATATGCCCAGAGAGATCAAATAGCCCAGGACATCCGTTATACCCAAGCCCTGGCCATGACTCAGGCCGCCCAGGCGGGTGGCCGATACAGAATTCTCTTTGGCACTACGTCATATACGATTTCGCAATACGCTTCCAGTACCTGGACGGCCATTAAGACCGAAACCCTGGCTTCAGGCATAACTTTTACAAACAATAATTTCACTAATGGCTATGTTGCCTTTGATAGTCTGGGGCAACCGTATAATGGTAGTACAACCACGCGGATGACCGCAACCGTTACCGTGAGCATTACAGGGGGCGGGAATACGAGAACGATCAGTGTAATAAAGAATACCGGGTCGGTAGAAGTAAGTTGACCATGAAGAGATTGATCAAGATAGGACTGAATAATAATCCCTCCTCGTTCCCCTATTTACGAAAGGGGGGTTGGGGGGACTTGGTTGGTCAAAGAGGCCGAGGAGCGTTATTTCCAGGAAAAAGGAAGGGGCAGGCGGGGTTTACCCTCATTGAGACCATTATGGCCTTGGTCATTATCATGATCGCCGTCATAGGCCTCATTTCCGTTTTCTCAACCTCCATAGCGCGGAGGAGCGGCCCTCAGTCTTTTGAAATTACCATAGGGACCCAGTATGTTCAGGAGGGACTCGAGAAGGTCTACGCTGATCGGAGGAACACGTCCAGGGGATTCAGTTATATTATTTCGACTAATTATCCGAGCGAGCCATCCCTGGGCAGCGGGTATGGACGAACGACAACCATAGGCGCCTGGCCGTTTAAAACCGACACGACGACCTACAAGCAGGTTACCGTGCGGGTTACGCATAACAGTGTGACCGTAGCCAGCGGTGTCCTTCTTGTGGCGAATTATACCTGGTGACCTGTGAGAAAGGATAGGGACAGTTCACAAGCAGGGTTTACCCTCATAGAGACCATAATGGCTATTATGGTTTTCGGCCTGATCGCTGTTGCCATTACCCCTATGATTACGTCCGGGGTTAACGCCTATTTTCGGGTTAGGGACGTAACTGATGTGAATGCCCGGGCAGAGCTGGCCATGGACCGTATGGCCAGAGAGATACGGGACATAGACCCGGCTACCATCACTTCCTATTCATCGAGTCAGCTTTCTTTTACTTCTTCCGGCAACACCGTCACCTATTCAGTTGCTTCGAACACGCTTTCGAGAACTCTTTCGGGAACAGCAGATCACCTGGCAACCAACGTGACTTCTCTGACCTTTACGTATTATCAGGACGATTGGACCACGCCTACTGCGGCCAGCCAGATCTGGAGTATCCGGTTTGTACTGGCCGTTGCGGGAACCTACACAACGGAATCGTTACGAACCACCGTTTTTTTGAGGGGCGGCAATAAAAGCCGTTAAGGGGAAAGGGGAGGCTATGAAGGATAACGCCGGCATTGCTCTCATTACCGCCATAATAATCATTGTCGTGATCAGTGCTCTCGGGGTCGTGATTGGCGCCCTCTTCAGCAGCAAGATGGCCGGCACCTCTAACCATCTCTTGTCCGTCCAGGCCCAGTTTATTGCCGAGGGTGGACTTGAGAGGGGGATATACCAGTATGCGGCCAATTGTTCCGGCTATGCCGGGGAATCAAATACTCCCCTTGGAGGGGGGAACTTCACCATAACCCTCTATACCACAGATTTTAGTGGTAACTCCCTCACAGGCCAGGCACGCATCCGTTCCACGGCCACGATTGCCGGGGCTACCAGGGTCGTTGAGCAGATCGCCTACTGCCCAGGTAGTGGTAGTTCGGGAATGCGTACTACGGGGCAAATCACCAACAACGGAACCGTCAAATGCGGTGCGCAGACCTGTACTCAGGCCATGATAGACGGCGGTACCTGCACCTGCACGCAAGAGACGAACCCCACACTGCCCGCAGTGAGCGTGCCTAATGGCCTAAGCGGGCCGACCAATGACACCGCCTGCAACCCCATTGATTCTAATGCCACATGGAATGCAGGAACGTATTACTGTTCCAGCTTAACCCTCAACAGTAGTGTAACCATTACCCTAAATGGAGCGGTGACGCTTTACGTGGGCACCTTTACAATCGATTCTAGCGTTAATCTTAATACGGCGGGTGCGGCGAAGAACCTTCTCGTTTTGGTCACGACCGGACTCAATTTCAATAGCAGCGGATCAATGAACGGTTATCTTTATGCTCCCGGTTTAACCGTGACTATCAATGGAACTCTGACTGGCGGGTTGGCGGCAGCAAATATTACCATGAATGGCGGGAGCGTGTTCACCTTGGATAACACTGCCGGGTCAGGAATCTTAAATTACAGTACTCTTATCGGTGGCGGCGGCGGTGGCACCCAGACCTACGTGTACTGGCAGGAACTTCCGCCTTCTTGAGAACCGCCGTAATAACGAGGGAGAAATTAAAGGACACTTCCCGGATTTTAATCGACCTAGTCCAATTATCAGAGCATAGAGACATTCAATGCCGAGAATAGCCAGGATCATAGCCGCCCAATATCCGCATCACTATCCACAATTCTTTCCATTTGACCGGGGCCATAGCCTGAAATAGGGTTTCCATAGGGACATTATCGAGTATTGCTTCTAACGACTCCGGCGCTGGTTCCAATACCCCTGATTTAGCCAACGGTTACAACCAGACGGCAATAATAACTAAAGTGGCCGCCAGTTGGCAGGAGATATTTCAATAACCCAATCTCCGCACAAATTTTATCCAAAGGCCGTTCCCTCAGGCAGGGGTCTTAAAGATTGGCTGATCTCTTAAAGACAGCAACAAATTAATCCCTGCTCCCTTCTTACCCCTTTCTCGGAAGCTCCCAATCTCCCTTTTTTCGGGTTTGGTTTCCGGATCCATATATGGTATAATGTTCAGAAAATTATACCAGATATTGAGTTTTTTCTTGACTTTTCCCCTTTTTGAAAGTACATAATATTTAAGCGAAAAAATATGCATTAGCCAAGGAGACACGTGTATTCTTTTCAACTGACTAAAAATATTATAGGAATCGATATCGGGACTTCCTCCCTGAAGATCGCCGAATGCCAGCGGGCCGGAGAGAGGATTACCCTGCTTAATTACGAAATAATACGGTTGCCTGAGGGGAGAGGTCCGAATCGGGCCTTATCTCTTCAGGAAACCTCCACATTTATCCGTGATACTTTGAAAGAATTGGGCATCAGGACTTCGGATGTTGTCTCGGAAGTGACCGGCCTCCGGACAATAGCCAGGCACCTTTTTATGCAGGATCTGGCTGATGATGAAATGAGAGAAGCGATCCGTTGGGGGGCCAAAGCCGACTTCCCTTTTGCCTTGGAAGAGGCTTTTATTGATTTTTATAAATTGGAGGTCTTCAAGCGAGAGGAAGGGGAGCCGGAAGCCGAGATTATCGCCGCCGTGGCCACCCGGGAAGTGGTCGAGGAACAAGTGGCCTTATTAAAGGATTCCGGCTTGAAACCTCTTTTCCTTTCCATCCCCTCTTTTAGTTTAATGCAGGCCTACCGTTTTACCCAGCCTTCCCCTTGGTCTGAGACAGCAGCCGTCATTGATTTGGGTCAAAAAAGTACTCGGATCATTGTCCTGAAAGAAGGAAAACTGAAATTTTCCCGTGAAATTGCTGTGGCCGGAGATATTTTCACTCAATCTTTAATCGGGTCTTATGAGGTGAACGGGCAGGCGAAGGAGATAGACCAAGCTACGGCCGAAAAAATCAAAATCAAGGTCGGGCTGTTGGCAGAGGGGGAGGCCGATCAAACGGTTGAAGGCATTCCTCTGGATCAGGTACAAAAAAGGCTGGGTTCGGTAATGGACCGTCTCCTTCTTGAAGTTGAAAGGTCCATAAATTATTATAAAAATCAGTTTAAAGACTACGAAATAGAAAGGGTCTTCATAACCGGAGGAGGTAGTCTTTTAAAGGGTCTGGCGGAGGCCTTGGAAAAGAATTTGGAAATCCCGGTTCAACTTTTTTCAAATGCCGGTTCGCTGACCGTTAAAAAAAAGATCAACCAAGATCTTTTTTTAAAGGATCTTCCCTTCCTGACCACCTTGTTGGGCCTGGTCACTCAAATTCAACCTTTTGTCAATCTGAGTCGCCAATTTTTAGCCCCTCAAGTTACGAAAAGTTCTTTTGGGAAGTATTTAAAACCCGCCCTGATAAGCCTCCTGACCCTGGGGGTAATCTTTTTCTTCGGCTCTCAATACTGGACCGCTAGCCGACAGGCGGCCCAGTTTCGGAAGGAGGTGTCCGTTAAAAAAGAGCAAATGGCCCGGATAGGTAAACCGGCCGAGGAGTTGGCCCGTTTGGAAAAGGAAGAGGCCCAGTTGAATAAAGACTTGGAAGGATTTCCAAAGATCGAGATCAAAAAGCTTCCCATGCAGAATTTGTTTCAGGAATTGTTCGGGCTTGTGCCTAATAATATAACTTTAACCCAGTTTGAATTTTCCAAGGCTCAAGAGACTCCGGTGATGCCGGGACCCGCATCTGATAATGCCAAGATCGAACCGGGTGCCGGTAAAACGGAAGAGGTTCAAAAGGCCGTGAGTTCCGGTTCCGGTGGGGGAAAACGGGAATATCAATTGATTATCCAGGGCATAGCTTTCGGCTCCGACCAGGAAATTCTGGCGGCCTTATCGGAGTTTACCCGAAACTTGAATCGGTCGGCGTATTATAAAGAGGCCAAGGTGCAAACGACTTTAAAAAGCATTGGATACTCCAAGGGGGCCGCAGAATTCAAAATCCTGGCCAAACTTGGAGAAGGGGTGAGTATGCCCTTGGGGGTTTCTTCCTGATGGTCTTAAAGACTCGGGAAAAGGTTTTTATCGCGGTGGCTGTCTTGGTAGGGGTTGTCATGGGTTTTGATCATTTTCTCACCCAACCTAAAAAAAAGGAGGCTGCGGTCCTTCAAAAACAGGTTGAGGAATATAATGAAAAGCTGGTTGCGGTTACGACTTCTTTAACCGGGCTTAATCCGATCAGAAAACGGGTGGAAGGGAAAAGAAAAGAAAAAGAATCAATGGCCGGCAGGATTTCCGATGACCGGCAGTTGGGGCTTCTCCTGGATCAATTGGGAAAAGAAAGCCAGATGAAACAAATGGATTTGATTCATTTGAACATCAACGACGACACTGCAGCTGTTCCGGCTGAGGACAAAAGCAAGCCCAAAGCCGGGTCCTTCAAAAAGGTGATTCTGGAAACGGAGCTTCAGGCCGGTTATGGGAACATAGGCCCCTATTTGGACGATATTCAATCTTTGCCCATTTTTATGCAAGTTGAAAAGGTCGATATCCGGAGAAAAGAGGAATCGTTTCCTAAATTGCAGGTTAACGTACAGCAGGTCTTATTCATGGCTTCTTCACCCAAGAAGGAAGCCCAAGGTCAAGGGAATGGTCAACCGATACAGACCTTGCGTTAGCAGAGCCATACTCCAAAAATCCTCCCCTCCATCGGGGCGGTGTCTTAATTCGTCATCCCGGCCAAGTCCGCTTGGCGGACGCGAGCCGGGATCCAGAAGAAAGCTTTTGATTTCATTAATGTTTCCTGGATTACGGATTTCGTCCACCTCGGTGGACTTCTCCGGAATGACGTTTTGGCTAATGGCGATACAGTCTCATCGGCGGGAGGGGATAGACAGAGGATGGAGGGGATTCAAGGGAAAATAGTGCAGGTATCATTGGTTGTTTTTTTGGCCTGTTTTTTGAACTGCTGGATGATCGGAGGAACCGAAGCGTTTTCCGGGCAGCGAGATCCGTTTGCCTTTCCAGCAGGTGTTCAGAAAGGGGTGGTTCTGAAAGAGAAAGCAGGGACCGGTCCAGGGACCGGTACTGGAAAAGCGGTTCAAGGCTCGGTTCCTGGGTTTCGAGTGACCACCATTTTAGTCAGCGGTCGTACCAGGGTGGCGGCTATTAACGGGGTCCTGATGAAAAAAGGGGATAAGCTTGACGACTACCGAATCGTGGAGATCGAAGACCATCAGGTGACCCTATCCCGGGGAAAGGAAAAGCTGATGCTGAAAATAGATTCGGAGGCTGGGTATTCTTTTAAAAAATTGAATTCAACTAATCGAGTCATGGGATTTTAAAAATGAAAATTTACTATTGGGCGGGAATTCCTTTGGTTTTTTTCGGGTTGTGGGCTGGGGTATGTGTTGGGGCCGAGCCACAGGGAAAAGATCTGACCATACCGACCATGGAGGGGACCAAGCCTTTGGAAGGCGGGGGGATCCCTGAGGAAAAATTGTATTCTCTTTCCGTCAGGGATGCCGATTTAAAGGAGGTCCTTTTTGCCTTTTCCAAAGACAATGGGGTGAATATAGTCGTTGATCCCAACATCGAGGGAAAGGACGGAAAAGTCCCCAAGATCACCGTAGATCTGAAAAAAGTGACTATGGCTGCAGCCCTGAATGCCCTGCTTAAACCCCTTGATCTGGACTATCAGCAGGAAGGAAACCTGATACGAATCAGCCGACCCAAGTTGGAGACCCGCTCTTTCACCCTTAATTATCTGACGACCGTCAGAGGGGGGGCGTCTTCCGTCAGCGGGATCGGCGGCTCTTCCGGGGGGACCACCACCAGTACGGCCGCGGGAGGAGGTAGTTCAACTACCACCGGAGGAGGATCGTTGGTCAGCCAGGTCAAGTCGGAAGACAAGGCCGATCTCTGGACAGAAATCAAAGATGAAATAAAAAATCTCCTTTCGCCGGAAGGGAAAATTCTGATCAATAAAATATCCTCCACCCTGGTAGTCACTGATTATCCCAAGGTGCTCAGGGAGGTGGAAAAATTTTTAAATAAAGTGGAAGAATCGGTTCAGCGCCAGGTCTATATTGAAGCCAAAGTGATTGAGGTGAGCCTGAACGACAACTTCCAATTGGGGATCGATTGGAATCTGCTCCCCAATATTATGAATATGGGTTTTGGGGGTTTTATCAAACAGAGTCTTTCCGGAATAACCAGTTACGCGAGCGGTAGTCTTGCCTCAACAAATATTTTACCGTCCAATAGCGCGGTTCAGATTGGGGTGGCCAACACCAATTTTAATGCCCTGGTGGATGCCTTATCCACCCAGGGGAAGGTGGATGTCATTTCCAGCCCGAGGGTTTCCACTCTGAATAATCAAAAGGCCATTATCAAGGCGGCGGTTGAGGATGTCTATTTCGATGTCACTATTCAAACACAGACGGGTGCCGCTAATCTTACCACCGCTACCCCGAGATATATTACCATCGGGGTGATCCTGGATGTCACTCCCCAGATCGATTCCGACGGGACGATCATCATGGACATCCACCCCAGCGTCACCGAATTGATTAGCCTGGTCACCTTTTCACTAACAGGCCAGCAAGCCCCGGTGATCAGTGTCCGGGAGACCCAGAGCATTGTCCGGGTTCGAGAAGGACAAACCGTCCTGATAGCCGGTTTGATGCAGTCCAAGAAAAATGAAACGCTGAGCGGGATCCCCTGTTTGATGAACGTGCCGGTAGCCGGGGAAGCCTTCCGCCAGACGAATAAAAATAAAAATAAAACGGAAATCGTGATTCTGATTACGCCCACTATCTATACCGGTCAAAAGATCATGGATTTTACCAAGCAAGGGGATAAGGCCGTCCAGGACGTTCGTTCCCTTCCTTCTCCCAGCCGTTATGACCTGGTGAGGTAAGGCCATGTACCAAAGATTTTTTGGATTGAAAGAAAAGCCTTTTCGGATAACCCCGGATCCTCGTTTCCTTTATCTCAGCGAAAAGCACGCCGAGGCCCTGGATCATTTAACCTATGGGATAACTCAGGGTGAAGGGTTTATGGTCATCAGTGGCGACGTGGGCACGGGGAAGACGACGATTATTCGTTCCTTGATGGGGCGTCTGGATAATTCTAAAATAAAAATGGCGCTGGTCCTCAATCCCTTGCTGGAGATTGAAGACCTGTTAAGAGCCATCCTGGAGGATTTTGGTCTTTCCCATACAGGGCAATCAAAAAAGGAGATGATCGATCAGTTAAATTCCTTTTTGTTATCTCTTAACCGGGAAGGGGAAAAAGCGGTTGTTATCATTGACGAGTCCCAGAACCTGGCTCCTGACCTTTTGGAAGAGCTCAGATCCCTTTCCAACCTGGAGACCGACCAGGAAAAACTCCTTCAAATTGTTCTGGTTGGACAACTTGAATTATGGAATAAACTGAACCGCCCCAACCTTAGACAACTTAAACAGCGGGTCTCGGTCAATTATCGTCTGGAGCCTTTATCCCTCAAGGAGATGGAGGAATATATTTACCATCGGTTATCGATTGCCGGGTCAAGGGGTGACCTGGTGTTTTCGACCAGGGCCCTGCGCCGGATTTATAAAGTCTCCAGGGGGATCCCCCGCTTAATTAATCTGCTTTGTGACCG
This sequence comes from Thermodesulfobacteriota bacterium, assembly GCA_049520575.1. Lineage (GTDB taxonomy): Bacteria > Desulfobacterota > RBG-13-43-22 > RBG-13-43-22 > RBG-13-43-22 > RBG-13-43-22. The sequence continues at coordinate 7,026 of JBEKPQ010000029.1, read as the reverse complement.
GACTTTACTGGTGCTTTATCTTGATCAGAAGATGCAGGGAACGCCGGTTCATGTCCGAAAGGCCATAGAAAGTCTGAGGGGCGGGAAACAGCCTTCTTCTATTTTTAGTGAAAGAGTCTTCCGGCGTCTGGCCTTTGGAGGGATTGGGGGCCTGGTCGTTTTTTTGGGGACCTTGGGCTTGTTGTGGCTGTCACCCAGAACCAATACCAACTTGGAAGCAACCGTGGTTTCAGGAGAGGTTCCCAAAACTCAGAGTTTGGTTTCCCCTCTTATGTATTCGGTGCACATCTCTTCTTTCAGGAAGGAGAAGTTGGCCGTCCAGGCCATAGAAAAAATTTCTCAAGAAGGTCTTGAAGCCTTTGGCATGGCAATCCATATGCCCGATACAGGAACCTGGTACCGTATTTTAGTAGGCCAATATGAGACCAGAGAAGAAGCCCAAAATTTGGCCAATCGCTTGAGGGAGAGCGGATTATATCCTTATTCCATAGTCACCTCCATCCCTCAAGGGAATACCAAAATCAAACCGGAAATTAAGGGATCAACGTTATGAGTCTTATCAGAGATGCCCTAAAAAAAGCAGCCGATGAAACGGAATCTCCTTCACCTTTGCCCCCCGACAAGAGAGTGGGGAGAAAAAGGTTTTGGTCTTCCAAGCCTCCCCAAATCCTTCTGGTTGTTTTATTGTTGATCTGCCTGGCCGGAGTTCTTGTTTATTCTTTTTTCCCTACCCTCCTGCCTTTTCTAAAGAATCAACCCCTTCATGCCCCGAAACCCATAGCTAAAAAAATTGAAATCAAAACGCCGGTAACTCCTCTCGCTGATAAAAATGAAATCAAGGCCCCGGTAATTTCACCAGACCAGGGAAAAGTGGCCTTGCAGACCAAAGGTCCGGAAAAGGTTGAGACCAAAAGTTTCCAACCTTTGCCGACCCAGAGGAAAGAGTCTCCTGAAAAGGAGCAGACCAAAAAGTCGGCGGATCTTTTGAAGACCGTTTCCCCCCGATTTATAAGTCCGAGATCGACAGCCAGGATTTTTCCAAGGCCTTCTCTTTCTAAAAAGATGGTTACCAAAACTAGGCCGCCAAGCGAGATCCCTGAACCACCCAAGGCCAAGGCCGCCCAAGGAGAATCGGACTCCCTGCAGGTCGTCCGGTTGTTTAACGAGTCTGTTCGGAATCAGCAAAAGCAACTCTATTCTGAGGCCATCCAAGGTTACCAGGAAATATTATTCATGCGACCCAATCACTGGGAAACCTATAATAATCTGGGCATGATCTATCAGGACCAGAAGCGCTTCACCCAAGCCTTGGAGATGTTCCAAAAGGCCTTATCCCTGAACCCCCGCTATCAAAAGGGGTTTAATAATTTAGGACTCTTCTATCTGAACCAGGGAAAATTGGAAGAGGCCGGAAACCAGTTCAGAAAGGTTATGGAATTGGATCCGAACTTTTTGCCGGCCTATATCAACTTAGCAGTGGTTTTGAATAGACAGGGCCAGGTGGAACAGGCCCAAAAATGCCTTCTGAAGGCTTTGGAACACGACTCCGAAAACATGGAAGCCCATTACAATTTGGGTCTGTTATGGGAAAGTCAAGGGGTGGAAAGCAAGGCCCTTGAACATTATCAGAAATTTGTTTCCAAAGCTCAGGGACCCTATACTGAATTGGCCAATGAATTAAAAAAGAGATGGCCGGCGTTGAAATAAGAGATGCCGGATGAACGAAGGACGAGAAAGGCTTTTTTGTCCTTCGTCTTAGCGAACGAAGCAAGTGATCGTCTATCGTTTTAATACTTTTGTCATCCAGCCTCACGGATCTCGATTCGGGGTTTGACGCCACCAGAGATTGGCGGAGGGAGGATCGAATAATTTATTCACGTTTCCCTGCCTGACCAAAGGGGATGTTTGGTCCTCATTGGCTTCGTGCAACAGGCGGTCAATAGTCAGCAGAAGGCCGAAGAAAGGGCCGTAGTCGGAGAGAGCCTGTTTGGCATAGGCCGAACAACTAGGCAGCATGTAACACTCAGAAGCCAGGACCGGAGAGAGCAATTTTTGATAGACGTGGACACCCAACGATAAGGGGGAAGAGGTGTCCGCGGGAGAAGGGGGCGGGGAAGGCTCCAAACCATATCCTTTGAGGGGAAGGATCAGGAGGGTAATGATCAGGGAAAAAAGAAAAATTTTTCCCGAATAATATTCGGTGTTCAGTGTTCGGCGTTGAGTAAAACCCAATGGCATATCTTACGTCCCCTTTTAAAAAGCATGATGGAGCACCAAATAAGGCGTCGGTGAGGATGACGGCCCCTGGGAAAAGAGTCCAAACCGAATTCCATAACCTTCCAGGAAGTCGGTATCCAGTTTTCGATTGAGCTTATGGGCGCTGTTTATCGCACTGTAGATGTTACCCGAATACCAAGCCAATTCAATAAAAGTCAAGAGGGTGCCAAGGCCGCTGTTTCCCTGTTGGAAAGAGGAGATGGCCGCCCAGGTGAATAAACCGTTTATACTGAAAGCAATCAAGGCATCTTGCCTGCGGTCTAAGTACAGATGCCCTGCTCCCGGAAGGATGGCCGCCAGGGCACCGGCCGTGGTTGGGGATTTATAGGGAAGCTTTTCGGCATTCTGAAAAAAGACCTCATGGGCCTCCTTTTCAGAATCCTTCAAGGGGGAGTTTTTTAATAGTAATCGGGCTGAGTTGTAGTTTTTTTGTTTGACAAGACCCCAGAGAACGGACCGAGCGGCTGTAGATTTTAAAGAGGAATGGCCTTCTTGAAGGATTTTTTCCCAAAGGTGCATGGCTTGATCTTCCCGGCCCAGTGCCCAATAAGCCTTCCCGGTTTTGAATTGGATCTCTTCTTTAAATGGTGTGCCAGGAGTTTGGGAAAGGACTCCTTCCCAGTGAAGGATGGCTTCTTGATAGGCTTTGGTTTGAAACAGGGCTTCTCCCAAAAGGTAATTGGCTTCATCCGCCTTGGCCCCGGAGGGGTAGAGAAACAGGTATCTTTTAAATTCAGTAATGGCTCGGAAATAATCATTGTGTTGCAGGAGATGACTGGCAAAGGTAAATTGGGATTCTTCGGAAGTCAGAGGTTCTGCCGGATTTGGCCAAGCCAGTGAAGGCAGGAGGAAGAGGAACAATATTCCGATAAAAGTTTTTCCAGACATAGATTAAAGTTCGGCGCTAACGGCCATAGGGTGGAATGTCGTTTTCACTTGTCAATAACCATACCATAAGCTCTTTTAATAGCCAAGAAATAATGTAAGTTCGAGTGGAGTTATGGTTGTTATGAAAAGAAAGATGTGTTAAAGAGATAGGCAAGGTTTTCATTTTAAAACCAGGGAGTTGATTATGCCCAATCGGTGTTGGACCGTCGGGATTTTTATCTTTTCAGTCATGATCTTGGGACCGGCCCTTTTTTCTCAGGCTGCCGAGAAAGGGTCGGCAAAGGATGCAGAGACGGCCAAAGATGCCTACAATATTGAAGCAAAGGATTTAACTTACAATAAAGATACTGAAATCTATACGGCCATCGGGGAGGTCATCATCAAAAAGAGCGGCAGGGTCTTAAAGTGCGATTACGCCCAAGTCGACCACAAAACCATGATCGCCCAGGCCCAGGGCCATGTTGAATTTACTGCCGAGGGTGATGAACTTCGCGGAGAAGAATTGACGATTGATTTGCAAAAACAAACCGGTGAAGTAAAAAAAGGGCGCCTTTTTTTAAAGCAGAATAATTTCCATGTTACCGGAGAACAAATCTGGAAAACAGGGGAATCGACCTACCGGGTCCTTAACGGGACCATTACCTCCTGTGACGGTGAAAAGGTTCCCTGGGAAATAAAGGCTAAAGAAGTTCTGGTGACCATTGAAGGCTATGGACAGGTCTGGCACTCTTCTTTTCTGGTAAATGATATCCCTGTTCTTTACGCCCCTTATATGATTTATCCGGCCAAGACCAAGCGTCAGAGCGGCTTTTTGATGCCCGAACCTGGAATTTCAAGCCGTGATGGGTTCACTTTCAACCTCCCTTTCTTTTGGGCTATTTCGGATAATACCGACGCCACTTTCAACGAGTATTTCATGAGCAACCGGGGGTTTATGCAAGGTGCTGAATTCCGGTATGCTCTTTCTCCTTTTTCCAAAGGTACGTTAATGCTGGATTATCTCTATAAAGACTTGGGAAGCGAAAAACAATATAAAGAAGGCAATATCAGCCAGCCCTATACGGAACGTTATTGGTTTCGTTCCAAGATCAATCAGAGGTTGCCCTGGGACATGGATTTGAAGATGGATTTGGACTTGGTTAGTGATATAGATTATCTGAATGAATTTCAGAACAAACCCAACGGCCTGAACCGAAACCGGATGACCTTCCTTAGCGATTTCGGCCGGGACCTGGGGGATCAAACCCAACTCAGCCGGACGAACACCGCCGTATTAACCAAGAACTTCGGCTCTTATAGTTTTACCGGCGGATTCACCTTTTATCAGGAATTGGCCAACGTAACCACCGCCTTGGATCAACTTCCTTACGCCCGTTTTGACGGTATCAAACAAGTCCTGTGGAAAGATCTTTATTATCAGTGGGGTTCTTCCTATAACTATTATTGGGCCCAATCATCGGATAGCGGACATGTGGTCGAATTGACCCCGACCCTGTATTATCCGACCAAATTAGGGAACTACCTTAAGCTGGAAGGCTCAATGGGCATGACCGAGGATTTGTACCAGGTCACCAATAAACTCACTTCTTCTGCAGATTCTTTTGGAAACCGTTCCGTACCCAACTTCAGTCTGGATATGTCCACCGACATTGAAAAGATCTTTCAACTTTCGGGAGAAGGGATTGAAAAATTGAAACATGACATCCGACCCCAGATAGTCTATAATTATACTCCTCAAATAACGCAGGATGCCCTTCCCAGTTTTATTTCGCCCATCAGCCAGACCAATGCGATTACTTATTATTTATACAATATATTTACGGGAAAGTCGTTGCTGGGGAAGGGGAGCCAAGGGGAGGATCTTTTTGGCTATCGGGATTTTGTCCAGCTTAAATTGTATCAAACCTATAACATCAATCCAAGCACCACCACTATCCATACCAACACTGGCGGCACTACCACCCCTACCACCACTACTATCAACAATGCTGGCACCATCATCACTACCACTACCAACACTGGTGGCACTACCACCACCACTACTACCCCCTCCTTTTCCGATATTACCGGGGAACTGGAATTAACTCCTCATCCTAATCTTAGTTTACGATCCAGTGTGGCTTGGTCTCCTTACACCAGTAAGATAGATTCCCAAAGTTATAACTTGACGTTGTTGGACAAAAAGGGCAACCGCGCTTCCCTGGAATATCTGGCCACTTCGGGGGATCAGATCCGGCAGATCAATGCCAACTTGACCTGGAAAATCAGTTCTCTTTGGTCGGCCAATTTTCAGACCAGCTATTCCCTGGATCAGAACACAAATTATGGAACCACCGCCGAGGTGGCTTACACGAAGCAATGTTGGGGGATAAGATTCAGTTATTCGAGCACTCTTACTGACACAAGTTTCATGATTCATGTTACCCTAAAAGGTCTGGGGGAATTTTAGCCCGATTATAGAAGCCCGGTATCCCTATTTGAAAATTATTGAAGGGTACGTTCGTGCAGGATGTGCTTTTTAAATCAAAACTAAACGATTAAATGGGAAACAATTAGGAACCTAGATATTAATTCCCTTCATTAAGCAGAAAGGAAAACCGGCTTTCCACCCAGGGTTCAGGTTTTCCGTCGAAAACTTTTTCCACCAATTTTACCCGTTGGTTCTTTCCGATCAACAGCACACTCGAAGAGCGGGTTCCATAAGTAGGGCTTTTGATAAAAATCGATGACAAAAGCCTTTCCCATTCCAAATCGACACCGGTTGATGGCAGTTTATGGTCCGGTGCCTTTTTGTGATCGGACAAAACTTTAAAAAGCGCCGCTTCTAAATCGGAGCCTTTTTTATTCATGGCCGCAGACAAGGCCCTCTTGCCTTTGATGACTTTTGACCAGGGACTATCCAGAAGGTGATTACTCAGGCCATAAATTCCAGCTTTGAGCTTTTTTATTTCCCCACGGTTGGAATAAACAAAAAGGTCTTTATAGTCTCCACAAATTAAATTAAAGCCATTATATTTCTGTGCTTGTCGGGAAATTTTATTGACATAGGAAGCAGCGCTTTCAGAACCTGTAAGGAAATGACTGACCAGTTGGCCTCGTGATGGAGCATTTGTTTTTAAAGCACTCGGATCACGGAAGTTGGTTATGGCCGCAAATTTCCCTTCTCTGGTAATTCCCAACCAGGTGCCTCCTTTTTTTAAATCGCGGCCGGCAAGCACTTGTGGAGCATCTTCCCAGAAGGCGACAGGGGATGACGGCCTCTCATAATATTCATCACGATTGGCAGCGGCAATGAATCGGTACGAAGGATGTACCTGGTAAGCAAAAACGATAAAACACATCTAATTTCCTTATTTTTTCTTCGGATATTTTCCCTAAAGTTGCATAAAAACAGGGCGAAGGTCAACAGTAATTAATAGCTAACTCGAGATTTGAGAAAAATTGAAACCATTCAGGAATGGATTAAAAAAGTTTCCCCAAATTTCCCATAGGTTGCTTGACAGTGGTAGAGCGCAGGGCTAAAACCGCGAACCGACGATTTCCTGCGCGAAGGTCCTCTATTAGAATTCAAGTAATTCAACAACGTCCTCAAAATCCTTATCAGTAGTGCTCGACGAGCATTTTTTTCGGTCCTGGAGAGACATACCTTCCATCCGGCATAAGAAAAATGAGGGGGATCGAAAATAAAAGCCCCAAACCAAAAGCTATAAAGGTGACCCTGAAGCCTTTGGCGGGAGTGGAACTCAAATGGAGAATAATGGTGATTAATGATATTCCCAAGGCTCCTCCAACGGATCGGAACATGCCTCGAAGCCCTGTAATAGTCGACACCTTTTCAGGCATTAATTCAATGCAGGCATT
>JBEKPQ010000028.1:0-35184 GCA_049520575.1 Thermodesulfobacteriota bacterium | reverse complement strand
CATGGAAGCCTCCTCTTGGTTTAGTTCTGGGCGAGTCCATCTCGACCCAGCCGCTTGTTCCTAAAAGTATCCTAAACCACCAGGAGGTTTCCTTCAACCTTGACTACTTATGCATTCAAACATAATACTTATTTATAGAAATCGGTAACTATATTTGTATTATGTCCCTCGAATACAACAGATACTCACATAAGGGACATTTATCTCTGGATTGATGACTTCACCTACAAGTCCACAAAAAACATAGCCCTATAACTTAGCGATTACGGATAGAAATATGGGAGAAATGGTTGGACTACCCCGCCCTTGAACTGGAGGTGTCATCGCTCCTTTTTTATCCAAAGTTACTCCCTTGCTTTGGGCTAACTCAGAGCTTATCACATTGTCCAGTTTTTGGGGGCCACCTCAACTTTTTGTGGGTGCAATCGATCAATCATTTTCATCCATTCAGCCACTCACTTTTCCTCCTCAATTAAGGGATTAATTTGCAGGTTCCTTCAGATAACGTATCAGGTTCTCCTGAAAACACCATTGCAGCGTTCCCGGCAGCCGTGTGTGATCATTGTTTTTCCTGATAACATCTGTGAAATCCACACCGTTATACGTATTCCAGAACAGAATAGGGGCGCTGCTCACTTCCGGGTGCCTTTTTATGAAATCGAGCATGGCCGCCATCGTTTTAGCCGTATAAGTGAGGTCCAACTTGATGCCTTCGGTCTGCCCCACCAGGCCCAGCGCTTCCTCCCCTTCCCGGGTGATGGCCCCGTATTCCGCTCCAAAAAAATCATGGGTGACCAGTATGTCATCCATCGTGAATTTGAGCGGGGCCACGTTTTTGTCATACTTCCTCATGAGGGACACCATGCGATTAGCCAAGCGTATGGTTTTATGCGGATCTGTGACCCATTCCATGGCTACGCGCACTCCGACCACCTTGGTCTTCATACCCGACAACCTCGTACCCAGCATAAGTCCGGCCAACGTCCCCTTGGAACCAAGAGCGCAAAAGATATATTCCGGCTCGGGCAGCATTCCATCGTCTATTTGCTTCTTTAGTTCGAGCGCGGCATTGACATAACCGAGGCTTCCTAACGTCGATGAGCCTCCGGGAGGTATGAAATACACCTTCCCATGCCTCAAGTAAATACCGGCTGTTTGCAGGCCTCCTTTAAGGTTAGTTGGTGCAAAGTGGATCTTTGCCCCGAAATAGTGATCGAGGAGAAGGTTCTCCTGCACGTGGTCTGTCAACGGCTGGCGGATGAGCACCAGTGACGTCTTCAGGCCCAGCCGCCGGGCATGGATGGTGGTGGCCAGTCCGTGGTTAGTGCCGATTCCCCCGTATGTGATGACCCATTTACTACCTCGACGCAGGGCATCAGCCAGTATGAATTCCAATTTACGTACCTTGTTACCACCGTAGATGTCGGACGACCTGTCGTCGCACTTGATCCAGAGATTGTCGTGACCAATAAATTTTCCCAAATTATTCATATTGGCAACAGGTGTAGGCAAGGTGGCTAAAGACACCCAGGGCACATGCTTTTCAAGCCCACCGTACTTTTCAAACAAAGGTAATTTCAGTGCCTTATTCGCGAGATTCAACATATGTGGATTATCCTTCATCCCTATTTAAAGGTTATCCTGCTGGGCATCATACTGTTAGTTTCTCTTATGCATCGGTCAGCGTGGCATCGGTCAATTTGGTAGGGTTGGCTACCAGAGATGCTGAAAGACAGGTTACCTTACTGATCTGGCCTTTGTATGGGTCATATTATACATGTTTTTGGGATTAGCAAATAATGGGATTTATGCTTCAAATGAGATCATTCTTTTGGATGTGTTTTCCCTAAATTACCCTTTGAACTCTTCCATTTTTTGGTTTATAGGATACTGCCAAGTACAAAGAAGAATTGTATGAAAAGCGGGGACTCTATTTCAAATAAATTCTATTTTGGCTAAGAAATAGCAAAGTATCTCCCGATTAATATCGCCTAATGGATAAAAAATTTGGCCAATAATCAGTCTTTTTTCTCTCCAATCAGATGCTTGGAAAGTCGCTTACCCAGCCCGATGATGGTATTTGTGGGTGGCAATCCCCATGCTTCCGGTATAACGGAACAATCGCAAACATAAAGGTTATCATACTCGGTTTTCAGATTCGAATCGACAATATCTCCGATTTTCGCGGAACCTCCTGGATGAGAAGCCAGGTAACTTGTTTTAAATATCCCTTTCGCTCCCGCATTTTTCAGTATCTCTTTGGCTCGTTCATATCCTCTATGAAGTTTCTGCTTTTCTTTTTTATCCAGGATCTTCCTAACACCTCCACTGTCCGTTATACTTCCTCCCAGCTCATCTTTGGCTTTAATCATGATCTGGAGTGTTTTTTTCCGTGAAAAAACCTTATCCGGTCTGAAGGCAACGGCTGCCAATGCCGCCGATGTAGCAAAGGGATGGGACATGTCGGTCATCATGTAGCCTTCGTCTTCCAGGTGAATCCCACATGACATCGGGATTTCACTTAGTGGGACCTCCAAGTCTTTTATAGATCCCCGGACGCCGATCAGCGGGTCGAAAAAGAAATTATAACCCGCTCCTTTGATACCGCTGGCTCGCAGGATAACAGGCGAACCAATACCTCCGGCAGATATCACTATAGTGGGGGCAAAAACCTTAAAAATCTTTCCCTTTTTTCTATATTCAACGCCAACAGCACTTTTTCCTTCAAAAATCACCTTCGTGACTTTAGCCCTCTCGATCAGCACTCCACCATGGGCGAGGGCCTCGTCTATGTACATTCTTGCGCTCCATTTCACACCGTATGGATCTCCAAAATGGCCAAAGGGAAAATCCGGATTCCAGCGGTCCTGGTACATAAATTTATCCAGCTTACGCCAGTTATAACCAAGATCCTGAGCGCTCTCCATAATCCGTCTCGACATCGGGCCTATTATTTCGTCTTTAAGCGGTGCTACCGGGAGTTCATTTCGGATTTCTTCCGCTTCCTTTGTTAGGTCAATACCGTGGCGCTCGAGCATCTCGAAGGGCACAGGAAAACATGTTGCATAGTAATAAACGGTGCTTCCTCCTGTTGTGATGCCCCTCACCACTCCCAGTAACTGTCTGGTTAAAAGCATACTCTTACCCGGAAAAAGTAAAGTCTTGGCCCCATACCAGAAACTGCCTGTTAAAGGATCATTATCCCCCCACTCTAAAATGAGCACCTTCTTTTTTCTCAAGGTCAATTCTTTGGCAACTGTAGCTCCACCTGGTCCAGAGCCCACTACAATGAACTCGGTATCTGTTTCTCTTTTTTTGTTCATCTTTCCCTCTCCACGATAAAGTTATCCAAAATAAAAAAACCTCACTACTCAGCTGAGAAATGGGATTATTTGAATCTTCGTCAGATAACCTCTTTAAAGGGTCCAACACAAAAAAAACTCCGATATTTGAAAGAATATTATTTTTATCGGAACAATGTCAAGATTTATAGCTCTGACAGCCTTTAGCTAAAGATTATCGATGAAGTCTTGTGTTTTCCCAGAAAAGCATTGCGAAAAATTTCAGGAAGAACTATTTTATATTCCTTGAAAATTTGTCTTTACCAGTTTTTTGCTTGAGCAAGTATTTAACTTGCTGATTACTATATGAACTTACTCAACCATTCCAACAAAAAAATGAGATGGCTCAAAACGTCATTTCAATAGATGGATAAGGATTGAGGTTATTCAGATTTTCTTTTTGACGAAGCCCCTTGAGTAGAGTAGGTGTCAAGCTTGTTGCGGCTTGTGGTCAAGATGGATTTTAGAGCCTGGCCATCGAGAGCCTGCCAATTTCGAATTTCTATTCTTCGTGTCCCGTTATCTCCCTCGTCCGTTCTTTCCAGTTAACTCCCATTTTTTTCAGCCAGTTCACTCGCAGGAAATAATAGATGGTAAAGAGTAGGGTGAGCCCGATCAGGAGCCCAAGTATCAAGGCCGTATTCTTATAGTCCAGCATTACTAGCACGACAAAAGGAAGGCTTGTGACGGCAGTAATTATGGCCAGGATAATAAGCCAGGTCCTGGGGATCCGGATGTAGGCCCTATTGTATTCTGCAAGGTACCTGGTGGGCAGGTTGATAACTGCAAATGCGCTTATAACGGTCATGAGAAGGATGCCAACTGCAGCCATGACGCCATAGAAATCTAGATCTATATTTATAAATTGAAGACAAAGCAAGATACATACAATTAAGAAGTAAAGACCGATGGCGCGCAAAGGCGTTAGTGTCCTTGGGCTGACCTTACCGATACCTGAAGGCAGCAGGTCATCGCGCGCCTGAGACAGTATTTCACGCGGTAACGCTATTGCGCCAGCATTGAGGGCGGTCAACGCTGCAAAAAACGCTCCGAAACCAAGGAAGGCTACCAATCCCTCGGGCAAAAATGTCCTGGCCGAGTCCAGGAGAGGGGCTTTCATTTTCATTAAGGCTTCATAGTTATATGGCATTGAACCTGTGAAGACTATCCCGACAAAAATATAGATAACCAACACGATTATTCCACCAATGACCATTGCGAGCGGTATGTTCCGTTTGGGGTTTTTCATTTCCTCGCCCATTTCGGCAATAACCTGAAAGCCCATGCAGGCGCTATAACACAGGACCACTGCCAGCACCATTCCGCTTATACCCTTAGGGGAGAAGAAAGATAGTTGGATTGGGTGGGTTACTACGAATAAGCCGGTTGCGATGAATAGAACGAGGGCGAGAACCTTGAGGATGACCATGATTATTTGCACCCAGTTGGCAAGTTGAAGCTTAAAAAGGTAAAGCCCCATAAACAGGATGGGGATTATGAGCGACAGAATCTTAATTTCTAATGCCTTATCGATGCCCCAAGCCCAGTAAGCTGCCACATTGCCGGCGAAGCCGATACAAACAAAGCATGTCGAACACGCTCCGCCAACAATCGCCCATAATGAGGTAATGCTTCCCCAATATGGATTGGAAAGTCGGCTGGTAACGAGGTAGGCCAAACCCGCTCGCGGTATGGCACTAGCCCCTTGGATTATCGGAATCACCCCTACGGCAGAGATAATGATTGCAATCGTGAACGCCAGCCACATAGCGTTGCCCGCGTTGGCAGTAATCGGGGCAAGCAGTGCAAATATACCCATGCCGATGATACTGCCCACGACAAGAGCTATTCCTCCACCCAGGCCGAAAGCCCTCCCGAGTTTGACTTCTCCGGAATGCCCGGATTTGACTTGTGTCATGTTATTTCAGTCCTCCTTATTTAATGAAGTATCGTCTCCTTTTTTTGGCTATGGCCGCCTCCTTCCTTTGGGCTAACTCAGAACTTATTCCATGGTCCAATTTTTGGGGACCACCTGAATGATCTTTAGAAATATTTTTAAAAATATATTGTACGGGTTATTCTTTTACAACTCCTAATCTCACAAAAAGTCATTCTAAGCCAGACTACGGATTCTGGGGTCTTGATTTTAAGGATTGCCCTTCACTATTTAATAACTACTTCCGGATCACCCCAGGTAAGTCCCCTTAATCCTGCTGATTTAATTCCGATTGTCTGCTGGGTGCAACATTCCGAACAACAAAGGCAACTAATACACCTTTCTCTTATAAATACCGGGTATTGCTTAGCCTGCCATTCAATGGCCCCTGCCGGGCAAATGTTAAAACAGTCTCCGCACTTAATACATTCTTTCTTTTCCAGGATCGGCATCTTTCGGATGATTTTATAAAAGAAATGACTCGATACGAAACTGAGAACTCTGGAAATCCCAGGTTTCGTAATCTTAAAGGGTTTTTCCAAACGCACTTCCTCGATAGCCTTTCCCACGATTTCTATCTGCTTTAGATCACAAATACCAAGCTTACGCTCCTGACAGGCTTTAAGGTGAGGAACATCATTAACAGCATCACAACCTCCTATCTCCAACATCACTACATCCACGGCCACCTCATCGGTGCCCCCAAGAATCAGATCGGTCTCCCGCATAGTTCCGGCCGCCGGTCCTCCCAGCCCTTCCATTATCCATCGGGCGTCCATCAAAGTAATTCGCCTTTTCTTTTTTTGATCCAAGGTCTGAAAATTGTCCACAAGCACATTGCCGAAGGCCTCCGGGTTTTTTCCATAAAGGTGAGACAGCGCTTTTTCGCCCCCAGGAATGATACCCCAATAATTTTTAACCGCACCGGTATAGGCGGCTTCACCATGGGATTTGGGCCGTGGCAGGTTCACAATGATATCGGCTTCCAAAACCGGTTGGGCCATATAATATTCATTCATAAGTTTTGCTTCCGAATTTTGAACTTTGACCGCACTGCCGCCTTCAAATTCCACATAGGCAACATTTTCCCCTTCTAAAAAAGGTTCTATCCCGATTGATTTAAGAATATTTTTCCCTTTGACCCGAAATTGTCCTGGCGAATCCCCGATAGAGAGTTTTTGATTGAATTTTTTAAATACAAGAATTACCGCCTGGATAAAATCATTTTCAGTACAGGCATTTTTTCGATTTAACAACAAATTTGGCTTTAAAAGGATCCTATCTTCCTGTCTGATTAATTGGTCGGCCTGAATGAGGCGGAACACCTCAGACACTGCTGCCAAAAGGTTCGGATGCTCACTTGGTTTGACGATGGCTACTCTTGTCTTTTTTGGCATTGTTGCTTCTCCTAAAAAATTAGATAAAATAGTTCACGGGCCTTCGATCTATTGTATTTTTGATACCTTCTCTCAGACCAAAAATTAAACCTTCTCCATCTCTCTGGCTATGGCCCATGAGGCTCTTGCTTCGGTTTATGTAAAACAGTTTGGTTATATGTGTGATACTATGATTGCGGGTGTAGGAACATCGCTGATGTTCTCTCCATAATAGGCGTATTTGATCATCCTGTCCGGGGTAACGATGAAAACGGCAGGCAACTGGGTTTCCTTGCCTTCGAATTTTCCATGCCTGTAGCCCTTAAGGGTCGCATTGATGGCTGCGATCAGACCGGCTGGATGCAGGTACTTGATGATGCCGCCCGCAGCTACGCGGTACTGCTGGAAGATGACCCCTTGCGGGTCGCAGATGATGGTGAAGGGCCAGTCTTCCTTGTTGGTCAGTCCTGCAACCGTGGCGGCCGAGCTTTGCAGGACGACGAAGAGTCGTGCCCCTTTCTGTTCGATGAGGTCTATCTCGCGCTTGAAGCTTGCCATGTCCATCTGGCATATCGGGCAGCCCAGGTACCGGAGGAATATCAGCACGGACGACTTACCTGTAGAAATGGTATGGAAACCCAGTCCCTTTTCCCATGGGGTATCGAACTGAAAATCAGGAGCCTTATCACCATCTTTAAACCTTGTCATGACTTATTTACTTCCTGATACTCATAGAATGCCGGTGTTTCTTGAGCTGAACACCTATCATAGCTGATCCTCAACGCATTCCCGGGATCGTTAGACACGGGCTTACCAAAAAACGCCCGTTATTGTATTTTTGAAAGGACTTGCTTTTCAATGGGAAGAGTATAAAAGGAAGAAAAAGACATAGTCAAGGAGAATAATAGGGCCAAAGGCAAGGGGATAAAGGGGGTCTTCTGAAAAAAAAAGGACTTTGCAGGGTCGGACTTTTCAAATTGATTACCGTTTGTAATGTGGCATAAAGAGCTAAAATTCAAAAACAAGACTTCAGGAAGTTATATGGTACAACGCTCCCATAAGAATTGAACCCGAATTTTGCCATTTTCACAAAAAATAAAAAGATGAGATCCGCCTACGCCGTCTGGTCTTTTAACTGGAGTCCTTCTTTGAACAGTTGGTCTATTAAAGGGGACGATCACCACGAAGACCCTGTGTTTTCTTTATACGTTGACATTCAGCAGAATAAACTCAATACGTGCGTCGCAGGTTCTCGACGATTATAACTTATTGATGATCACCACTGATGTCGAGTGCGGTGTCTAAAATATTAAAGCCTCTTTAATCAGTTTTACAGCTTACGAACATTCTCAGCAGCAGGACCCTTAGCACCTTGGACAACATCAAAACTGACACGATCACCCTCGGCCAGCGATTTAAAACCCTCTCCCTGTATTGCGGAATGATGTACGAATAGGTCCTTGCCACCACCGTCCTGCTCGATAAAACCATACCCCTTTGAATCATTAAACCATTTAACTTTCCCTTCAGGCATTGTTAACCCTCCTTTGTATTGAGTTTCTCCGTAGAGACATTTGTAATGTCAGGACAAGTATGAATAATTCTTCCTGAAAATGCAAGATTATTCCCTGTTCACCATAAGGTACTGATTGCCATCTGAAATGATCAAGTTTTCATGGCTCGGCCGGATTGTTGATTATAGGAAGAAGTTTCTGATACCTCGGCCTGTTGCCAATCCGAGGATAGGCTTGCAATGAATGTCAAAAAGTGATCTTTCGATAAAAAATCTTTTTAGCCGCTTCGGCGGTAAAAATATACATCCCCACGATGACGGCCAGCAAGGGGAAAAAATAAAGGGGCAATGTCTTGAATCCAAACATGGCTCCCAAAGGCGTGTAAGGAAAAAGCAGCGTTGCGATGGTTACCAAGACGGTGGCCAGGGTTAAAGCCTTGCCGGGTTTGCTCTTAAGAAAAGGCCGGCGGGTGCGTATGACCAGCACAATCAAGGCCGCTGAAATGACCGACTCGATAAACCAGCCGGTTCTAAATTGAGCCGGTTGGGCCTTAAGGAAAAAAAGAAGGATACCGAAGGTCAGATAATCGAAGATGGAACTGATCAGACCAAAGGTAATCATAAAATTTCGAATAAAACGGAGGTTCCATCTTCTTGGTTTTTCCACAAGCTCTTGGTCCACGCGATCGGCGGCGATGGTCAGCTCCGGGAAATCAGTCAGCAGGTTGGTCAACAGGATCTGTTTGGGCAGCAGGGGAAGAAAGGACAGAAAGAGAGATGCCCCGGCCATGCTGAACATGTTGCCGAAATTGGCACTGGTGGCCATAAAGACATATTTCAAGGTATTGGCAAAGGTGGTCCGGCCTTCAGCTATGCCCTTGGCCAGGACCTTCAGATCCTTTTCCAATAGAACGATATCAGCCGCCTCCTTAGCTACATCAACGGCCTGATCCACTGAAATGGCTACGTCGGCGGCATGGAGGGCCGAGACGTCGTTAATGCCGTCTCCCATGTAACCGACGACCTGACCTGCCTTTCTTAAGCCCAGTATAATACGTTCTTTCTGATTGGGTTCGACCTCGGCAAAGATGTCCGCTTCCATGACTAATTGAGGCAAGGCCAGGTTGCTGGTTTTTTGGAGTTCAGGGCCGGTGATTATTTTGAGATCGGAAAGACCCATCTTCCGGCCGATGGTGGCCGCCACCAAATGGTTATCCCCGGTGATGATCTTCAAAGAAACGCCTAGACCCTTGAGTTGGTTAATGGTCTCCACAATTCCTTCCTTGGGCGGGTCAAAGAGGACCAGGAAACCTAAAAAGATCATTTCCTTCTCCAGGTCTTTGGACAGGACGGTCTTGGGCTCCATTTCTCGATAAGCTACCCCGAGCACACGCAACCCCTGGGCGCTGAATTCCTTGAAATGGGTCTGTATCTGATCCTGGGCCTGGCTTAGATCCACTTGGCTTCCATCGGCCTTTTCAGCCCGGGAACAGGCCGAAAGGACATTGGAGAGGGCCCCTTTAGTGATCAACAGATGCCTGTCCCCTTGAGAGATCAGGATGCTTAAACGTTTGCGGATGAAATCATAAGGCACTTCATCAAGTTTTTGAAAGCCGGTCAGATCAAAGGGACGAAAGGTGCGGATGGCCTGATCGATCGGGTTGGTAAATCCGGTTTCGTATTGGGCATTCAGATAGGCATAGAGTAAAACTTTTTCGTTTTCCCGGCCTTCCCAATCCAGGGCCAAATGGACTTTGACCAAACCCTCGGTCAGTGTGCCAGTCTTATCGGAACAGAGGACGTTCATACTGCCGAAATTTTCAATGGAGGTTAAACGTTTGACAATCACCTTTTCCCGGGCCATTTTTTTGGCCCCATGGGCCAGGTTGATGCTGATGATGGCCGGTAAAAGCTGGGGGGTTAAGCCCACCGCCAGGGCCAGGGAAAAGAGGAAGGAATCCAGAACCGGCCGGGCCAGATAGACATTGATGGCAAAGATGGCCATGACCAGGATTAAGGTTATCTCCATCAGAAAATAGCCGAACCGCCGGACACCATGTTCAAACTCGGTTTCCGGTGGTCTGAGTTTCAGCCGTTCGGAAACCCGCCCGAATTCGGTTTCGATTCCGGTTTGGACCACCAGGGCCTGGGCACTGCCGCTGACTACATGGGTTCCCATGAAAAGGGTGTTGGTCCGTTGGGCCAAGGGTGTTTCCGCAGCCAGCACAGCGGCCATTTTTTCAACCGGATAGGTTTCCCCGGTCAAAGAGGCCTCATCTACAAACAGATCTTTAGAGTTCAGAACCAGCCCATCTCCGGGGATGACATCACCAGCCTTCAATTGGACGATATCACCCGGAACAATCTCTTCGACTGGAATTTCTATAGATAGACCATCACGGATTACCATGGCTTTTATTTGAACTATTTCTAATAATTTTTTGACTGCCTCGGTCGCCCCCCGTTCCTGCCAATAACCCAACAGTCCACTAATCAAAACGATGGTCAAGATGATCAGGGCATCGACCGGATCCTGAAGAAATAGAGACAAGCCGGCCGCAAAGATCAGGATGAGGATAATAGGACTTTTGAATTGATTGAGGAGCAAGGTCAAGGCATCGGATTTTTTGGGGGGTTTGAGAAGATTAAGCCCATAGATATTAAGCCTATTCTGAGCCTCAATCTCGGTTAATCCCTGGGAGGAAGTCTTCATCTCCCCAAGGATTTGATCAATGGAACTACTCCAAAAGGCGGTCATTTTTTGATTCATGGCCGACATCCTTCATTATTTTTATCTTTGGTTATTCTGGGATGATATCCTTTTTACATAAATTGGGCGCGTGATTATTTTTGTTTATCATCCTCGACAATAGTCTGTAATACCGTTTTGCTCAATGCCAATTGTACCATCATCCCGAAACCGATTAGGACCATCAAAACAGGGAAGGCCAAAATAAATTGGTTAAAATGAGGCTTGGTAACAAAAAAGACCCTATCAAAAGAGAAAGAAGTGAACCCTTAGGTAAAATTATACGTGGTATTTTATTCCGGTCAAGAAAAAATCCTATTCCAACCCGATAAAGTCATAGAAATTTCCATTTTGGGAAAAATGGAAACTTAGATCTGGCATGGCAAACCAATTTTTTGCCATCTTGATTAGTTTCTTTCTGTGGGCTTGCGGTACCGTCGTGGCTGGTCCACCACTGATGCCCGAGGTCTCACATCCGACGCCTCAGGAAAGGCAGTGCCTGGCCAGAGGTTGGCATCGCCTGGTAATGAAAGTCGCCGGTCATTCATTTGCCCTGAATTGTTGAAGGGGGCTAAGAGGGCTTGTTACGAACCTGTCAAAGCTGAAATTCAATAAGTCTTTTCTATTGACAACCGTACCAATTGATGTTGGAATTTCGCTAAAATTTTGTGCGATCGTAAAATTTACAGTCAATAGATCATCTCATATATTTTCTGCTTCGAGGGAAAGATGACAACCCGCTTCGAGACTACCGACAGAACATTAATTGTTCGTCCATGCCAAACGTCTGATGCAGAATCGGTGTATGAAGCAGTGCGTGAATCGATAGCAGAATTGTCGCCGTGGATGCCATGGTGTCACCTGGAGTACTCCATCGAGGATACCAAGACCTGGTTCGGATCCCGCCCTGATAGGTGGCAGAAGGGAACGGAATATGATTTCTTGATCGAGGATCGATCCGACGGCCGCCCGCTAGGCATTTGCGGTCTGAATAACCTTGATGGAGAGAATCGTCTTGCCAATCTTGGGTATTGGGTCAGAACAAGCAAAGCCCGACAAGGCGTGGCGACTGCCGTCGTGCCACTGGTGGCCCGGTTTGGTTTTGAGGTGTTGAAACTGAACAGGATCGAGATTATTACGGCCATGGACAATGTGCCGAGTCAACGCCTGGCGATGAAGATTGGGGCCTCTCGCGAAGGCAGGCTGAGGCAACGACTGGTTGTGCATAACCAAATCTACGATGCGATTATGTTTTCGCTTATTCCTAAGGACCTCCTTTGGTGAAACGGCCGACCCAAGCATTGAGAACAACCAAGAGTTCCGCTGAGTCCTCATGGATAAGTCCCAAGAAAAGACCAGCCTGAAAACCACAGACGGAAGAAAATTTAGCTCCACCGGGTCAATACTACAATGTGACGGCTAATACGTCATTGGTTTGATCCCGGAAACTTTGATACTGGCCACCGATTTGGCCAGCCCTTCAGCCTTTTCCTGGGATACATTCAGGTTTTCTGCAACGGCTTTGACCGTCGGATCATTGGTCATCAAGTCCACGGGGAAAGTCTTCTCATCCATAATGCGTATTTCAGCAAATCCCGCTTCTTTAACGGCCTCAAGGTAGTCCTCTTTCATCACTGCCCCGCCCAGGCAGCTCACATAGGCGCTGACCGAATTCTTGATCTCCTCCGGGAGTTCCTTCAGCAGGACGACGTCCGAAACCATGAGTCGGCCTCCGGGTTTCAAAACCCGAAAGGCTTCTTTAAAAACCCTCGGTTTATCCGGGGAGAGATTGATGACGCAATTGGAAATGATCATATCGCCCTTATTATCAGCCACCGGCAGGTTTTCAATTTCTCCCAGGCGAAATTCCACATTGGCATAATTTCCTTTTTGGGCGTTTTGCCTGGCCTTATCGATCATCTCCGGGGTCATATCCACCCCGATCACCCGGCCGTTTTTTCCCACCTGGTTGGCTGCCAGGAAGCAATCAAAGCCTGCCCCGGAACCCAGGTCGATAACCGTATCCCCTTCTTTTAAAGCTGAATGGGCCAGTGGATTCCCGCACCCAAGTCCCAAATTGGCGCCTTCGGGTACAGCCTTCAAATCCTCTTCTTGGTAACCGATTCTCTTGCTGAGGATCTCGGTTTGCAACGTGGGGCCGCAACAACTTGCTGCTGGACCGCAACAAGAAGATTTCTGCTGGGCCACCTGGGCGTATCTATCTCTAACCACTTTTTTAATTTCTTCCGTTTTCATTATAATAACCTCCTGTCCTGATTGTTGAATAATGTTGAATACGAAAAAACCATTCGGCATTAAGTCTTCGGCGAATGAAAGATTCTATATGAGAACTTTAAAAAAGGTCCAATTTTGTTCAAGGTCAAGAAAGACGAAAATTTTAACCACAGGTATACATTTAGTATTCCGAGGATTAAAATTTGAGTCTGACACAGAGATTGGGCAAAAGGGGACATTCTTCAAAGTTCTCTAAGCAACATTTTGCATATTCATAATAGGCCCAAGAAAATCTTTAACCCCTAGGGCCAAATCTTCCGCCTTAATCAAGGAAAAACAACAAATCTTTCCCTCTTTCTCCCAACTGACCAAGGCTAATTTATCCCCGGCCCTGATACCGGCCTTGTCTCGCAATTCCTTGGGCAGGACCATCTGTCCCCGATCGTCAATGCTGATCAGCGATTCGACCCGGCAACAATTCATTGTTTGGCTTTGGCATGAGCTTATTGGCTTTTTAGGCATGATTTAGGCCCTCCCTCGTTTCTTGATCTGAAAATTTAATTTAATAAGATTTTTCTGAATAATCAGATTAATCATAATATAAGACAACCCAGGAACGCTGTCAAGTGTTTTCGGATAAGAATTTTGGATATGGGGCAACGCCGCCTTGGTTAAAAAAAATCCCCCCTTGACTTACCAAACAACTATACGTATTATACACGTATAAAGGAGGCATGCTATGCAGAAGAAATTAACCATAACCGTTGATGAAGAAGTATATACCGGACTCCATAAAATCATTGGGCCACGCAAAATCAGCAGATTTATCCAAGAAATAGTTCGTCCTCACGTTGTGCGTCCTAATTATGAGTCGGCATATGCTGAGATGGCTAAAGATAAACATCGGGAGGCTGAAGCTCTGGAGTGGGCCGAAATGACCTTTAAGGATATGGATCATGAAGCGATGTGAAGTCTGGTGGGTAAATTTCAATCCATCTGTTGGAGGAGAAATCAAAAAGAAGCGTCCTGCCGTTATCATCAGCAACGATGCATCAAATAAATTCCTCAACAGAGTTCAAGTTGTTCCTCTTACCAGTAAAACAGATCGACTCTATCCCAGTGAGGCACTGGTGGCTTTTGAAGGTAAAGAAAGCAAGGTCATGGCGGATCAATTGGCCACTGTAAGCAAGTTAAGGCTCTTTAACCGTGCCGGTATTCTTTCCGAAGAGGATATGTACAAGGTTGAAAAAGCCGTTAAAATCCAACTCGGTATTCAGTAAGAAAAGGCCAAAAAGTCAATCCACCGAACTCACTACGCTCACCGCTGATTTCAACGTAGGGTAAAGAAAAAGTGATCATTCAAGGCCTGACCCTACTCCTCAAGATCATTATAAAATCGGAAGAAAATAATTTTTATTTTTAACTTAACAAATTTCTCAACTGTCTAAAAGAACAAACCATATAAATTAGATCGGCCCTTTTAACGAAAGACCTTAGGGCCTCAAAAAAAATCCAAAGAAGGCAAGCCAGCAACATGGCCTTGCCGTTTTCTAAATCAACCATAAATTGGAGTCCATCCTTCATGGTCCTTAGGGTTCGGAAAAATACCTTGAAGGCAAGATCAAAGCTTTCCATATCTCTCTCAAAGATGAAGATAATCTTATCGGCATGGTCTTTGATGAAAAGGGAAAACCCGCGGTTTGAGGGTGGGGAGCTTAATTATAGAATACCTTTTTGGGCAACCTGCGTTTAAAACGAAATTTTATTATTAAGGAGGACATATGAAGAGAATTTCAAAGTGGGTTGGGGTTATTATTATTTTGTGTTGTGCATTAGGGCTTTCTTTTCCAGCACAAGCTGAGAATAAGACGCCGAACTATTTAGTCCTAAAGGGCGGTATATATTCCCCGCTAACTAACGATCTTGATGGCTTTAATACAGGCTTCAACGGGGAGATTGCTTTTGGGCACTATTTTGACAAAAACTGGGCGATAGAGGCCGGTGCAGGATATTTTGGAACTAGTGCGAGCAAAGGGGCTATGTTCGGCCCTAACTCAGCCCAAACGTCAGTACATCTTAATGTGGTTCCGCTTACAGTTGCCTTTAAGGGATCAATTCCTGTGAATAGATTTGAGTTTTATGGAATAGGCGGTATAGGGGCCTACCATTTGGAGACTGACGTAGATGCGTTAGCAACTGAGAATTCTAGGGTGCACGTTTCCGACAGTGATTCAGAAATTCTTTTTGGTGGCTTTCTTGGCCTGGGCGCTATCTTTAATGTTACACCTAAATTATTTGTTGGCTTAGAAGGCAAATACCTCTGGACTACGCAATCCAGTTTCATTGATGCGGAGACCAGCCTTAACGGTATTCAGGCGACTTTTAACATAGGATTCAGATTCTAAACGACCCTGGTTAGACATTTTACAGAGAGGACGCCTGTCCTCTCTGTATATCCTCTACCTATTTCTTGTGCACAATGAAAAAGGTATGATCTGCAAGTTCGCTTTATCGATCCCGTATGTATTCGCCCTTGTACAGGGACCATTGCTTACGGAAATACCCAGCCCTTCTGGCCGTACCCTCTAATCCCCCTTTCTATAGCAGATTCCACAAGGTGTGCCACAGTCCGAAGTTCACCTTTTGGAATCGAAATCTCAATCTAACTGGCAAGTCGCATAGTACAGGCTTGCCGCCCGTTCCACTTGCAGGACCACGTAACTGCCGGGTTTCAGTTGATGCAAGGCAGAATTAAGCGACTCGATGTTGTTGATGGCTACTCCATTCAGGGCATGAATGATGTCCCCTGTGACCAGGGAGTTTTTAGCCCCCCTAGCCGTGGCCATTTTGGCTACCACGACGACTCCGGAGTCCTGCCGAATTCCGGGAAGAAGCGGAAGGACCTTTTCTTCGACGTTGAGGCCCATAACCCCCAATTTTGGCACTTGGTTATTCTCGGAGTCCGCCATATGAAACAGACGATCTACATTTTCATGGTTTTCGATGACCTTGACGTCGAAGGACAACTTCTGAGTTCCGCGAAGGACCTCCATTTTAACGTTCTCCCCGGGGTTGACCAGAAAGAAACTGATCCCGAAAACAGGAAGATTGTCAACCTGTCTCCCCTTGACCGTGAGTATGATGTCCTGAACCTTGAGGCCCGCCTTATCGGCGGGAGATCCAGGGGAAACATCGCCAATAATGACCCCCCAGTCTCTGGGAAGGCCGAGGCCGGCGGCCAACCCCGGCGAGATGGCCTGAACGTGAATGCCGATTACTCCACGATGCAGGTGCCCATATTGACGGAGTTGGGGATAGGCGAAGCTGACGATGGCGCAGGGAATGGCGAATCCCAAGGCTTCATTTCCTCCGGACTGGGAAAGGAGGAAAGTGTTGATCCCCACCAGTTCTCCATTCACGTTTACCAGTGGACCACCGCTATTGCCGGGATTAATGGCGGCGTCTGTCTGAATGAAAACCATTGGACTGTCGGGATCAAGCTGACGGGCGACCGCACTCACCACCCCCATCGAAACGGAGTTCCGCAGTCCGCTGGGACTGCCGAAGGTGAAAACGAGCTCTCCCTGCCGAAGTCGTTCGTAATTTCCAATGGGCAATGCCGGTAGTCCCTTGGCCTCCACCTTCAGCAACGCCAGATCCAATTCGTTTGAGACTCCAACTACGCGCGCATCAAGGGTTCGTCCCAGGGAAGTAGAGCCTGAAAAGACGGAAGTCCCCTCGTCCACCAAAGAGGACAAAACCACCTGGACCCGTTGCTCGCCGCTGACGACATGCGCATTGGTTACAATATATCCATCGGAATCGATGATGGCGCCAGATCCAATGACACGTTGCATTCCAAGGACCAAGCTTGCTCCTCTATGACTTTCTTCATCCAACGGCCTGAATCCTTGGACCATTACATGCACCACACTTGGGGAAACCTTTCTTACGAGTGCTTCCACAGAATTATTGAACTGATTTAGGGCTTCAGGAGCCTGGGCCTTCAGGGCAGACTGTGCCTGTATCTCTCCTGCCAGCAAGCTACACAAAAGGCTGATTACTAAGGGTCCAAGTCGCATACTCCTCAGTCGAAACAACAGTCCTTGAACTTGGATCCATATGAAATTCCGCACGTTCAGGTCTGAATTTTCTATAATATTTCCATCTATCATCACCCACCTCTACGGTTTGCTTTTTGTCTATTGTGTTTTATTGAATTATCTGTTTGATCGAACTCATTTTATTTTGTTGTTTCTTCGACGATCTTGATTTCCTCTTCGGTCAATTCATAAAGATCATAGACCAGTTGGTCGATTTGGTGGTCGGTGGTGTCGATCTGAAGCTAGAGAGTTGTCATTTCTTGACCATTTTAAAACTTGCCAGTGGAAAGGTGGGAGTTACCTATCTATCTTTTATGTTTTCATACTTCTTTTCGCTTTCGGTAAATATCCAAGTCGGCCTCGGTTACATCCTCTGGAGGAACCAGTTTGTAATGTTTTTCAGTTACGATACCAATACCATTTTCACTTTGTTCGAATTCAAATAGAGCAATAGTGGATTCTTCCATAAACTGGGCAGCAACCGGACGGCAAACGAGAGATGGAAACTTGTGCGTACAAATACCAAAATCTTGTTCAATTTGTACAATGCTTAATTTGTCAGTACCCCCTTTGGCCTGAACTGGAACAACGTAATGCATTCCTTTTTTATCCAGTCCAACGTAGATTTCATCCGTTTCCACTTGTCCCATCTCTGGTACCGTCGTTCGTAGATGGTTTTGTAATGAGTAACAGGTTATGCCAAGAAATATATCGACGAGTCTATTATACCTGACTTTGGCAAGAAGGGCTTGCTCATCATTAAAGGCATATTTCGCGATGATTCCGGGGGTGGCATCCGGGACTTTGGTGACGATCATATTTTTGTTCGGCAGCAAACGGATATTCGGTATTAAGACAAAACGATATTTTGATCTTCCCGCTGGCCGGATTATCCACATTTCCTCCTTACTTGCGAGGGATTGAATTGTTTTTGGCAAAGACGCCCTATACCGAAAACTGTAAATTAAGTCACCAAGGTTTTTAGGCAAATCGATCTTGAGTTCATTCCCAAACTTAACGATATCCTTTCTTTCAAACTCTAACGCATTAATGCCTTTTTTAAATTTGGAGAAGAATATTTTCTCGATGATTGATGCATAGATGTTTTGCTTGCCCATTTCAGTCCTCTTTTTCATTTATTTTTCCCCTGGCCATCTAAGAAGAACAATCTCTTCGCGTAATTGCTTTTTAGTGGCTGTTGCCAACCGGGTACGAAACAAATCAATCCCGACGACTTCATAACCGAGAGAATGCGCAATATCGGCTAATAATTGTCCGGTTCTTATTAATACCTGTAGATATGAGGCTTGATCTCCTACCACATAGGCCAATTGAGCACCCGGGCGCAAGACTGCTCTTAAATCGGAAAGATGACGAGTCATTCCGCCAAAATATAGTCTGGTTACCCTTGCATATAATCGTTCAAAACCAGATGTCTTACCAAGTTCAATCCGACGATTTTCAATTTTATCCGCTATACGTTGTATCTCTTTATGCTGAGAAACAATAAAATCATCGGTATCATGCTTGTAAACGTTCCGGGTATTAGAACAAAGCAATCCATGTTTGATGCTACGTAAATCCTCTTTACTTTGAATAAAGCCTAAGAGAACGGATTCCAGTCTCGTTGTTCGAGTATAATCTTTTTCATTTGGATAAGGCGGAGAAGTGATGACTGCATGAACAGAATTTGCCTTCAAAGATTGAGAAAAATTCCTTGAATCTCTCTGATGAACAATAACATTAGCTTTCTTTATTCCATGAAGGGTCCGGAGGTCTTCTGCAATTGTTCGAACATTGTCGAGCCAAATAGTAACAACAGGAGCATCCTTTTTTATGCGACCAACCCCAACTTCTGGACCGAAGTGCAAATTACTTGCACCAAAAACTAGCATTTTAGCAAAAGCTAAACGTTCATGATCCGTAAACTGATTATCCCTATGTTCATGTATGGTGTCCAACAATAATAATGCCTTGTGGAGTGGCAGAGAACTAATTGAATTCTTTAGAATTAGTTTTTGGGATTCTTCAGAAAGGATTCGGAGAGTGGTACAATGTTTTTTTTCGGAAGAAAAAAGAGGTAAATATTGATCTTCAATTCCATCAATAGTAAGCCGCTCAAAAGCTACCTCAGCAATATGCTTAGCATGATTTAGAAGAGAATCCGGGTCAATGGTCCAATCGACTTTTACTCGGCTGGCAAAGCAAGCCATCGGATTACTTTCAGTCCCAATACTATGGATATTTAATTTCTTGCATTCTACTAATGTTGTCCCTGTTCCACAAAAGGGGTCCAAAACCATATCGCCGGGCTGAATTCCAAATTTTTTTATATAATCACGCACCAGATGAGGGGGAAAGGACAATACAAACCGATACCAATCGTGAACCGCACGATCCTCAATTCGAATTTTATTATCCTCCTGCTTAAACAAGTCACCGGGATTGTTGCCGCAGGAGAAATCTTTAATAGAACTTTGTTGAAGTTGAGAAGCCATCTGGAGATTTTTAGATACCTTAATTAATCACTTCTTATTTTTCTAAGATTCTCTTAGTGATTCAAGGCATATTTATAACAAAGCAAGAATAATGATATCGATTAAGCAGGACAATATGAAACAATAAATCATTTCGAACGGTTAAGTCAATAAAATTAAGTATGGATAAGAAATTTTTGAATAATTCGGCATACCCCTGCTTGTTGTCCACGTCCCAGCCCAGGGCCTCAAAAAAAGGATCCACAAACTCACGGCGCAATTGGGTCTCGTTGTAGGGGTCGGAGTGATAGGCTTCACGATTCTGTTCGAATCGTTCAATCAACCTGAGAATTTCATGGGGAATGGTCACTTGTCCTCCGCTTTAAGTAATTACTTTACCATATAAGCGGCTAAGGTCAAATGAGATAAAAATAATTTTCTTTAACAGGGGATCAGATTTTACCTTCCTCTTGCATTTTTCCAATGGATCGTTGGAATACGGCTCTGGCTATATAGTAATCCCAAACGGCCTCAACTTGGGTTGACAGGGCACGGACCAGGGCGGTCTGGGCATCCAAAAGATCGGTGATGGTTCCGGCCCCGGCTTCATAACGCTCTTTGGCCATACGCATACTCTCCTGGGCATCCTGAACCAAAACCTTAGCCGTTTGAATCACCTCAAAGGTTTCTTTGAGCCTGGCGTGTGTGGTCCAGACCTCTTGCCTCACCTTTAAGAGGAGTTGCTTGGCTTCGGCCTCTTCTCTGGAAACTTCTGCCTTGGCCTTGTCCAATTGGTGCTTTCGAAAAAAACCCGTAAACAGGGGCCATTCGATAGAGATTCCAGCCAACCACTCTTCATCCTTAGGGAGAAAATTTGAGTCTTGCCAGCCGTAACTTCCCTCGGCCCGGACCTTTGGGCCAAAGGCGCTTTTAGCCGCCTGCACCCCTCTTTGCTGGGCTTCGATGCGTTTAAGAGCGGCCTTGATCTCCGGGCGGTTTTGGATGGCCTGATTCAAGGCAATAGAAAGATCAAGGGAATTCAAAGAACTTATTTCTTCTCCTTTGGTTTCAATGACAAGAGGCCTCTCTGCGGGCAGGCCCATCACCGTATTCAAACTCCCTTCGGAAATACGGACCAGATTTTCAGCCCGGACTAAGGCCAGCTCGGCATTGGCCTTTTCCACTTGGACCCGAAGTACATCGGCCTGGGAGACCGCCCCGGCTGCCTTTCGTTCTTCGGCCAATCGTAAATGATCTTTGGCCCGGATCAAATTTTGTTCAGCTACCGAGAAAGTTTCCATGGCCGCCGCTAATCCATAAAAATCCTGATGAACACCTAATACCAGATCCTGGGTGACCCTGGCTCTTTCCTCCTCAGCCACCCCTTGTCTGGCCAGAGCCGCTTGGTAGTTGGCCCGCCGTTCGCCGCTGTCAAAAAGGGTATAGCGGGCCCGGATTCCAGCCTTCCAGTCGTCGGTTGGGCCGACGATTGTGGGGATGGGATGGCCAAGGAGACTGCCAAGGGAAGAAATCCCGTTGGGCAGAAAGGCATGTTGTTGCCAATAGGAGTAACCTGTTTGGAGGCCCAGCTCAGGATAGTAGGGGGCCTTGGCTTCTCCAGCGGTCTCTTTGGCCGCCAGCACACCCATCATGGCTGATTGTTGGATGGGATTGGTTTCCAGGGCAATTTTTATGCAGTCTTGGAGGGACAAAGGTTTATTGGATGAATCCACCTTGGGAGACTCGGCCCGAACCGGTGAGATTAATCCCAGAACGAGTATGGCTAATCCTAAGAATAGAATAATCAGGCTAACCCTATTAACTGCTTTATTGAAAGGAATCATTGCGTCCTCCTTGAAGCGAGTAGCTATTAAAAAAAGTTCGGAGTTCGGAGTCATGAGATTTTCCTCCGAACTAATCACAACAAAATAAATAATTATGCATAAGGTCATTCCGGTCCCGCATCCCGTGCGGGATAGACTCCAGCCGGAATCCATTGTTTTGAATCCTCTGGATGCCGGATCAAGCCCGGCATGACAGAATAGAGCCTTAGATTTATAGGTAATAATTTATGTCGCTATATATAATCACTCTGAACTCAAGACTAATTCCTTTAATCCTCGACTCTAAAAATAATTTCAATCTTTCGCCAAATTCTACATAAGCTAGTTTGAGAATTTATTACGACATGGTTTTTCGAAACCGTTTTGAAGCTGTCCAAAGAACAAACACACCCATCACGGCCAAAACCGCCATATGGGGCCATAGGATTGCCATCCCCACACCTTTAAGAAAAATCCCCCGGATGATAACCAGAAAATAACGCAGGGGATTAATATAGGTGAGCCATTGGATGACCTCAGGCATATTGGCAATGGGAAATATAAACCCGGAAAGCAGCATAGCCGGGAACACGAAAAAGAAGGCGCTCATCATGGCCTGCTGCTGGGTCTTACTGACGGTGGAAATGAGAAGTCCTACCCCCAGGGTGGTCATGACATAGAGTCCGGTGGCCAGCAAGAGCAAGAGCAGATTCCCTCGGATAGGCACCTCAAACCAGTAAACCCCGACCAGGGTAATCAGGATCACATCGATAAAACTGATCAGGGCAAAGGGGACGGTCTTGCCCAGGATAAATTCTTTGGGAGTAATGGGGGTAACCATGATTTGTTCCATGGTCCCGATCTCTTTTTCCCGCACTACGGCCATACTGGTCAAAAGGAGGGTGACCAGCATGACCAAAAGGGCGATCACGCCGGGCACATAAAAATTGCGGCTTTCCAGATTCTCATTGAACCAGGCCCGGGTCTCCAGGTTCACCTGTCCGAAAAGCGGACCTCCGCCCAAAAGGTGGGAAGCTCGATCGGCCAGGATTTCCTGGGAATATTGGGCCACAATTTTACTGCTGTATCCCAGGACTATGGCCGCCGTATTGGAATCGGTCCCGTCCAGGATCAGTTGCAAAGGGGCCTTTCGCCCGGCCGTCAGATCCCGGCCGAACCCCTTGTTGATACGAAGAAGGACCTGAACCCGCCCATGATCTATAAATTCCCGGATTTGATCTTCCCGGCTTACCCATTCATCGATCTGAAAATAGCCGGACTTGACAAAACGGTCCAGCATCTGCCGGCTATAGACGCTGTTGTCCTGATCGTAAACCCCTGTGGAAACGTTTTTGACATCGGTTGTCACCGCATAGCCGAAAAGGAGCACCTGAACAATCGGCATCACAAAAACAATGGCCCTCGACCTGGGATCTCGAAGGATCTGGATAAATTCTTTAATCAGGATCTGTTTGATGCGTTCCCACATGGTTAAACCAGTTTCTTCTTAAACTTTTTGTTAGCCAGGATAAACATCAACAAGGAGAAAATGACCAGAAAAATGGCCTCCCCGGCCAGAATCCTGGGACCGACGCCTTTTAAATAAATCCCTTTTAAGAGGGTGATGAAATATCTGGCCGGAATGAAATAGGAAACCCCTTGCAGCACCACGGGCATACTGCGTATGGGATACGCCAAACCGGAAAGCAAAAAGGACGGCAGAAAGGTGGCCACCATAGCTATCTGGCTGGCCAGCAGTTGACTTTTAGCGACGATGCTGATGAACAGACCAAGAGACAAAGTCCCGATCAGAAAAACAGCAGCCATACCGAAGATCAAGGCCACATTGCCTCTCAAAGGAACATGGAAAAGAAACTCTCCCATCAGGACGGCCAGCAGGACATCAAACATGCCGATACAAAAATAAGGAAACAGTTTCCCGAGGATCAATTCTGAGGACTTGACCGGTGTGGAAATCAATTGTTCCATGGTCCCCTGTTCCCATTCCCTGGCTATGGTCAAAGAAGTCAGTAGGGCGGCAATGACCATCATGATAACCGCAATCAGCCCGGGGATGATATAATTCCTGGATTCCAGGTCGGCATTAAACCAGACCCGGGGTTGGAAGTCTATGGGAGTTTCAATTGCCCGTCCTCCTTGGCGTTGAATTTCCTTCAGAGCGACATCCTGATTAAAGCTCATGGTGATCCCTTCGGCATAACCCATGGCTATGGTGGCCGTGTTGGAATCACTCCCGTCGATAATCAATTGAAGAGAGGTCTTGCGCCCTGAGGCAAGTTGGCCTGAAAAATCCGGCGGGATGATCAGGGCAGCCAAGGCCCGGCGGGAGTCGATGGCTTCTTCCACCTCCCGGTAGTTGTTCACCAGGCCCTGGAGAGAAAAATAACGGGAGCCCAAAAAGCGGCTGATCAAATCCCGGCTGACCTGGGATTGGTTCTGATCCCAGATGACCAGGGGCACTTTGTCCACATCAAGGGTCAGTGCATAACCAAAGAGGATCAGCATGATCATCGGCATGGCGATACCCATGCCCAGACTTCTCGGATCACGAAAAATATGAATGAATTCTTTACGGGCCATGGCCCAGGTGCGCTTCAACTTCATTTCCGCACCTCGGCTTGAGGCTGCTCGGCCCGGTCCCTGGCCTCGATCAGAGAAACGAAGACGTCTTCCAGGGAAGGAATGATCTTCCCAATCTGGAAAACCTTAAAACCTCGTTCAACCAATGTGCTTTGAATAATTTCAACGGCTTTAGCGGCATCCTCGACCACGATATGAATCCCCTTGCCGAACAGGGCGGCCTCCCGAACGGCGGATATCTTTTCAAGGATTTCCATGGCTTCCTGGGGCCGTTCGCAAAGACATTCCAGGACGTCCTCCTGCATCCATTGGGTCTTCAACAATTCCGGGGTCCCCAGAGCAATTAGTTCTCCCCGGTAGATCAGGCCGATCCGGTCGCAGTACTCGGCCTCATCCATATAATGGGTGGTCACAAAAACCGTCACCCCTTTGCCCGCCAGTTCATAAATAAGATCCCAGAACCGGCGACGGCTGATCGGATCCACTCCTGAAGTGGGCTCATCCAAAAAAATGATCGGGGGTTCGTGGAGAATGGCACACCCCAGGGACAGGCGCTGTTTCCAGCCCCCGGAGAGCTCGGCCGTTCGAGAATTGCGGTGGTCCATAAGGCCCGCCATCCGGAGTACCCAATCTTTCCGTTCTTCTTTTTTCTCCTCGGGAATATTGTAGATACCGCTGTAGAAATTGATGTTTTCCTCTACGGTCAGGTCTTCATAGAGGGAAAATTTCTGGCTCATATAACCGATATGGGTCTTAATCTTTTCCGCTTCTTTCAAGATATCGAATCCGGCCACAGTCCCCGTTCCGCCGCTGGGGACCAGAATGCCGCAAAGCATGCGGATGGTGGTCGACTTGCCGGCCCCATTCGGCCCCAGGAAGCCGAAAATTTCTCCTTTTTTTACCTCAAAGCTGACCCGGTTCACGGCCATGAAGGCTCCAAAGTGCCTTTCCAGATCTTTAACAACAACGGCATTACTATTTCCGATACTTTCCATCATCAACTCCCTTCCCAAGTCGTCATTCCGGACTTGAGTCGTTCGGCTTCGCCGAACTTTAAGCAAGACTCCCTATGGGAGTCGGCCGGAATCCAGCTTTTTTAACCTGGATTCCCGCTTGCGCGGGAATGACGTTAAGAGAGACATTGTAAAGGGAAGACAGATACATTACACTAGTGAGAAAAAAGATTTTATGATTCATCCAGGGTTCCCGTTTTCTTGAAAAGGATTAATCTGGGAAACTCCAGCTGGAAAATTATCTGTTTGTTGGGATACAACCGATATAAAGATATCTTCCAGAGAAGGTTCAATGGGCGTGATCCCCAAAGAGAAGAAACCGGCCTGAGTAATCATCTTTTCAACCTCTTGTGATTCCTCCTTGGGTTTTTCGGTAATCAGATGAATCCGATCGCCGAACAGGCCCACTGAATCGGCTGCATAATGTTCCCTTAGCAAGGCCGTAACCCTGCGAGGCTGGTCGGAACGAACTTCCAGGATCGTTCCCTTCATCAGCTGCTTCATTTCTTCGGGAATCCCCAGGGCCAATATTTTCCCTTTATGAATAAGACCGATCCGATTACATCTTTCCGCTTCATCCAGATAAGCGGTGGAAATAAAAATAGTCACCTTTTCTTTAAGCAGTTGATAAAGGATGCGCCAGAAGTCCCTCCGGGAGACCGGGTCCACCCCGTTGGTCGGCTCATCCAAGAAAAGGACCTCAGGGGTATGGATCAGGGCACAGGCCAGCCCCAATTTTTGTTTCATCCCACCGGAGAGATTCCCGGCCTGTCGTTTTTTGAAAGGGGTCAAATTACTGAAACTCAAGAGGCGGTTGATTCTCTCTTCCCGCCCTTTTCGGGAGACCCCATAGATATCGGCATAAAATAAAATATTTTCCATCACGGTGAGATCGGGATAGAGACCAAAGCGCTGACTCATATATCCGATTTTCTCCTTGATGACCTCTGCCTCTTTGATAATATTGTGACCGGCTACCCAGGCCTCCCCGGAGGTAGGATCCAAGATGGTGGATAAAAGACGCATGGTAGTGGTCTTCCCCGCTCCATCCGGACCCACCAGACCGAAAATCTCGCCTTCAGCGATTTCCAGATTAAGGGAGTCCACCACAGTCAGACCATCGAAAGACTTGGTCAAGTTTTTGGTTTTTATGGCTGCCATAAACAGTAAGCTAAAAGCTCAAGGCTCAAAGGAACACCAATAACTTTGAACATTGAACTTTGATCAAAAGGAGTTAATTGAATTTTTCTATTTCCTAATTTAGGTCTCTAGTTAAAAAAGGGTCCTAAAATAGAACAGACAAAAAAGTCCCTGGATTCCGGGTCAAGCCCGGAATGACGAGGAATATTTTTTCGTTATCCGTCTCCCCGGTGAAAGCCGGGGTCCAGAAATTATGCGTTTGTAAATAAGGGGCGATGCCCATTCAATTGTGAGACAATTAATATTTATTTTTCTAAAATGATCTCCCCATCGGCCGGCATGCCGGGTTTCAACTCCATATTGGGATTGGGAATCTCCACTTTAATCCGATAGACCAGTTTCACCCGTTCTTTTTGCGTTTGAATATTCTTTGGCGTGAACTCGGACTGAGGGGCGATGAAAGAAATTTTACCCTCGTACGGTTTTCCGGGAAAGGTGTCGGTGGTCACCCGCACCTTTTGTCCCACCTTGACTCGCCCCAGGTCGGTTTCGTTGATGTAGGCCCGCAGATAGAGCTGGCTTACATCGCCCATTGAAATGATCGATGTTCCCGGTGAAACATATTCACCGGGTTCCACGTTTTCCGAAAGGACCATCCCGGTGATAGGAGACAGCAGGGTCGCATATTGAAATCTGGTTTGTGCCAGCCCCAAAGCTTGTTTGGCCTGATCGAGGTTTGCCCGGGCCTGATCAATTTTTTCTTGCCGTGGTCCTTTTCGGACCAGGATCGAGAATTCCTTGGCCTCCCGGATCCGGGCCTCTGAGGCCTCAAACCCAGTTTTGGCCTGATCGAATTCACGGGTGGAGATTACTTCCCTTTCATATAACTTTTTCTGCCTTTGGAATTCAAGGCGGATTCGGTCCCCGTCGGCTTGGGCAATTTCCAGAGCCGCCTCGGCCTGGGCAATTTCTTCGGGCCTCGACCCGGCCTTTAACTCCGTCAGAACGGATTGGGCCGTGGCCACCTGGGCCTGACGCTGCGCAATTTCCAGTTTCAAATCTTTATCGTCCAAACGGGCCACTACCTGCCCGGCTTTTATCATTTGCCCTTCACTGACCGGCCGTTCCTCTACCCGCCCCGGAATCTTGAAACCGACCTGCACATCGGTAATCTCAATGTTCCCTGAAACTCGAATACGATTCAGATCCTGGGTGTGATGATTCTTAAAATAAAAAAACCCGGCAACCGCAGCGACGATTACCAACAATACAAGGATGATGATCTTCTTTTTCATGGCTGATATCCTTTTGGAGTATTCAAGTGTTTTTCTGCAATTGCTTTTTTGCCTTAGGTTTCGCAGAGGAAGGCTTTTGCGGCCTTTGATCCGGTCGACCGGCAATGCCGAACATGATGACGTCAAGGACCTTTTCCAGTTCCTGATCGAGATCGTTTAACTGCGACTGGTTAGCAAAAAATTTCCGATAAACAAACAGCAGGATTACATTGCCGAGGATAGTGCGGAGCATGACCAACGGATCGAGGTCTTTTCTCATCAAACCTCTGTCCGACATTTGTTGATGGAAAACGGTGGATATTTCCACGACCCTTGAGATAATGTTCCGGTACGCCGCCTCCCGAATATCTTCATGATACATGGCCTCGGTTATTAAAATCTGGATCATGGGAAAGAGAGACTCGATGAGTATGATGCGGTCCTGCATCAAGGCTTTGATAATCGATCTAAGGTCTTTTTGATTCGTGTCCGCAAGGATCTTTTTAACGCCGTCCAAAATGACCGGTTCCGCCAAGAGATTGAGGAATTGGATCAGGATGCCGTGTAGGATATCCTTTTTTGTCCTGAAGTATCTGTAAATCGTTCCTTCCGATACGCCAGCGGTACGGGCGATTTCACTGGTCGTGGTGGCGCTGAATCCTTTTTGGTATATGATAGCGATAGCCGCTTCGAGAATTTTTTTTTCTTTCTCAGGAATTTTTAGATCTGGAAGCTGCATGATGAACGCCTTCCCATTCTAAACTTATTTATTACAATGCGTTCCTTGATGAAAAAAACCGATTACTGTATCTATTGAGTGAGTACTCACTCATTTTTTAATTTTTGTCAAGCTTTTTTTTATTAAGATAGCGATCCGGTTTTGAACACGTTGGAAAAATGAGGAATGACAAACTCTTAACAAATTGAAAACTCTTCAATTTTGTCATTTCAGGCAAGCGAAGCGCGACGATGAGCCTGCCCCGGACTCGATCCGGGGGAATCCAGTATTATCAATACGTTTTTGATACCAGAGCCTGGCCCGGACACCGATCCAGGATTCGCCGTTAGGCCGAGTTATAGACTTTTTACGGAGCCATCAAGAATAATGATCTCTTTTTACAACTGATATCCCTTGAAAGGAATACTGATCCTCTTTTACCCGTTTTTACCCGGTTTATCGGTTCTTTTTTACATAGGCATGAAAGGTCCCTTTTTCTTCTTCCATCCCCAGGCACTCATGACCTGTTTGCTTGCACCAATTCGGCATATCCTGCTTTATCCCTTCATCATCGGCCAGAATTTCCAGTATCTGCCCTGGTTTTAATGCTTTCATTTTACGGGCCGTCTCCACTATGGGCATGGGGCAGTATAGCCCCACACAATCCAATGTTTCATCTGCTTTCATGGTTTTCCTCCTAAATCATCCTGCCCCAATGGGGCACCGCTAATCATGAAAAAAGAATCCAAAATTGGAGGATTAAAGGGTTTTAATTTCCATGCTTTTCACTTAAATCCTCCTAAGCTCGTCGCAGGCCCTTGAATCCTTGACCCCTTGAATCCTTTTCCTTGTTTAAATAAACAAATTAATCTTGCTGTCTCTGGCAACAGCCAAATAGGTGGGTACGCCGGCAAAATGATCGACCCCGGCGATAAAAGCGTCGTGGCCGATTCCCATCATCCCCATGGAGGTGGTGCAGGCAATAAACTTTACGCCGAACTCTTGAGCAATCTTAATCTGCTCTTCCACCTGGGGGAACTTGATATCCTGCATCAGTTTCTGCATCATCCACTTGCCCATACCCAGCATGTGAAATCTTGATAACGGCAACCTTTTGGCGCCGCCACGGTTCATGGTATTGAGCATCTTTCTCATAATCCCTTTGCTGCTAATGCGGCCCTCATTTTTTTTGATCAGGTTAAGTCCCCAGAAGGTAAAGAACATGGTTACTTCCATTCCGGAGGCCGCTCCTCCGATAGCCAGGTTAAAAGCGGCCAGGGCTTTATCCATCTCCCCGCTAAAGACGATAATAGTCATTTTGTCCTGCTCGGCCATTTGCTCCTCCTTCCACCCTGTTAATTCAAGGGTTCTCCACATTCAGGGCATTTTTTTGTTTTTTTATTCTCGATTATCATTCCACAATTAAGACAATGGACATGGACAACATGGCATGCCTGGCAGAACGGGGGTTTGGATTCTATAATCTCCTCTTCGCAATAGATGCACAAGCATTGCCCTTCGGTTTTAGGTGGCGCAGGCTGCTTCATTTTCTTGCTCATGGTCATCCTCTCCTTCTTTTATCTTTTCTAAACCTTTTATCGACAAATTATTTTTCTTGGCATAGTCGGCAATGGCTTTCCCCAAAGCCTGGGCTCCCAGATTGGAACAATGATACTTATTCTTGGGCAGATCACCCAATTCCTTGGCCACGAAGGCCGGTGTGATCGTCAATGCTTCTTCGAGGGTTTTGCCCTTGGCCATCTCACTGACCTTGCTGGAAACAGCAATGGCCGCCCCACAGCCGAAGGTTTGATATTTCACATCTTCCAGGCGACCATCTTTCACTTTGATGTAAAAAGTCATCATATCGCCGCAAACAGGGTTACCCACTTCACCGATACCGTCGGCATCTTTAATTTCACCGACATTACGAGGATTGGTAAAATGGTCCATCACTTCTTGACTATAAACCGGCATACAATCAACTCCTTTCTTCTTTTAAAAATTTGGTATAAAGCGGAGACATCTGCCGTAGCCTTGTTACGATAGGAGGAAATTTTTCCAGCACATAATCGATATCGTCCTCTTGGGTGTCCAAACCGAGCGTCAGCAACAAAGATCCTTGGGCGATTTCATGGGACAAACCCATGGCCAGGAGAACATGAGAGGCTTTCAGGGCCTTCGAGGTGCAGGCCGAGCCACTGGAAACTGCAATACCGCTCATGTTCATGAGCATCAGCATGGCTTCCCCTTCTATAAATTCAACGCAAAAGCTGGCATGATGAGGAAGACGCCGAAGGGGATGACCGGTGAGCACCACATGATCGATTTTTTCCAGCATCCCTTTAATCAATCGGTCACGGACGATAGAAAGCCGAGCTGCGCGTGACTCCATATCTCTTTTGGCGATCTCGGCGGCCTTGCCCAATCCGATGAAGGCGGGCACATCCTCCGTACCCGGCCTTCTTCCGTTTTCCTGGATGCCCCCATCCATCAGGGGAATCAAGCGGACTCCTTTACGGACCCATAAGGCGCCTGACCCCTTGGGACCATAAAACTGATTTCCGGCCAGACTCAAGGCATCAACCTTAAGTTCTTTGACATCGACCGGCACATTTCCAGTGCTGGCGACCGCATCGGTATGGAAAAGAATTCCGGCCTCCTTTACCTTTTTGGCGATCTCCAAAATGGGTTGAATAGTGCCCACTTCTCCATTGGAGTGCATAATCGATACCAGGACAGTATCTTTTTTGATTTGATTAACCACCTCTTCCGGATCGATCAGGCCGTACTTATCAACCGGTATTAAGCTGAATTCATATCCGTCCTTTTCCATCCTGCGTACGGTATTAAGCACTGAAAAATGCTCTATGGCCGAAACCACGATGTGCTTCCCTTTGCTGGCCTGCCCTTGAGCCAACCCTTTTATGGCCAGATTATTGGATTCGGTGCCGCTCCCGGTGAAGATAATTTCATCGGCCTTTCCGTTGATCAGTGCGGCGACCTGTTCACGGGCGGTGTCCAGGGCCTCACGGCTCTGATCACCCCAGTCATGAATGGACTGGGGATTGCCGTAAATATCCTTGAGAAAGGGAAGCATGGCCTCAATCACCTCAGGTAATACCGGCGCCCCGGCAATATAATCGAGATAAACTTTTCGACTCATTGTCGTTTCCATGATAGGTTACCTCCTTATGCCATTTTGGATCTGACCCTTTGTGAACCATTTCTACAGGGTTGTCTAAAAGGGTATTGACTATGACTTTCTGATTCCCGTCTTATATTTTTAAAAATAATCATAAGGGGTATATTAGTCAATAAACACCTCTGCCTCGACCCTCTGTTTCTGATCCCTTAATTCGACCATTCCTTAACTTTCCCTAAAACAAGGGAAGGCATCTGGAAATGTTTTCACCCTGACGATATTCCTAATCATTTCATCCAAATAACAAAAAATTAGGTTAATTCCTTTTGAAATCTATTATCAGTTCCCGACTACTAATTTTTCTGCTTCACTGATTTTAATTTTGTATATTTGGTGGATCAGATTTTTATCGAATTCCCATTCTTCCTGCAGCATGGCCTCCTTTTCAGCCTGGCTGAAGTAATTCATAATGGGCATGAAAAAGTGCTTGTCCTCCTTCTCGATATGCTTGGGATAAAAGTCGACCAGAAACTTCATCCGGTCGAGCATAAGGGGTAAAGCTTCCGGATCCCCTTTTAAATACCTTCCTTTGGCTTCGACCAGATCAGCAACAGTCTTCCTCCCTTGCTGATGTTCTGCAACCAGTTCAGTCATGATCTGTTTATGTTCCCCGGATAAGGGTTTTTGGTTTAGGTCCCGGAAGAGGATATCTTCTTCTTTTCCGTGGTGGCATCGGTCGGCATACATCCGAATAAAATCAACGGCCAAATCGATAAATTCGGGGTTTATTTTTCCTTGTTGCTCCATTTGAGCAATTTCTTTTTTAATCACCGCAATCATCTTTTCGATCAGCCGATGTTCAATCATGAGGGGACCTATAGGTAACATGGTATAACCTCCTTATTTTATTCAATGAAAACCCTAACTGCCCGCGGAAACCTCAGGATAAAGCTTGGAGCCGGCTTTCATATAGCGGGTCATATGGTGCATCGCTACGATTATTGGGTTGCTGTCCTGTTCCAACATTTGAGCATCAAACCAGAAATACTTTGTCTTGGTTTTGTGGACAATAAAGATTTGATCCCTTTGTTTTGGCCTTCTATCTGGGCGCCATGCGCAGAGCCCCGTCCAGTCGGATCGTCTCACCATTGATATAGGGATTGACAAGAATATGTTCCACAAGGAGGGCGAATTCCTCGGGAACCCCCACTCTTTTGGGAAATGGAACGGACTCGTTGAGGGCCTTTAAATTCTCCGGCGGCAGCATCATCAGCAAGGGCGTTTTAAAAATACCCGGGGCAATGGTGTTCACCCGGATTCCCAGACCGGAAAGGTCGCGGGCCATAGGCAGCGTCATTCCAACAACTCCACTCTTGGAAGCCGCATAGGCCGTCTGCCCGATCTGACCGTCAAAGGCAGCGGTACTGGCCACGTTGACAATGACTCCCCGCTCTCCATTTTCATTCGGCGCATTTGCGGTCATGGCCAAGGCCGACTTGCTGGCCACGTTGAAGGTCCCGATCAGATTCAAGCGCACAATCTTCTCAAAAGTGTCCAGAGTATGGGACCTTGTCTTGGTAACCGTTCGCTCCGCCCAACCGGTCCCCGCGCAATTGACGCAAAAGTGAATACCGCCGAACAGCTCTTTGGTTTTCTGAATCGCTTTCTGGACATCCTCTTCGGCGGTAACATCGCATTTGATAAAATAAGTATTTTTACCTAATTCCGAAGCCAGAGCCTGACCCGCTTCTTCCTGCACATCCAGGATAATGACATTCCCAGCTGCCGCTACGATTCTCTTTACCGCAGCCGTCCCAAGGCCGGATGCTCCTCCGGTTACCAA
Source organism: Thermodesulfobacteriota bacterium (assembly GCA_049520575.1). Taxonomy (GTDB): domain Bacteria; phylum Desulfobacterota; class RBG-13-43-22; order RBG-13-43-22; family RBG-13-43-22; genus RBG-13-43-22. The sequence continues at coordinate 1,897 of JBEKPQ010000028.1, read as the reverse complement.
GGCCGTCTTATTTTTAATATCCATGGTCTCCTCCTTTTTTTTTAATACAAATGGGTTCGAATCAGATCAACTCCTGTAATTCCAACCAATTCCTTGTAGAAAAGCAAATATGTTTGGAATTATACACCAAATTGAGGGAAGATAGTCAAGATAGAAAGAGACAGTCGCCCGGCGTTAAGCAGTTCGGGCAGGTTATTTCATTAAGAGGAGCAGATAATAGATTGCTTTCACCGCAGAGACCCAGAGGGCGCAGAGAAGAACATTTTTTGCTTTCCGGTGAGAGGCCGACAAGGGGTTGGAAAGCAAAAAGACCTTTTTCATTTGCCGCCTCTCACCGGCAAATGAAAATCTTATCTTTGTGTTCTCCGCGTCTCGAACGAGTCTCGTTTTTACCGGGACGAGTGGGCGGTGAAAAAATATTTCTGTGATGTAACCTATTTTATGCTCTCTTTAATAACGATGATCCCGGAGAAAAATAGCTTCACCGAAAGCCAGGAAGGAAATGGTTGATCCATTCCTAATGCTCTCCGAAGCACCTATTTCCCAAATGGTGTGGTTTTGAATTTACAACGTGAGTCAAGAGCAGACTTGGCCCCTTTTCTTTTCATAACAGAGCCGTCAGCTACTCCTTGAAGACGAATGGAAGTGGTAAGAGAATCACGCCTATAATAATCAGCACTATGCTGTTGCTAAATAGATACGGATATACCATTAGAACAATTCCTGTGATCATGAAGATCATCTTGCTTTGTTTCTTGCCATAGACAAAATAGGCCAGCCCAAAAGTTCCTGTGATTATCCAGACTAGAATATTCGTTACAGAAAACACTTCTTCTTCACCCCTTCATATTTTGCTGGATGTCGCTGGTAAGGCGATTGAGATTCTTCCACTCCCCCATGGAGGAGATCAATACATGACACCTAATGCGGCGTTGACCCGTGGCCCGAAGCTTGAAGGGCCAAAGGCCATGCAAGCGAGGGACATCGCGGTCCAATGGCCTGGTTGGCGACAGCCTGCGGCGGAGCCGACCGGGACATGGACCCGATAAGGGCAACGCCGCATTGGCGACGCCGCAGGCGGCGCCAATGTACGGCTCAGCGGGAGGAGCGGCATTTTGCTCCGATCCGCTGCAGCCGAGGGTTAGCTCTCTGCCGGGTCCGAAAAAACATTAACAGACCCAGACCGCTTTTCAATAGACCCAAAATAGCATTGTTCCTCCGGGGACCAATTGAAATACACGGCGGTATCACGCGCTATGCTCTTATCAAAAACGCCACTCGGAACCTCCAGGGCAATACTCCAGAGGGAAACCAATCTTTTGCGCCCAACGAGTTTGGCTATAAGTTCCAGTTTATATGTTCCGTGAGAGAACCGAAACAGAGTGTCAGTGTGAAAGGGATTGAAATGGTGATTGGTTACGACACCTGTTTCAGGCACGAAAATACCGCTACCACGGACAAGGTCTTTTTCCCCATACCCCCAGAAAGAAAATTCCTCAGTGCGGGTCCCTTCACTTACACGAAGAAAGAGGTTTTCAATTACCAACCCCCTTTTACCCGTGGAATAGAGCAGTGTGCGTAGGAATACTTTAGCTTGCACAACCGGCTTATCCACAAAGTCATATTTCATTGCAACGAATGACGGATGCGTACTGCGTACCGAACCACGACGAAATATCGTGAACCACGCTGTAAACAGCGAAACGATAAGAGCGATCATTGATACAACAGGTGAAATGCTTTCCATGCTTTACCTACGAGCTAACAAAAAGGGCAGCCAGCGGTGGGCGGCCTTCCCGCCGATTTGCTGCACCGCCTCGTTATGCTTTCTTTGTGCGACATTGAACGCACTTTTCTAGATGAAATAATTCTGTATTAAGGATTTTCTGCTCAATCT
>JBEKPQ010000027.1:0-36536 GCA_049520575.1 Thermodesulfobacteriota bacterium | reverse complement strand
AAAAAGGATCAAAAACGATTTTTCCTTTCTTTTCATCGCCAAGATCCCTCGTGGATCCTCTATGGGACAGGGAGTTTTTCTGATCCATAATGATGAAGAATTGAAACGTGATCTGCACCGATCCCCGGTGGCTTATGTTCAGGAATATTTTCCTCTGGATTGAGATCTGCGGGTGATCCTTATTAATCATCAGATCATTTTAGCTTATTGGAAAATTGCCCCAGAGGGGGAGTTCCGGAATAATCTGGCTCAGGGAGCTTCCATCCGATTTGACGCCGTGCCGGATAAGGCCTTGATTTTTGCCGAAGAGGTGACCCGGAAGTGCAATTTTAATGACGTAGGACTGGATTTGTGCCATATTTCCGATCGGGGATGGATGATCCGGGAGGCCAATATGAACTACGGCCTCCAGGGCTTAAAAGAAAAATGGATATTCGGCTGGTGTTGAGGGACTTAAAATTGCAAGGGAAGATATAGAGAAAACTATTTGAAATTATTTAATTAGTGAGTTGGAAGCTGGTTGGCAGAATTGAGTACCCTGTAAAAAGATTTAAAGTTTTCATACCGACCTCTGTTTTCTGATTTTTGGGTTCTAAAGATTGTCTTATAAAAACCCGATTAATAAAATAATAAGAGATAAATATTCAAACTAAAATTTAGGTAAAGATCTTTTATGATGGTCCTTGATTTACAATGCGCCAATGGGCATTTTTTCGAAGGCTGGTTTGCCAATTCGGAGGCCTTTTATCAACAAAAGGGGGCCGGTGAAATCCGCTGCCCGGTTTGTGAGGATAATCGAATCAGCCAGGTCCTGTCACCTGTGGCCATTAAACGACATTCGAGAAACTTCAATGAGGAAGAAGAACCGAATTCCCTCATCGGTAAATTAAAGCAATTTTATAAATATATTGAAGACAACTTTGAAGAAGTAGGGACCGATTTTGCCAAAGAGGCCTTGAAAATACACTATGGGGTTGCCGATCAACGTAATATTCGGGGGACTTCGACGGCCGATGAGGAAAAATTATTAAAAGAAGAGGGTGTGGAATTTCATAAAATCCCTTTCCCCAAGGGGGAACATTAGAACTTTATGGGCCTAACCTTGTTTAAGCAATGGGGTATGAGCGCCCTATTTGCCGTGGCCATCGTTATCATAAAAGCCTGGTTCGGTACTTGCCGCCCAAGAATCCTGCACGAGGAGTTTCACAAAGAGTTTTTCCTGGGGACCCGGCAATTTATAGGCGTCACCTGGCACCGGGCCTCCATTTTTTTCTGCTATTATTACGGTCCGTTTCACGCCATGGTGATGTTCAGCCAAAGCCCGGATGGGGAATATATGGCCCGTTTTGCCCAGAAATGCGGTGTGATTCCGGTCAGAGGGTCATCCACCCGTGGGGGGGAAAGGGGTTTGATCCAAATGATCCGATCTATTCAAGAAGGGCAGCGGATATGTTCCACGGTTTTGGATGGACCCCAAGGACCTCGTTTTAAGGCCAAAAAAGGTCTCCTTTTTTTGGCTAAAAAGACCGGCCTTCCCTTGCTTCCTTTAATGTGGTCGGCCCGAAGTTCCATTACCCTTGAAAAAACGTGGGACAAAACCATGATCCCCAAACCCTTCAGTGAGATTGTAATCAGCTATGGTCCCCCTTTGTTTGTTCCTAAAGATTGTAACGACTCCGAGATGGAGGTTTTGTGCTCGGAATTAGAGCGACGCTTAAATGCCGTTATGATTGAGGTTGATCAGGCTTGCGGCTATAAGACCCAATGGGATTGAAGATTGCGGATTTATTCCCTTTGGTCATTCCCATTCCGATTGCATCGGGACGGGTTCCCGGTTTCGGAATGCGGAATGCAAACTTCGAGATTTGCAATTGATAGAATAGGCCACCTGAATCTGGATGCCGGATGAATATCTCTTTCGTTTTCAGGATAGTATAACTTATCTACCTATTCTTTTTTTAGATTAATTCCACAATCCAAAATCCAAAATCGTTCAATGGTAATAATCGTTGTGGAGCTTGCTTAATTTTTTCAAATGGAAAATTTTAGCCAACTCCCGAAGGAGGTGATTGGTGGATTTTTCAATTTTTTCCAAATCCTGGTCGTTGAGAAGATCGGGTTGAAAGTCAGCGATCAATTCTTTCAAATTTTCAAGTTGTTGAATGATATCCAGATGGATAGCCTGTCCTCCCATAAACTCATGCACTTCAAGAATGGTCTGGAGACAATTCTGTAAACGCAATTGTCTTTGTTGGGCTTTTATATTCATGGATTGATGTAGTTTCATTTTAAGGTTAAGGATTAATCGATCAAGGGTTTAGTAAAAAAGTCATTTTTGATAACTCGAACCCTCAAGTCATCGGCTTGGGTTGAGTTCGTTAAATTTAATGTCCGAAAATTTGGAGGCGGGTCTGAATAAAAACCAGGTATAGATCCTTCCAAAGAGACCATGATTTTTTTATTTGATTGGTGATTTCCGGCAATTGGTCGGGATGAATCACTAAATTGACGCTATAAGAAAAGGCGGACAGCATATCCCCGGATTTGATATTTTTGCCGACCCAGATTACAAAAGTTTCTCTTCTTTGGCTCGTGGGCATATTTTGAATATATTCCAGCAAGGGGTTTGGTTGGGAATTGTTGCTACCAAAACCCTCTGCCAGGATAAAAAATTCGGGTTGTCCAAATTGAAGGACAGGAAATACCTCTTCCACTTTGTGGACTAATAAAGGGTATCCCCCTCCTTCACGGATGGCATTGACCAAAGGTTCAACCCATGAGGATTGACCGGCAATTAAAACCGTTCGATCGGCCAAAGGGTTATTTTCAGATCCTGTCCATAATAGACCCATGAAGTCATTCTTCCTGATTCGTGAAAATTATTTTTGATATTCCTGATCCAAGGCAAGATCTTCGATATCGGTTGTTTTTTCACCTCGACGGCTTTTAATCTGGTCAATACCTCTTTGGGTGATGGCCCGCCTTGAGGAATAGAGTACAGCCGTTTCTTCAGAAATGAGATTATGATTAAATTTAGAAATAATATCTTGATCAAAGGTTTGACATCCAAAGGGCTGGCTGGTCTCCATAATTTCATAAAAGGTTTTATCTTCCGATTCTCCGTGCAAGATGAGATCTTGAACCCGAAGATTATTGATCATGATTTCAAAAACAGCCACGCGACCCTGATCGATTCGAGGCAGGAGTTTTTGGCCGACTATCCAACGAAGGGCGCCGGACAGACGGATCCGAATCTGTCTTTCCTCCTCCTGATCGAAAAAACCTAAAACACGGTTCAAAGTCTGAGTGGCATCGATCGTATGAAGGGTGCTGAGAACCAGATGACCGGTTTCGGCGGCGTTTAAAGCGATTTCCATGGTCTCCCGGTCTCTGATCTCTCCCACCAGGATGACCTTGGGTGCCTGCCGCAAGGCCGCCCGCAGTCCATGGGCAAACGTATCAAAATCAGCACCTAACTCCCGTTGATTAAAAGTAGCCTTTTTGTGGGAATGAACTAGTTCAACGGGATCTTCCAGAGTAATAACATGAACTGGCTCATTTTCATTGATTTCGTCAAGTATGGCCCCCAAGGACGTGGTTTTTCCGGTTCCGGTCGCACCGGTAAAAAGGATAATTCCGTTTTTCTCTCGGGCCATTTTTTTAAAAACCAAAGGAAGGCTTAATTTTTCAATCGTGGGAATCTCGACCGGAAGTTTGCGCATAACAATACTGTAATTATTTTTTTGTGAAAAAATACTGACCCGGAAACGCACCCTATCGTGGATGTCATGAGAAAGGTCGCAAGAACCTTCTTTAAGCAGGGTTTCAATTTTTCGTCGGTCCGAACGCAGAAGATTCAAGGCCATAACCTCAGTTTGAAAAGGGGTTAAGACTTGAGTCGATAAATGCAATTGAACCGGCACGAGATTGCCGTAGACTTCTACCTGGAATGGACGCCCAACAGTTAAGTTGATATCCGATATTTGAGGGTAATTTTCTACAATCTTGGATAGAATGAAATCAAGTTCTGCAAGACGCATGGGATTTGGATTCCTTACCAGGTTGCTGAAAAAGGCCCATCTACTTCGTTGCCCTCATCCCTCGTCATTACAACGTACTTTCATCTACGCCTCATTCCTCGGGATTTTGGGCGCCTTGTATCTGAACCTTTTTGAGCAACCTGTAAAATTAAGTTTTTCTGCATCTTATAAATTACGATGTACGATCCTGGATGCACGATGGCCAAAGGACGAAAGATGGACCAATCTCCGTTTCTCGTTCTTTTTGCCTCATGGATCTTGAATCGTGTGTTATGGATTATATATCAAGGATCTCCGATTATACTTCCGTAAAGTCGGTGACTAAATCTCCCACATAGGATTTGAATTTTTCTTTGTCAATACATTGATTATAGGCTTCTTCTCCGGAAATCCATCCTTTTTTTAAATAATTGAAAATAGCATCATCCAAAGATTGCATGCCGTATTTTTTCCCTATTTGAATAACCGACGGAATTTGAAATGTTTTTCCTTCACGGATCAAATTACGTACGGCATAGGTAGCGATCAGGATTTCTAATGCGGCTACCCGGCCTTTTTGGTCAATTCGTTTGAAGAGGGTCTGGGAGATAATGGCTCGCAGGGCATCGGCCAATGTTGCTCGAATCTGGGACTGCTGATCAGCCGGAAAGACTTCGATAATCCGATCAACGGTCTTGGAGGCACTTATGGTATGTACGGTGGCAAAGACTAGATGGCCGGTTTCCGCCGCTTCAATGGCCAAAGAAATCGTTTCCAGGTCTCTCATTTCCCCAACTAGAATAATGTCCGGATCTTCCCTCAAAGCCCCCCTGAGGGCCGTAGCAAAAGATCGGGAGTGTCGCCCGATTTCCCGATGATTAATGGTGCAGTTGATATTGGGATGCACAAATTCAATGGGGTCTTCTATGGTTAAGATATGGTCCTTACGGGAACGGTTGGCATGGTCGATAATTGCGGCAAGGGTAGTTGATTTTCCGCTTCCAGTTGGACCGGTGACCAGGATTAATCCTTTGGGCAGCAAGGCCAATCGCTTGATGACCATAGGGAGTCCCAATTCCTCTACGGTAGCGATTTTGTTTGGAATTTCCCGAAAGACCGCCCCCACCCCATAAAGCTGGCGGAAAAAATTGGCCCTGTATCTGGCTAATCCTGGGATTTCATAAGCGAAATCCAAGTCCCCGTTTTCTTCAAATTGTTTAATTTTTTCCTCCGGGGTAATTTCATAGAGCAGGGCTTTTAGATCGTCATTCTCCAAGACATTATATTTGATCCGTTCCAGTTCTCCCCGGATTCGAAGGATCGGCTGGGAGCCGGAAGACAGATGAAGGTCTGAAGCCCCTTGTTCATGCATTAATTTAAAAAAAGCGTCTATTTGGGCCATAGTTCCCTTAAGGATACTGGTTATTGGATGCTGGATTTCTCAAGTATCCAGTATCGGTTGTCATCTTTATCCAGTATCTGTTTTTTTAATTGAGCTATCTGAAAACGGTAATGAAGATTCCAGCATCCGGTATCATTTTAATAGTTAACGTATCAACCAATTTATAAGCCAACTGACAATACTGATAATCAATGCCCCGATTACCGCCGCCCAAAAACCTTGAATCAAAAATCCTTTTATAATAAAGGAAACGAACCAGAGCATGACTCCGTTGATGATAAAGGTAAAAAGTCCTAAGGTAAGGATATTGATCGGCAAGGTTAGGATGATCAATATGGGGCGTATAAGGGCATTCAAGATACCGAGCAGCAGGGCGGCCATGAGGATTGCCCCCGGGCCCGAAGCTTCAATTCCCTTAACCAGATAAGTGGTGATTAAAATGGCCAGGGCATTGATGAACCACTTAAATAAAAAAATATGCATAGTCAATAAATAACATATTTGAGTCCGAGAGTAAATTATATTTTTATTGACGCCTCGACCAAAAAATACTAAAAACAAACAAGGAATCTTTTTCTTTTACTGTGAAGCCCGAATAGAATTTGCAAATTTTGCCGAGTTTCTGATCTCGGCTATTGGTAAAGTCCATTGATTTAGATTGAAAAGGAGATCCCCTTGGCAGCAAGGATCATCAGCGGGGCTGAGATAGCCAAACAAATCCGGGAAGAGCTGAAACAGGAAGTGGAGCGTCAAAAGATCCAAACGGGGATTGTTCCCGGATTGGTGACCATTTTAGTAGGGGAAGATCCGGCCTCAGTCAGTTATGTGACCGGGAAACAAAAGACAGCCAAGGAATTAGGGTTCTATTCCATTCAGGACAACCAACCGGCGGATATCAGCGAAGAGGCCTTATTAATCCTGATCGGCCAATACAATAACGATCCAAAAATTCACGGGATTCTGGTTCAGTTGCCCCTTCCTCGAACTATTAAAGAGACCAAAATTCTTTATGCTATAGATCCCAAAAAAGATGTGGATGGATGTCATCCGGTCAGTCTGGGAAAATTGATAACCGGAAAGGCCGATTATCTACCCTGTACACCGGCTGGGATTCAGGAGCTTTTGATCCGTTCCGGCGTCAAAACCAAAGGGGCCGAGTTGGTGATTGTGGGACGCTCCAATCTGGTTGGAAAACCCCTGGCCAATATCATGCTGCAGAAAAAAGAAGGGGCCAATTGTACGGTGACCATCGTTCATACCGGTACGCCCCAGGAAAAGATCATCGAACACTGCCGACGCGCCGATATCCTGGTTGTGGCTGCCGGTGTGGCCAAATATGTCAAAGTCGACTGGATAAAAGAAGGGGCTGCGGTTATTGACGTGGGTGTTACCAGAATCGGGATGAGCGAATCAGGGAAGGCTATTTTGGCCGGAGACGTTGATTTTGAAAAGGTAAAGGAAAAGGCCGGGTTAATTACTCCGGTGCCTGGCGGAGTGGGACCAATGACCATCACCATGTTGATGAAAAATACGGTCAAAGCCGCCAAGTTGGCCGCTGGGAAACAAAATTAAGTTTCGGATTACGGGTTCCGAGTTTTTTAATTGTTTTAACCCAAAACAGATAACCCAAAATTCAGAAAATTCAGAACAGCTTTTTAACCGCTTGGATCCAAGTGTTGGACTGGGACGGGGAAACGAAAGTTAGAAGACCCCTGGACTATGTCCGGGGGTCTCTTTTTTTGAGGCGAAGCTCTATGACGTTCGGGATAGATTAATAACATTCAAGGGGGCGAAAGGCAGGTTTTGAATCCAGGGTTGTTATGATTTTGTTCGTGGGAAAACCCATTACTTCGAACAACAAAAAGATAATAAGGAGGGAGTTATGGAAAGAAAAAAGGTGACTATTCAGGATTTGCTGGCCAAGAAAAAAGAAGGCAAAAAAATAACCATGTTAACCGCCTATGATTTTGCCATAGGCTCTTTCGTTGATCAATCCGGCATAGACATGATCCTGGTGGGCGATTCGGGAGGGATGGTGGTATTAGGGTATGATTCCACCGTGCCGGTGACCATGGAGGAAATGATCCATTTTAGTAAGGCCGTTCGCCGGGGGGTGCGCTATGCCTATTTGGTAGGTGACATGCCATTTATGTCTTATAACATCTCCAAGGAAGAGGCCATCAGAAACGCCGGAAGGTTTTTGAAAGAGGCCGGGTGTGATGCGGTGAAATTGGAAGGGGGACTGGAGGTGGTCGAAACCGTCAGGTCTATTGTTCTGGCCGGAATTCCGGTGATGGCCCACATCGGACTGACCCCTCAGACCGCAGGTCAATTAGGAGGTTTCAAGGTCCAGGGAAAGGATGCGGCCTCGGCCCAGCGTCTGCTGGATTCTGCCTTGGCCCTGGAAGAGGCCGGGGCTAATTCCATCGTTATGGAATGTATTCCCGATAAGCTGGCCGGTTTGATTTCCAAATCCTTAAAAATTCCAACCATCGGAATCGGTGCCGGCCCGGAATGCGACGGGCAGGTTTTAGTGACCAACGATCTGTTAGGGATGTTTGAAAGGTTTACACCAAAATTTGTTAAACGATACATTAAGTTATTCCCTATGATTAAAGAAGCGGTTGAGGCCTATAGAAAAGACGTAGAGGCAGGAAAATTCCCAGGACCGAAACATTCCTTTGTTATGGAAGCCAAGGAATTAAGCCGAATTAAGGTGAATAAAAAAGGGGAAGAGGCCGTTTGGATTTAATATCGAGGGCATTCAAGAACCATTCTATCAATAAAGACATGAGGGAACAAAAACCATGAAGATAGGTGTCGTCGGTCCAGGGGCCATGGGTTGTCTTTTAGCTGGGAAGATAGCCCTTGCCGGTAACGAAGTCATCCTGTTGGATATCATCCCGGAGCGTGTCGAAATCATCAACCACCGGGGTTTGATCATTGAAGGGATCCAGGGATCTTTTCAAGTCAAAGTCCCGGCCACATTAAACCCTGTGGATCTGTTGCCGACAGAATTGATACTGATCTGTGTCAAGGCCTATGATACCCAAATTGTGGCCCAAGTCCTTCAAGGCATCGGTTCGAATGCTTTTGTTTTGACCCTCCAAAACGGTGTGGGCAATGTGGAAACCCTGGGTGAATATCTTCCCAAAGAAAAAATTATCGGCGGAATTACCTCACACGGGGCTACCGATCTGGGCTCAGGGCGGGTGCGCCACGCCGGACAGGGGGATACCTTTATCGGGCATGGATTCTCGAAGGGTGATGGTGATCCATTTCAAGACCCTCAATTAAAGAAAATTAAATCGTTGTTGACCGAGGCCGGGTTTGTCACCCAACTGGTGCCCAAGGTTGAAAACCTGATCTGGAGTAAACTGTTGATCAATGTCGGGATCAATGCCCTGACGGCCTTGACTCGTTTGTCGAACGGAAAACTCCTTGATTTTCCGGGTACAAAGGAAATCTTGGATGAGGCTGTTCAAGAGGGTATCGGGATTGGGAAAAAGAAGGGCATTGAATTTATCTATGCCGATCCTTCCGCCCAGGTCGAAAAAGTCTGCCGGCTCACGAGTGCCAATGTTTCTTCCATGCTCCAGGATATTCTCAAAAAGAAGAGGACCGAAGTTGATTTCATCAACGGAGTGATTATGCGTGAAGGTCAGCGTTTTGGGATTCCGGTGCCGGTTAATTCCCTGCTAACGCGTTTGGTAAAAACGATTGAAGAATCGTATGAGCAGACGGTAAGTGAAGAATAGATAACTTCGGATTCCTGATTTCGGAATGAAAGAATGCCGAAGGACGGCTATTTCCCCTCCCTCCTCTCAGCCTTAAGGTATCAGGCTTGAGGGGTGGTCGTTGCTTCTCTGATCGTTTTGGCGGCTAACTTTTTTCGTTTTTCTCTGCGCTGTCGTCTTCGTTCAATTTCCCTGACCCTTTCAATCTTTTTATGTTTTGCCAAATCATCACCCCGCTTTCACCTAACTTTACAAAAATTTAAACCGAAAAAAGGTTTTTTCCCTTTGCGCTTTTTGGGTTGAGTAATTCATATTTTTTAAATTTTTTTTCTATTATGGAAGCAATCGGAGATTCTGTCAAGTCTCATATTTTTTGCCTCGCTTAGAGTGCCTCGTTAATAAAGCAAGAGGGTAAGGCAAATAAGAAAATCGATCTTTTCATGGGAGGCCTCTACCTGCATTCCCTGGAAATTAATAAGATCATTCCTTAGCTCCTTCCTTGTTTCGTATTTCCTTTGATAGGGAGGATTAAGAGGGGAGGGGATGCTGCACATTAATTAATAGATTATCTCTTCAAAAAGGCAATGAAACCTGTGCTTCCCCCAATTTTAATTCTGCATATAGCTCAAAATTATCAAATCAATACCTCAGAAGCTAGCCAGTCTAGATTCATTCTTAAAAGTAAATGACCCTGAACAGGATGAAAACAGTAAAGATTTCGAAATACCGCATTCCTTGAATCCGAAAAGATAGAAGAAAAACGATGGGAGACCCTCACGGTTTGTCTTTACAGCTTTCCTTCTCGGATAAACCTGGCCCCTTCCTCCAGGGCCGCCGTATTGATGGGAATCATCTTGTGGTAGCGCTTATCCATGACTCGCTTGAAGGCTTTCACCACGGCCTCCTGTGAGATAGCCTTGGTTTCTTCGATCATGGCCCCCATCATGGCCATATTGGCCAATCGCTGATCTCCGACTTTTGCGGCCAGTTCAATGGTCGGGACCAGAATCATTTTGGCTTCCGGTTTTTCAAAATCCTGGATATCGATCAAAGAAGAATTAACAAAAAGCCATCCTCCCGGCTGGACCATCGGCCCGTACCTCAATAAAGACGGCTTATTCATGATCACCGCCGTTATCGGGTGATGGATGACCGGAGAACCGATCTCTTCATCGGATATAACTACCGTACAGTTGGCCGTCCCGCCGCGCATTTCCACTCCATACACAGGCATATAGGTGACGTGCCGGCCTTCTTCCATGGCCGCATAGGTCAACAGGTTGCCGAGCAGCAAAACCCCTTGTCCTCCAAAACCGGCGAAAATAACGTCAAAATACATAATAAAACTCCTGAAGCTATCAGCTTTCAGCTGTCAGCTATCAGCTTTCAGCTTTTTGATGAATGCACCTAACATCTTTTTTACTTCAATTAATTCCTGGTTTAATTCTTCATAATCAAGGTTGTTTAAAAAACCTAAATCATGGGCGAGTAATAGATGATATTCCAACTCACTGGCGGAACCCATAGCTATTTGGAAAAAACGAGCCAATTCAGTTTCACTATTTCTCCCACATCCTTCTGAAATATTTGCCGGAATAGAAATACAGGCTCTTCTAACCTGGCTTGTCAATCCATATAGCTCTTCTTTGGGAAAGTTTAATGTCTTGTTGTAAATTTTCAAACTTAATCGATGGCTCTTTTGCCATACTAATAATTCTTTAAAATCTTTCAAATGGCCGACTCGCTGACGGCTGATCACTAATTGCTTCCTGGCTGTTTTTCCTTAAAAACCCCCAATGGATAATAGGGGATCATTTCATCGCGGACCCGCTGGCAGGCCTGTTCCGGTGTCATCTTCCAGTTGGTGGGACAGGCCGACAGAAACTCCACAAAGGAAAAACCCTCCTTCCGGATTTGAACCTCAAATGCCTTTTTCAGCATTTTTTTAGCCTGCATGAGATTCTTGGGTGTATTGACCGCGGCCCGGGCGGAAAAGGCCGTCCCATCAATCCCCGAGAGGAGTTCAGCCATCCGGATCGGATATCCTTCCCTCATGACTTCCCGGCCGAAAGGGGAAGTCGTGGTCGTCTGGCCCAACATCGTGGTCGGGGCCATCTGACCTCCGGTCATTCCATAAACCGTATTGTTGACAAATATGATGGTGATATTTTCTCCCCGATGGGCAGTATGAATGCCTTCGGCAATGCCCAAGGCTGCCAGATCTCCGTCCCCCTGATAGGTGAAAACAAAGTTATCCGGCAGGGCCCTCTTGATTCCCGTGGCCACGGCTGCCGCCCGTCCATGAGGAGACTCACAGACATCCACTGCAAAATAATCATACATAAAGACCGAACAGCCTACCGAAGCGGCGCAGATGGTCTTTTCCTGAAGATCATAAGCATCGATACATTCAGCCACCAGACGATGGATGATCCCATGATGACATCCGGGGCAAAAATGAAAAGGCACATCGATTAAGCACGTTGGACGTTGAAATACCTGCTTCATATTATTCACCGATATACTTTCTTGATCTCTTCAAACAATTCATTGGGCGTTGGAATCGAACCGGGCGGCCGGCCATAAAAATCCACCCGGGCCCCTTTATCCACTGACAACTTCACATCCTCAACCATCTGGCCGGTATTGAGTTCGACCACAAAAAAATGAGCCACCTTTTGGGACCATTGTTTCAAGGATTCTTCCGGATAGGGGTAAAGGGTTTTGGGACGAAAAAGGCCGACCTTCATACCCTGATCCCGGGCCATCTTAATGGATGATTTTATGATACGGGCCACAGATCCGAAAGAAACCACGATCATGTCGGCATCTTCAATCTGATAAGTATCATAGAGGATCTCGGCCCTCATCTGCCGATATTTTTTAAAAAGCTTCCAATTGTGCTCGGTCAAATCCCCTTCGTTTAGATAGAGGCTTTTTAAAAACCTGGGTTTTCGGCCCTTGGCCCCGGTCAATATCCAGGATTTATCGAATTTCTCGGGTTTATGGGTTTGCAAGACAATTGGCTCTTTCATCTGTCCCAACAAGGCATCTCCCAAGATTACCACCGGATTTCGATATTTTTCGGCCAGATCAAAGGCCTTGATGGTCAGGTCGTAATTTTCCTGGACGGAAAAAGGGGCCAGGACGATAGTTCGATAGTCCCCATGGCCTCCTCCCCGGGTGGCCTGGAAATAATCCCCTTGAGACGGGGAAATGCCCCCCAAGCCAGGACCGCTGCGGCTCATGTTGACGACGACCCCTGGAATCTCGCACCCGGCCAAATAGGATATTCCTTCCTGTTTTAAGGAGATCCCCGGACTGGAAGATGAGGTCATGGCCCTGCCCCCGGTAGCCCCTACACCCAAGAGTATATTGATGGAGGCGATTTCACTTTCGGCCTGAATAAAAATCCCACCCACCTCCGGCAGGTGTTTGGACAAATATTCCGGGATTTCATTTTGGGGTGTGATGGGATATCCGAAATAAAATTTACAACCGGCGGCTATGGCCCCCCTGGCAATGGCCTCGTTTCCATTCACTAATTCCATCTTGGGGTTTGACATATAAACTCCTTTATCTTTTAAACCGTCATGCCCCGCCAGGGGCGTGACACCACGAATCATGAAAATTAGGCTGGTCTAACGGTGAACTACTTGCATTATTTTCGAACTAGCCAAAATCTCCTCGGGTTGATCAAACAGTTTTGGTGCAAGTTGTCCTCATTTCAAGATAAGAAGAAAGCATTGAAATTCGCTGAATGAGGAGGAATAAGGCCAATCCCGCCTAAAGCGGGAAAGATGGGCGTTTTCGACCAACCTGTTTAACCTTCACTTCCAGACTTCGATGACCACATCAGGGCACATTTCGGCACATAGTGCACATCCGGTACATTGCTCATCCGAGGTTAGGCAAGCCACGGTATAACCCTGATTATTCAGTTTATCACCGATAATAATACTTTTTTTCGGGCAGGCCAGAACACAAAGCCCGCACCCTTTGCATCGTTCTTCTTGAAAGACCACTTTTGGCATAACTAATTCCTATATCGTATTGAAGTTCCTTGCTTCAAAATGCAAGAGATCTCCCCTGGTTGTTTTCTATAAGTAGTGATCCCCAGCCAACCGTTAATTAACCAGGGTCCCCCTAACCTTTTTCAGCAGTCAAAAAGGCATCCAAGGACTTCAGGTCTTCGACATTATAAGCCTGATAGGCATAATCCCTAGGCAGACATTTTCGAATTAAACCTATGAGGACTTTCTTGGGACCCACTTCAACAAAGCGGGATACCCCCTGGGTCATCAGGTTGTTGACCAGTTCCTTCCAGCGGACTGGCTGTCCGATCTGTTGTCCCATGATTTCTTTTATCTTTTTCGGATCGTTTTCAGGTTTTCCGGTCACATTTAATAACAAGCAGCACCGGGGAGGATTAAATAGAATAGAGTCCAGCAACTTTTCAAAAGCATCCATAGCCTCCTTCATTAAAGGGCTGTGCCAAGCCCCGCTGACCGCCAAAGGAATAGCCTTACCGCCGGCTTGAGACACCTGTTGGGAAGCTTTTTCGACCAACTCTTTGGTCCCTGAAATAACAGTCTGCTCCGGTGTATTATAGTTGGCAGCACCAATGGCCCCCTCCTGTTTCAGTTTTGACAGGATGGTTTCCAGGGTTTCAGAAGACAACCCCATAACGGCTGCCATGGCCCCGGGGTATTTCTGGGACGCCTGATCCATCAAGATCCCCCGGACCCTAACCAGCCTCAACGTATCCTCCAGACCAAGCACCCCGGCGGCATAAAGGGCTGAATATTCTCCCAGACTATGGCCGGCCACTACCTCCGGCTTCACCCCTTTTTCTTCCAAACAGGCCAAAACAGCCAGATTGACGGTAGTAATAGCCGGCTGTAAATTGACGGTCAAGGTCAGGTCTTCCAAAGGCCCTTCAAAACATAATGCTTTCAACGGCATCCGGGTTATCTCGTCCGCTTTTTCAAAAAATTCCCTGGCCGCAGGATATTGGTCATAAAGTTCTTTCCCCATTCCTACATACTGGGAACCCTGTCCGGGAAATAAAAAGGCCTTAGGGGTCATAAAAGTTTTCTCCTGGCAAATTTTGCTTTATATATAAGGGGAAAACTATTACATTTCAAGAAAAAACAATCAGGGATGATTGACTTTTTTAAATCTTTGGAATATATTTCCCAAAGAAAGGAATAAAAGCGATGCCATTTCCAGCCAATAAAGAACGCCTATATTCCCATCGGGAGATCCAGAAAAGGGTCAAAGAACTCGCTCGCTCTATTTCAAAAGATTATAAAAAAGAGGAATTGATCTTGATCGGAGTTTTAAAAGGAGCCTTTGTGTTCATGTCCGACCTGGCCAGAAATCTCTCCATCCCCGTTAAGATGGATTTTGTCCGCCTGGCCAGCTATGGCAGTGGGAATAAAAGTCAAGGGAAGATTCATTTCACCAAAGCCATTGAACTCCCGATTAGAGATAAACATATTCTGGTGGTCGAAGACATTGTCGACAGTGGATTGACTTTGAAATTCCTTCAAGAATTCCTGAAAAAAGAAAACCCCAAATCCGTGCGGATTTGTGCCTTGGTTGACAAGAGCGAACGACGGGAAGTTCCAATCACCATTGATTATTGCGGATTTTCCGTTCCCAAAGGATTTATTGTGGGCTACGGGCTGGACTTTGATGAACAATATCGCCACCTCCCGGGGCTTTATCACCTTCATTTTTAATCCTTTGTATTTTTCGATTGATTAAGGAGGCCTGCTTGATTATCCGCTGTGAAAAGTGTTCTACTGCTTATCATTTAGATCAAAAACATATTGAACCCTTTGGGTCCAAGGTCCGTTGCAGTCGGTGCGGTTATATTTTTTGGGCTGAACCCCCTTCTTTTTCAGAAGCCCTTGATTCCCAGAAATCAACTCCGGATCAGGAGCCTTTTCTGAAGGTTGGAGATGAAGAAGAAGTGGTGGCCAGGCAAATGCGACCGGTCAGGAAAACCCTTTGGACTTTGGTAACCGTTGGAATAATCCTTTTAGTTGCCATAGCCGCCCGCTTTTTCTATATTCAATACCTGCATCCCATTTGGAGCATGGGCGATACCTGGTCAAAGGTTTTTTTTCTTCCGGTGGATCCTGACGGAATCCAAAAAATAAGTCTGATCAATATAAAGAAATATTTTAAAGAGAATGAAAAAATAGGCCGGTTTTTTGTCATCGAAGGGGAGATCAAAAACGGCTATCCAAATATTCGACAAAAGATAAGGATCCGAGGCGCACTGAAAACAGCCGAAAATAAAGTGGCTGTCTCTCGTGAAGTCTTTGCCGGCTGGACTTTGACCCCCGAGGAATTGGGAACCCTTTCTTTTGAAGAAATCGACCGGCTACGTTCAACCCAACCGGAACGGTTTTCCAACAGTGCCCGGGTCTTACCAGGGAAAACGCTTCCTTTTATGATCCTTTTTCCGCCTCTGCCTCCTGGTTCGACCCAGGTCTCCATAGAAATTGTCGGTTCCCAAAAAAACCAATCTCTCTCATTCCTTAACTTGTTTTTGGGGTAAATGAGGTTCACTACCCATTTCATTTTCGACCTTATTATTTTTTCCTTAATACTTATTGGGGGTTGTATCGGGTTTATGGTCATCGAAGGCTGGGATGGCCTGGAAGCCTTATATATGACGGTTATTACCCTCACCACTGTAGGTTTTCAGGAAGTCCACCCTTTAAGCCGAGGCGGGAGAATTTTTACCATGCTCCTGATCGTCTCTGGGGTGGGATTTATGTTTTATTTTCTGGGTAGTTTTGCCAGGATGTTGGTGGAAGGAACCATAAAAGATATTCTTGGGAGGAGAAAGTTGGAAAAACAGATCAGCCAAATCAGCGGGCACTATATTATTTGCGGTTTCGGCCGCATCGGCCGGACCGTAAGCCAGCTTTTGAGGGAGAAACCGATAGAAGTGGTTGTTATTGAAAAGGACCTCGGGACCATCCCCCTCTTTCAAGAAAAGAATATTTTATATGTCATAGGGGAGGCCACATCGGAAGAAAATCTGCTCAAGGCGGGTATTGTACGGGCCAAGGGGCTGGTGGCTGCTGTTTCTTCCGACGCGGATAATGTTTATATTTCTTTGACGGCCCGCGGGCTGAACCCTGATTTATTTATTTTGGCCCGAGCGGCGGAAGAATCTTCAATAACAAAATTAACCCGGGCCGGAGCCGACAAGGTTGTCTCTCCTTATGACATTGGAGCCCGCAGTATGGCTAACACCATTTTGCGCCCCACAGTTATTGATTTTATTGAACTGGCCATGCACAATCACAACTTGGACCTTCAGATGGAAGAATTGACTGTGGGTGCTCAATCCGAAATCAAAAACCTGACCCTGATGGAATCGGACATCCGTAAAGATTATGACCTGATCGTGGTGGCTATCAAGAAAAGATCGGGGGAAATGATCTTTAATCCTTCTTCCCAGGCCAAGATCCAGGTTGGAGATATCTTGGTGGCCTTGGGGGACAGGAAAAACCTGACCCACCTTGAAAAAAAATTGGGGATTACGGGGTAAACCCCAAGCCAAGATATTTGAAATTCTGGAATCCATAACCCAGGAGCCAGAATTCAGAATGAGGATGGATCATTAAAAAGATTTGGGTTTTATTCTGGATCCTGATTCCCGGATTCTAATCATCACAGAAAAGCAAGACTAGCTCATTAAATTGTGCGAGATAAATTCTTAGATAATACTTGATAAGAATCGAATAGGGGACTTAATAATGGCCGGACCTCTTCAGGGACTGAAGATATTAGACTTTACCACCTTGTTGCCCGGTCCTTATGCCACCATGATGCTGGCCGATCTCGAGGCCGATGTCCTGCGTGTTGTGTCAGGCTCCCGCCCGGACTTGACTACCCTGGTGCCTCCTTTTATTGAAGGGACGGAGCTTTCCGCCGGTTCGGCTTACCTGGGCCGCGGCAAACGTTCCATGACCTTAAATTTAAAAGATTCCAGAGGTGTCCACATCGTCCAACAACTGATTGCCTCTTATGATATTTTAATTGAGCAGTTTCGTCCCGGGGTCATGGCCAATTTCGGTCTGGATTATTCCAGCCTGAAAGAACACAATCCGTCTCTTATCTATTGTTCCCTGACCGGCTATGGTCAAACAGGTCCAATGACCGGTCGGGCCGGGCACGATATCAATTATCTTTCCAGATCCGGCCTCATGTCCTATTCCGGCCGCAGGGAAACCGGGCCGGTTTTGACCGGTATGCAGATCGCCGACATTGCCTCGGGGTCCTACAATGCCGTCATCGGCCTTTTGTCCGCGGTCATTGCTCGTCAGACCACAGGGAAAGGGCAGCAGGTTGATATTTCCATGACCGATGGCATGGTCGCTTTTAATGCCCTGGTGGGGGCTTCCTTTCTGGTTGACGGTCAAGAACCGGGAAGAGAAGGGCACATTTTAAACGGCGGGTCTTTGTATGATTTTTATGAAACGAAAGACGGCCTTTTCATCAGCTTTGGCGGTCTGGAACCCCAATTTTTCGCCGCCTTTTGTCAGGGTATTGACCGTCCTGATCTGATCCCCGGAGGCGTTCTCCCTTTAGATGTCAATCAGGTCAAACAAGAGATACGACAGATCATAAAAACTAAAACACGGGACGAGTGGACCGCCTGTTTCCGGCAGTGGGATGCCTGTGTAGAACCGGTATTGACCCTTACCGAAGCCTTGAACGATCCTCTGGTTCTGGAAAGAGAAATGGTCGTCCTGGTCTCCCTGCCCGGAGGGGGGCAGGTTAAACAATTAGCCCAGCCCATTAAATTTTCTGAGACCCCTTCGCAATATGACCAGGTGGGGTTGCCGGCTGGGACCCATACCCAGGAGGTCCTATTGGAACTCGGGTATACCGAGCAGGAGATAAAGGAATTTGAGGAGACGGGGCTGTTTAACTGAAGGGACGAATGGATGAATACACATATACCGAATCGTGAAGAGGCCTTGACCTTGCTCCGAGAATACAATCAAAACGAAGCCCTGATTCATCATGCCCTGGCCGTGGAAGGAGCCATGCGGTATCTGGCCCGGAAAAGGGGGGCCGACGAAGAACCATGGGGAGTCATCGGACTGATCCATGACCTGGATTATGAAAAATTCTCGGAGCAGCATTGTCATAAAACCAAAACCATTCTGGAGGAGCAGGGCTGGCCGGAAGAATACATCCGGGCGGTCATCTCTCATGGCTGGGGTTTATGCAACGATGTGGAACCTAGAACGGATTTGGAAAAATGCCTTTATACCATCGATGAATTAACCGGTCTGGTCACGGCCGCCGCTCTGGTTAGACCATCCAAAAGTGTCCTGGACCTGGAGGCCAAATCGGTCTTGAAAAAATGGAGGCAGAAAAATTTTGCCGCCGGGGTCAATCGGGAGGTCATTGAAAAAGGCCTTCAAATGCTGGGGATGGGTTTGGAGGAACTCATCCAGGATGTCATCATGGGCATGAGGCAGGTAGCCGGGGAGATCGGCTTGTGAGAGAGAATGGGCAGGGAAGTTTTCGGATAGGAAAAAATCGTTAATTGGGGGAAAGATATGAGTTGGGTGGTGATTGATGAGGAAAAATGTACGGGTTGCGGCATCTGCGCGATCAGGTGTCCCAGATGTTTCACCAACAATAAAGGGGAAATCCTCACGGATTCCAATGAGGAGACCTGCATCCTCTGCGGCCATTGCGTTTCTCTTTGCCCAACCGGAGCCGTCACCCATTCGAAATTAAAGATAAAGGAATTTATTGGAATCAACCGAAGTACTCAATTGGAAACGGCGACGTTCATCCGTTTTCTTATGGAACGGCGCAGCCACAGACATTTTCTCAAGAAAAAGGTCTCCAAAAAAGAACTTGAACTCCTGATGGAAGCCTGCCGTTGGGCGCCGACGGGAAGCAATGTTCAGAACGTGGAAGTCATCGTTTACACGGATCCGGCAAAGATCTCAAAATTATCCGATCTGGCCATTGATTATTTTATCTGGATCGAAGAACGGGTAAAGAAAAAGATCGCCAGGCTTAAGGCAGATGGCAAGGAGGATACCCAGGACTATAAAATGACTTTTCGTTCGCTCGGTCTTGGGAAAAGGTTTACTAAGGAAAAAGAATTGGGACGGGATCCGATTTTTTATCAGGCACCGGTTCTGATGATCTTCCATTCCATCTTTCCCACCAGCGCCCCTAAAGACAATGCTGTCTTGGCCGCTCACACCGTGGCCTTGACCGCCCGAACCATGAGCCTGGGATCTTGTTTCATCGGCCTGTTGGAAGTGGTGGCCGAATATTATCCCCCCATGAGAGAAGAGCTAAACCTGCCATCCGATCATAAAGTGTTCGATACGATGATTCTGGGCTACCCCAAACTGAAATTCTTAAAAACCGTGCCTCGAAAGCCCATTAAGGTCAGGTGGGAATAAGGGTTTGAAAAAAGTAATATCGAATGAATAGCAAAAAGCTTGAGAGCGGGAGGTATCTTTTATGCAACTGATATTCATTCATGGTTCCGGCGGCAGCAAGGAATCATGGTTTTACCAGACCCAGTATTTTAAAGGCAGCGTCGCCCTGGATCTTCCAGGCCATCCAAAAGGGAAACTTATCCCAACCATAGACGGTTATGTCGAATGGCTTCATAAGACCTTACAGAATGCAGGCTATAGCCGGATTGTCCTGGTAGGCCATTCTCTGGGCGGGGGAATTGCCCTGTTGTATGCCTTAAAGTATCCGGAAGAGGTGAAAGGTATTATTAGCGTGGGCAGTGGTGCCCGGCTCCGGGTCCACCCCATGTTCCTCGAAGCTTTAGAAAAGGCCGTTAACGATCCTTCTCAATTCGAAAAAACGCCTAACCCCGCCTATGATCTCGTCGACCCTGAATTAAAGGCTGTTCTTAACCGCCGGCACCTCGAAAACGGACCGGCTGCGGCGCTCAATGACATGAAGGCCTGCGACCAATTTGATATCATGGAGAGAATCGCTGAAATCAACATCCCCACCCTGGCCCTGTGCGGAGACCAGGATGTTATGACTCCGCCCAAATATTCTCTTTATCTGGCCGACCATATGCCCAGAGCCAAGGCCTTGGTCATCGAAGGCGGCACCCATATGGTGTTTGCGGAAAAACCGCTGGAGGTGAATCGAGCGATCGATGAATTTCTTCAAACCATCGATGGATAAGCCAGTTTTTACGAAGGCGATCCTTCTCTATCTAACCATTTCCTGAATTTCCAAAAACAGATGAACAAGATACTAAGGAATCTTGACCAAGCAGCCTTGCATTTTCAGGCTGACCTAAGTAGACTACAGGTAATGAAATATCAAAAAACTAAAGCAGTTATTCTCTTAAGCGGCGGCCTGGATTCCTCCACAACCTTGGCCATGGTTAAAAGCCAGGGTTATGAACTTTATGCCTTAACCTTTCGATACGGCCAACGTCATCAAATAGAAATCGAGGCCGCCAAACGAATCGCTCACCATTTCCAGGTGGCCCAACACAAGATATTTGATGTGGACTTAGGCAGCTTCGGCGGTTCGGCCCTAACGGCTGAGATTGAAGTACCGAAAGATCGAAAGTTGGATGAGATCTCAACGGATATCCCGAGTACTTATGTCCCGGCCCGGAATATCATTTTTCTCTCCTTGGCCCTGGCCTGGGCCGAAGTGCTGGGGGCTGGTGATATTTTTATCGGTGTCAATGCCTTGGACTACAGCGGCTATCCCGATTGCCGGCCGGAGTTTATTGAGGCCTTTGAGACTGCGGCCAATCTTGGAACCAAGGCCGGTGTGGAAGGGGGAAAAATAAGGATCCACACTCCCCTGATTAATCTGAGTAAGGCCCAGATTATTAAAAAGGGCCTGGAATCTGGGGTTGATTTCAGTCTGACCAGTTCCTGTTATGATCCGTCTTCGGAGGGAAAAGCCTGCGGGAAGTGTGACGCCTGCCTGCTGAGGCTCAAGGGATTCGCAGAAGCGGGAATTAAGGATCCGGCCCTATATGAGTTATTCGGTTAAGGAAATTTATTACACCCTCCAAGGCGAAGGAGCGCAGGCAAGCCGCCCAGCTGTATTTTGCCGTTTTGCCGGCTGCAATCTCTGGTCAGGCAGGGAGGCCGATCGTCCAACAGCAGCTTGCCGATTTTGTGATACCGATTTTGTGGGGATTAATGGTCCTGGTGGTGGAAAATTTCAAAACCCCATGGATCTGGCCGAAGCGGTTAGGGATAAGTTTCCTGCAGGGGTATCCAAAAAAGTACGCCCTTTTGTCGTCTGTACCGGCGGTGAACCTTTGCTTCAACTGGACAAACCATTGTTGGATGCTTTTCAGGGTCTCGAATTGGAAGTAGCCATTGAAACCAACGGCACCCTTCTACCGCCTGCTGGAATTGACTGGATTTGTGTCAGCCCTAAGGCTGGGGTTGAATTGAAACTCAAATCCGGTGATGAGTTGAAATTGGTTTTCCCTCAAGAGGGAATGGAACCAACGGTTTTTGAATCTCTTGATTTTAAATTTTTCTTTCTACAGCCCCAAGACGGTCCCGATATTAAAAAAAATATCCAAGAGGCAATCCAGTACTGTCTTGAACATCCCAAGTGGCGTCTCAGTTTACAACTGCACAAAATAATCGGGATCCGCTAATTAAACCTGTTAGAAAGGATTAAGATGGTAGAGAAAAAAAACGAAGATTGGGCAACCTGGATAGAATCCGTTATCCTGGATTTCATTGAACATTCTCCAAAGAACACCCTTCAAAACCAGGCCCAGGACAAGGCCTTCGAAAACCCTCTGGTCGGTTTTTCCCGGGGAGATGATCCCATCTTTGAAACCTTTAAAGAGCACGTCGGCCTATTTCACTGGACCCCTCCGGAGATATTTTCCTTGACCTTTCCGGAAACGCCGTTCCGGCCAGAGGAACTGACGGTCATAAGCTTTATTTTATCCCAGACCAAGGAAACCAAGGCCGACAATCGGAAAGAGAAGCTTTATCCTTCCGATCGCTGGGTCAGGGCACGTATATTCGGAGAAGAGGTGAATGTCAAACTGCGCCAAGCCGTTGTTTCAGCTTTGCAAGAAAAGGGAATTCAGGCTGTGGCCCCCCAGCTTTCCCCTCTTTGGGAACAAAAAAGATCAGACCAATTTGTTTTTTCCTCAACCTGGTCGGAGCGGCATGTCGCCCATGCCTCAGGTTTGGGGACCTTCGGCCTTTGCGACGGTCTGATCACTCCTCACGGCAAGGCCATGCGCACAGGTTCAGTAGTGGCCGCCATTCAAATCCCCCCAACACCTCGGCCTTATAGCCAGCATCAGGCCTATTGTCTTTTTTTCAGTAAAGGGATTTGCGGAAAATGTATCAAACGATGTCCTGCCGGCGCTTTAAGCGAAGCTGGTCATGATAAGCTTAAATGTTTTAACTACATCAGGGAAAATGTCCTCCCTTATGTAAAGTCCCATTATGGCTTTGAAGGCTATGGATGCGGTTTATGCCAGACCGGGGTCCCCTGCGAATCCAAGATACCGGTAAAGCAGGAGGTCGAAGACTGACAAAAAACAGTTTACTCGATTGGCTTCTTGAAAACCACAGAGCTCATACCAGAAGGTTTTTTATCCATCCCCCAATAACAACTCGAACATGATGCCCTCCAGGGGCGTCTTTAAAAGACCTCGGCCGAAAAGACTTGAATTTTTGCTTTTTTATCCTTCCAAGCGTCTTTGGGAAGTCCGGCCTTTTGACAGGTCTGCTCCAGAAAGGTTTGGGTATCCCAGCCGTATTCAGCGGCCACTTGAGGCAGGAGAAGGCCGGAGTTAAATCCCCGTTCGATAAACAATCCATGTTTGCCCACCTGTATTTCCTTGGTGTCCTGGATCTGACGTAAAGGGGTCAAGGCCGAAATCTCGATAGAAAGGTCTTTGAGTTCCCGTTCAGAGAGTGGCGGGAACCGGGGGTCTTGAAAGGCGGCCGCCTGGGCCATGTCAATCACGGTTTGCGAAAGAGGTTTTAAAGCCTGAATATGGCCGATACATCCGCGCAGTTGGCCGTGGGTTTTTAAGGTTACAAAAGCCCCTCTTTTTTCGGAAAGTCTTTGTGTTTCACCATCACGGGTGGGCATGGGTCGGCCCAAAAGACGGTGTTCGATGGCCCCTCGGGCTAATTGATGTAAAAAGTTTTTTTCCTCCCGGGAAAAAGCATTTTCTTTTTGTTTTCCTTTCCCCGGGTTTGAGTTAAAAATGGCCGCTGCCATATAGCCCACCACACTGGAGCGATCGCCGGAAACATCCCCGGAATTGGCATAGTTCAAAACATAAGCCTGATCGGCCTGAAGGAGCCTGGCCGTTTTCATCACCGTAACCAGGGGACCGGCACCACAAGCTTCCGATTTCTCCTTGGTTATATCCTCCATTAACCCTTTTTCATCAAAAGCCGACACCCGGTCTATGATTTTTTTATCCAGGGTTTTGGCCTGTTCATAAGGATGGAAATGGGACAGATCGGTACTGGCCACCAATAAAGCCTTTTCCTCTTTAAGAACCTCAGCCAAAGCCCGGGCCATTGCTTCGCAGGTAGATGGATCCTGAGAACCCTGAATAATGGGCACAATTGAAAAACTGGTAAGGATTTCTTGAAGAAAAGGAAGCTGGATCTCCAGGGAATGTTCCTGGGCATGTCCTGCCGGGACATACTTAAAAACAGGGCTCTTATCGGAAATGGACTGAGCCAAGACCCGATCGACAGGGATAATCCCTAACGGCGTCTCATAGCCGGTCTTTTGATCAATAGAGGCCCCTTTAAAAGGGTAACGGTGGCTGGGGGCAATAATGACGACCCGAGTAAAGGGCCTGGTCGATAAGAGCTTATAGGCATGGGCAGCCACTCCCCCGGAATAGACATGGCCTGCGTGGGGGACGATCAGGGCGATCAGTTCTCCGGATATTTCCGGTGTATCATGAACAGCCCGGAAAAAGTTCCGGATCTGGGAACGCAGGACTTCCGGATTATCAGGATACCAACTGCCGGCAATGATGGATTTTCTTAGGTCTTGTGTCATAGCAGGTCTCCTTGATTGGAATGCAGGAAGGATGGTTTTTTAAAAAATTTAAACTTTAAGCTATTATACCTTATAATAGTCCTTATACCATTCTACAAAGTCCTTGATCCCATTTTCAATGGAAGTGTTCGGTTTGAACCCTGCATCCTTGGTCAGATCATCTATATCGGCAAAGGTGGCCGGTACATCCCCAGGCTGAATGGGCATGAGGTTTTTAAGGGCCTTTTTCCCCAGGCAATCCTCCAGGACCTTGATGAAGTGTAAAAGTTCCACCGGTTGGTTATTGCCGATATTATATAGCCGATAGGGGGCATAACTGGTCGCGGTATCCGGCTGCCGGCCGTTCCATTGCGGATTGGGTTCGGGTATCTTGTCCATAATCCGAACCACCCCTTCGATGATATCGTCAATGTAGGTGAAGTCCCGTTGCATCTTTCCGTAATTGAAGACCTCAATGGGCTTCCCCTCTAAGATGGCCCTGGTAAAAATAAATAAGGCCATGTCCGGTCGGCCCCAAGGTCCATAAACCGTAAAAAAACGAAGTCCGGTACAAGGCAGTTGGTATAAACTCGCATAGGTATGGGCCATGAGTTCGTTGGCTTTCTTGGTGGCTGCATATAAGGAGATCGGGTGATCGACATTGTCGTGCACGGAAAAGGGCATCCGGGTATTGGCCCCGTAAACAGAACTGGAAGAGGCAAAGACCAGGTGTTTGATCTGGTGATGCCGGCACCCCTCGAGGATATTTAAAAAACCCATGAGATTGGTTTCGGCATAGGCATAGGGGTTGATCAAGGAATAACGTACCCCGGCTTGAGCAGCCAGATTGACCACCATATCAAATCCCTGTTCGGCGAAGAGAACAGACAAGGTTCGGCGATCGACGAGGTCGCTCTTGACAAAATGGAAATGGATATGATGTTCAATCTCCTTCAGACGATCCAGCTTCAACCGGACATCATAATATTCATTCAGATTGTCCAGACCAACCACTTGATGCCCTGCATTCAAAAGCCGCCGGCAGAGATGAAAACCGATAAAACCGGCAGCGCCGGTGACTAAAATTTTTCGGGGCATGGTATTTATCCGATTGCCTTATCACAAAAAAATATATTA
The DNA here is from genome assembly GCA_049520575.1 of Thermodesulfobacteriota bacterium. Taxonomy (GTDB): domain Bacteria; phylum Desulfobacterota; class RBG-13-43-22; order RBG-13-43-22; family RBG-13-43-22; genus RBG-13-43-22. The sequence goes on along the minus strand of JBEKPQ010000027.1, from coordinate 11,169 downwards.
CAATTATATCATAATTTATTAAAAATTGTAAAAAATATCAGGCAGTGTCACTCACCCGCTGTTTTCCTTTGTTCCCAAGGCAACCTTCTCTTGCGTTTATTGGATAGGTTATGATATAAGGATCAATCGATCAGTAGTGAATTTCTTTGGGATACGTTAAGGGGAAGTCAGAGAAGAATTTCCATAAATACATTTTCCCAAAAACCCTGGGAACTTTTTTCATTGTTGAGGGAATGGAGAAGGAAGAGGCTTTGGGGTGTCGGTAAAATTTTTACAGCTGCTCTATCTTTTCCAAGAATACGGTTATTTGATTATTTTTACCGGGACCTTCTTTGAGGGAGAGACGACCTTGGTGCTGGGAGGCCTGCTTTCCCATCAGGGTCATCTGAACTTTTGGATCGTCATCGCCACCGCCGTTTCGGCCTCTTATATAGGGCATCTGTTCTTTTATTTAATGGGCAAAACCGCTTCCCCCTGGGTCCTGCTCAGGTTTCCCAAATTTCAGTTAAAAATACAAAAGGCGGAGTACCACATCCGCCGTCATGAGACTACCAGCCTTTTCATCACCCAATATGTCTTCGGATTTCGTTTGGCCAGCGCCCTGGCCTTCGGTATCCTGGGTATGAAAATCTCCAAGTTTCTTGTCCTGCAATTGGCCAGTTGCACCCTTTGGGCCATTCTTTTTACGTCTCTGGGCTTCTTAGTCGGGGATTCGTGTGAAAATATAGTCAAAAATATTGAATGGGCCATTTTGATCATCCTGATAACAGGGTTCTTGATAGCCATCATTGGACGGAAATTTTTTGATTACTGGTTGCGCTCCCAGTGATATAATCATAATAAATCCGAAATTTGAAGCATGAAATTCGAAACAGGCAGTAAGCCAAAAAAATCTATATGATGTTAATATTGAATTTTGGTCATTTGAATTTGTTTCGAATTTTGGATTTTGAAATTCTAATTTTGTTAAGTCGTTCTCATCCGGAAATTCGAATTTCCGGATGGAAACTAAGTCAGAATCGGTTACTTTGAATATTAGTCACCGTTATTAAGTCATTCACAGATAAAAGGACCCCTCTTTATGCCTATTGAAAAAAAGACCCATTTTTCCATCTGGTATTTTGTTCTGGCCATGATTATTTTGATGGCCTTTCAGACTTATTTCATGGCCGACCAAGTGGGCCAGATTCCCTATAATGAGTTCAAAATACTATTAAAAAATAATAAGCTGTCCAATATTGTCATTTATGATGACCTTATTTCCGGTAAAGTCAAGGCCGCGGAAATAGAAGGGCTGGTTTCTTCAGACACCATCAAACAACTGGGGAAAGGGAAAGGCGAGCTTTCGTTTATAACAGCCCGCGTGCAGGACCCGGATTTGGTTAAGGACCTTGAATCGGTAGGCGTAAAATTTACCGGGAAACTGGAAAACAAGTTGGTTAAATTTTTTACCAACTGGATCCTGCCCATGATCTTTTTTGTGGCGGTTTGGTTTTTTTTAATGCGCCGGATGGGGGGAGCCAGCGGTGGTCTGATGTCTATCGGGAAAAGTAAGGCCAAAGTCTATATGGAAAAAGATATTAATATAAAATTTGATGATGTGGCCGGGATCGATGAGGCCAAGGAAGAACTTCAAGAGGTCATCGAATTTTTGAAATTCCCCCAAAAGTTTCAGCGGCTGGGCGGCAAGATTCCCAAGGGGGTTTTATTGGTTGGTGCCCCGGGGACAGGCAAGACGCTCCTGGCCAAGGCCGTGGCCGGGGAAGCCGGGGTCCCTTTTTTCAGTATGAGCGGCTCTGATTTTGTGGAGATGTTTGTCGGAGTGGGGGCAGCGCGGGTTCGGGATTTGTTTACTCAGGCCCAGCAAAAGGCCCCTTGTATCATCTTTGTTGATGAATTGGACGCCATAGGCAAGGCCCGGGGGATCAACCCTATGGGGGGGCACGATGAACGTGAACAGACATTGAATCAGCTTCTGGTTGAGATGGACGGATTCAACACCGAAAAGGGCGTTATTATTATGGCCGCCACCAACCGACCTGAAATCCTCGATCCGGCCTTGCTTCGGCCCGGTCGTTTCGACCGGCATGTGATGATCGACAAACCCGATGTTCAGGGCAGGGAAGCGATCCTCCGTGTCCACAGCAAAGGAGTCACCCTGGCACCGCAGGTGGACTTGAAGGTGATTGCCGCCCGAACTCCCGGTTTTGTCGGAGCCGATCTGGCCAACATTGTCAACGAAGCGGCCTTGCTGGCAGCCCGGAAGGATAAAAAAGAGGTGGACATGAAGGATTTTGATGAAGCCATCGATCGGGTTATTGCCGGCCTGGAAAAGAAGAACCGGAGGATGAATGAAAAAGAAAAAGAGATCGTGGCTTTTCATGAAGCCGGCCATGCCATTGTGGCTGAAACTCTGCCGAACGCCGATCCGGTCCACAAGGTTTCCATCATCCCCAGGGGGATCGGGGCCTTGGGGTACACCCAGCAACTGCCCACAGAAGACCGCTATCTGATGACCAAAGGGGAATTAATGGATCGAATGGGCGTTCTTCTGGGAGGCCGGGTCGCCGAAGAGCTCCATTTCAAGGAGATTTCCACCGGGGCCCAGAACGACCTTTTACGGGCCACGGATATTGCCGAACGGATGGTTCGTGAATATGGAATGAGCGATCTGGGAGTGGTCACTTTTGAAAAGGAACGGCGGCCTTTATTTCTGGAAACCGGGATGGGATATGATACCGGTCGTTCCATCAGCGAGGAGACCTCCAGGCTGATCGATCAGGAAGTGAAAAAGATCATTGAGCAGGCGAAAGATATTGCCAGTCGAATATTGAAAGAACATTTGGATCAATTGGCCATCCTGGCCCAACGACTGCTGGAAAAAGAGGTGATAGAAGGAGAGGAATTGAGAGAGATACTGGCTCATAACTGATAGCTGATAGGATTCAAGTCCTGGAATCATGGAACTCTTTTTTAATACTAAACATCCGGCATCGGGGATCAGGAATTGAGACTGTTTTTACAACCCTTCACCGATGAATGATATGTTTATGACCTGGTATAAAAACAGCACACTCTATTCCCTCTGGACCCGATATAAATTCATCCCCATGTATTGGAAGGTCCTTCCCATCCTCTTTTTGCTGATCATTATTTTTATTCTGGATCAGGTCTGGATACCATCCATTGTTCCTCCGGAAATTCTTCATCGTCTCTATTATCTGCCCATCGTATTAAGCGGACTTCTCTTCGGTTTTAAAGGCGGCGTTCTTTCAGCCGTTGTGGTTACCTTATTATTTATTCCCCATTGGGTCCCTTTGTTTTCCAACCCCGCCCCCCACAATGCTTATCTTGACGAGGTGGTCCTTTTTTATGCCTTTGGGATACTGATCGGTTTGTTGGTCGATCGGGAGAGGCTCGAAACCCAACTGAGACAGGATCAGGAACACCTGGCTGTTCTTGGAGAGGCAGCGGCCACGGTAGCCCATGAATTAAAAAACCCGGTTATTACCATCGGGGCCTATACTCAAAAAATCCAACAGAAAACCAATCCCGAAGATCCCAACTGGGAACGACTGTCAGTCATTCATCTGGAGTGTCAGCGGATCGAAAGCTTGCTTCAAGACATGATCCATTTTTCTCGGCCGATCAGCCCTGAATTTTCTTTTGTGGATATTAATCATTTGATTAAAGAGGTACTGAGGATCATTCGTCCCCAGGCGGAACAAAATCAAATCCTGTTGAGTCTCGATATGGACGGAGACCTGCCTTCGATCCAGGCGGATCAAACTCGGCTTACTCAGGTTTTGCATAACCTGATCCTCAATGCCATTCAGGCTTCGGGCCCTGAACAGCCGGTTTTGGTGCGAACCCAGAGACAAAAAGGTTGTGTCATCATAGAGGTAGTCGATTTGGGCCGCGGTATCCCGCCGGCTTATCAAGAAAAAGTGTTCACCCCCTTTTTCTCCACTAAAAAAGAAGGTTCAGGTCTTGGACTGGCCGTTTCCAAAAGGATTATAGAATTGCATCAGGGGCGATTGTCTTTTCGTACCAATCAGCCTACAGGAACTATTTTTTCCGTCTCGTTGCCCTTGGGTAGGAAGATCTCCCCGTCCCGTTCCGGCTTTTCAGGCGAATCCAAAGGATAGATCTTGGTAGTTAACCATCTTCTTTTTCCCTTCCTCCTCTTTAAACTTCTGATATATAAGAGGTCCAATTAGATAAATCTTAAAAGGGCGGCTTATGAAACGAATCCCGATTATTTTATCTATCAGAATCAACGCTGAGGACCACGGGCGTAAGCCCGTGGGTATCTACTGGTGCCTTGAGGTATGAATAGGGAATTGAATAAGACTTTATATTCCATTAGGGCGAACTTCTATTAATTAGGATGCGGAAAAACTCATTTTTAAAGGTTGCTCAAAAAGGTTCAGACTGGCTTCCGGCCGATCGGTCCGCTCGGTTTTACCGAGCTCCTTAATAGGCTTCCATTCGGAAGCCGACATGCCGATCTTTGGGGAGACCCCCAGAGGGAGTCGGACAGGAAGCCTTCTTTTAACGTCGGCATCCGGCTCCTGACTGGGAGCCTTTTCAAAAGCTCGACGATCGGTTCCCAACCGGGAACCTTTTTAAAGCTCGACAAAGTCGAACGGACCGAGCGGCCCGACGGGCTACAAGGCGTCCGAAACCGGGAACCGCCCCAATGGGGTGGGACTGAGCGTTGCCTTTTACTCGAAGAAATCCCGAGGAATGAGTCGTACATAGAAGTACGCTGCAATAAACCTGCCCTGCCGAAAGGCGGGGAGGGATTGATGGGCCTTTTTCAGCAATCTGTTAATAGTTATCTCCAGGCCCGCAGCCGCCTGCCTTATTGGCCCAATGATTCGTCCGGTGTTAATTTGACTTTTTAACAAGTAAGGAGAAATCATTCCATCCCCTTTTTCTCATATCTCCAAGGCGTCCCGGGAACTCAAGTTCTTTTTCGGCGCAGCTTTTGCCATGGGGATCGCTTATAGCATCTTCGACTCCATTTTCAATAATTTTCTCAATGAGCGTTTTGTCCTCGATGGTTTTGGGCGCTCTTTTCTCGAATTCCCCCGCGAATTTCCCGGATTCCTGACCGTTTTCGTAGCGGCTTCCCTCTGGTTTCTCTGCAGCCGCCGGCTCGGCGCAATAACCATGTTGATGGGCGCGGCCGGCTCCGTGCTCATCGGATTCGTATCTTTCTCCTATGGATTGATGGTGACCTGGCTCTTTGTCTACAGCCTTGGACAGCATCTCTTTATGCCTCTTTCTTCCACCATCGGCATGGAACTGGCCAAAGAAGGCAAGACCGGCGAACGGCTGGGACAACTGAATGCGGTGAGAAATTTTTCGGCCATCCTCGGGAGCGTCTTCGTCTTGGTGGGATTTAAGTTCCTGGGGTTTACCTTTCGTTACACTTTCCTCTTTGCCGCTATCGCCTTTGGTTTAGCGGCCGGCTTTATGTTTGCCATGAAACGGGACAGGACTCATATGCCGGCCATGTACTTGAATCTTCGTCGTGAATATCGTCTCTATTATTTGCTGGCTGTGCTCTACGGTTCGAGAAAACAAATTTTCATTACCTTTGCCCCCTGGGTCCTGGTTACTGTGTTTCATCAACCGACTCAGACGATTGCCACCCTGTTTACGATCGGCGGGGTTATTGGGGTTGTATTCCAGCCTTTTCTCGGCCGGGCCGTAGATAAGCTGGGTGAACGGTTTGTCCTCCTGTCCGAGGCTTTACTCCTCATTTTCGTTTGCTTCGGATACGGTTTTTCCCGGTTCTTCGTTCCGGAAAAGGTCGCCTTCCTTATTGCCTGCGGCTGTTTCCTGTTGGATCAGATGCTCATGTCCGTCAATATGGCCCGTTCCACCTACATGAAGAAGATAGCCCTCGATCCCAACCATATTCAACCCGCCCTGACCAGCGCCGTCACCATTGATCATGTCTTTTCTATTTCTGTCGCTCTTCTGGGAGGGGTCATCTGGAACGCCTTTGGATACCAGTATGTCTTTCTCATGGGTTCGATTATCGCAGTCTGCAATTTTTCTGCGGCCTGGCGAATCAGGATTCCAGGCCGATCATGATTGCTCCGCTGCTGGGCCTTATATATTGTGGTTGTTGACGACAAGTTGATCCTGGCTATAGCCCCTAAAAAAATAAAAATGTCGTTTAGGCATTGAGAGAAGGATATCTTCGAAGCTTTAAATCAGGATGATGATCTGGGGATTTTTAAACGGGTCAACGGCGAAAAGGCTTCACCAAAGTAACCGCCCTTTGGCTAAGTAAGAAGACTTCATCGTAACGGAATAGGATGACGGAGATGCTAAGAAGCCCATGGCCCGACCCAATTTTGTCTTTGGAAAATTAAAGAGGTAAGATGTCCCCCTATTTGGACACTGTACCTGGTCAGAACTTTTATTTCATGCCCCTAACCGTCTGGCCATCTTGACCACATCTTTTCCCACAGCCCGGGCCTCTTGCAGGGCCGTCACTTCGGGTGATCCCCCGGGTCCTTCTCTCACTTCACCCTTTTCTCTCCCATAGCCAATACCACCCCCGGCAATAACCATCCGGTGAATCGCGAAAAAGGTATAAAGCAAGCTCAGCACTTGGCCGGCTCCTACCCTTCTGACTGCAACAATAGCCGCCGCCACCTTCCCTTTCAATCTTCTGGTCCTTAGAAACCCAAAGGTCCTGTCCATGACTGCCTTGGCCTGGGCGCTGACGTTGAGGAAATAGACCGGTGTGCCGAAAATCAATCCATCGGCTGATTCCAGTTTTTCATAGATATCCTGCATGTCATCCTCAACAATACATTGCCCGTTTTTCTCGCACCCACCGCAGGCATCACAGGGTGCGATCTCTTTGCCTGACAGCAGAACAAGCTCGGGTTCACCTCCGGCATCACGGACACCTTCCAGGGCCTCTCTTACCAAAATCTCCGTATTTCCACCCTCCCTGGGGCTGCAGACAATACCCAAAATCTTCATAAAAGCCGCCATCCTTTCTTGTTTCCATCAAATGGATTTCGCCAAATCATTCGGTGAAACTCTTTGACAAAATACGGTGAAAATCTATTTCTATCTCATACCCTTACAGCTCCTCCATGTTTGCAGAATCTTGTTGGGTTAAAAGCTTCTTTTCGAGGCCGAAAAGGTTCCTTTCCAAGACGCTTCAGCTATTCTTTACTTTGAGCTATCAGCTTTGAACTATGCACTCTTGGCCCGGTCCGACCCCAATCTCAACACGATTAATCATTTATGTGATGTATCTTTTTTACAGCGCATTTTTCGCATATAAATCCTTCTTCGGTTGCCTTATCACGTACCTCGCAGCATTTCTCTCCAGCCACTCTGTAGCATTTCCCCACACGTCCGCAGTCGGCACAGACGCCGCGGGGCTTTATTTCCCATGGTATGGGTATTGCGCCAGATGTAAAAATAAGCCTGTCGAGAAAATAGACCATAGCGCCCATCACACCCTGGCTAATTATCATAACCATGTACACATTATCAATACCCAGCAACTCTTTCGCTTTGTTAAAAAACAACGCTCCCGGTATGGCGAGAACAACCCATCTCAAGACGTATAACAGATATTTCACCATGGTCTCCTCCCTACAAACCAAAGAATTCTAAGGTGTAATATAAGCACTCGCTTAATCGGAGGCAACTGTCATAATCCGTTCGCGTGGTCCGACCCCATTAGTTTTTGAAAGGCTAGGGTGCCATCCTGGATAGATCTGAAGGGACTGTTCGCAGCGACAAGGATCCATCAATTTTTGAAATCTCGATGTTTTTCAGCCAGAGGTTGTTGTTCTCCTCCGGATAATCGGACCGGTAATGGGCGCCTCTGCTCTCGGTCCTGAGAAGGGCGGATCGCGCCACCATTTCCGAGACCTTTATCATGTTCTCCAATTTAAGCGCATCGGAAAGATCCTGGACACGGCGAATGGAGATCCTTTTAAAACGTGCTTTCAGATCGGCGATCTCAATCAGAGCGGTCTGAAGGCCTTCTTGGTTTCTTATGATTCCCGTCTTGTTCCACATGATGGTTTTTAGAAGACGCCCTATTTCTTTGATCTCTTCCCCTCCGTCGGAGAAGGCCATCGCCCTGAGCCGGTCCACCTCTTTATAAATTTCTTTTTGGGCCTCAGGGGCTTTTTTTTCGGCCCTGGCCCTTTGAGCCGCTTTCTGACCGGCGATTTTTCCAAAAACAAAGGTCTCGGCCAGGGCATTGCCTCCAAGCCTGTTCGCTCCGTTGACACCGGCACAGACTTCTCCGGTCGCGTAAAGACGGTCAATACAGGTTTCGGTCCCTTCATCAATTTTCGCCCCGCCCATAAAGAAGTGGGCATAGAGACCGATAGGGAAATGTTTTTTGTCCGCCGGGGTGTTTTTAGGCAATAGAACGCGCAATTTCTCAAACCGCCCCGCATCTATGGGCGTGGTGTCCAGGGTCAGGGTTTCTCCGTCATCGGAATGGCCGGCCTGGATTTCCAGCATGATGACCCTGGAGATGGCATCCCGGGTCATCTTGATCGGGTCGCTTATGGCGTACTTTTCCAGAATATTCTCCCCCAGAGCGTTTCGGATAACCGCTCCCTCCCTGGCACAGAACATTTCGGCGTTGGGGCCGGAAACGGAAAACTGTACAAACTCCATATCCATCATGGGAACCCCTGCCTCAAAGGCCAGAACATAGCCGTCGCCGGTTGAGCCCGCCGCATTGCTGGTTCGGAGATAAATTTGTCCCGCCCCTCCTAATGCTAAAACGATCGATCGGGCCTTGAAAATATAAACCCCGCCGGTCTCATCCAGACCCACAGCCCCGGCCGCTCCATTTCCTCTAACTAGAAGCCCGGTAATCAGCACACCCGACCTGTAGGCAAGACCTTTATTCATCGCGTAATCTCGCAAGGGCAGGGTGAGATCAGTGCCGACCGCCTTATCGCCAAAGACATTCCTGGGATGGGTATGTCCGGCCATAAGGGCCATATGAAAGGTTTCCCCCTGCTTTCTAAATCGTACCCCGAAGCTTGCCAGTTCCAGCACCAGTGGTCCGATCTCTTGAGTCAACACTTCAACCAGACGCTGATTGCTCATGTACCTTCCCCCGATGATGGTGTCCTTGAAATGCAAAGCCGGGGAGTCCGCGGGCGCCCTCCACCCGGTGCCCGCGGCAATGCCGCTGCCCGATATGGCGGTATTGTTTCCCAGCCCGATTTTGGACTTGGAGATCAGCAAGACCTCGACCCCGAGTTTTCTGGCCTCGATGGCCGCTCTAAGTCCTGCCGCCCCGCTGCCAAGAATCAGGACCTCGGTTTCGATTGTTTGAGGAATTTTCAACTCCATGTTTTTCTCCCCATCCACCGCTCCCCTGAGCCACAATCTCTTTCAGAATGTGTTTAGGTGGGAAAATCCCAACCAAAAACTAATAATTCAAGACCTGACCCTAAATTTGCTATTTAAGCCTTTTTCTGGAATATTTTAAATCGGTCAATTTTACCAAGCATTCTAACGAAGCCATTGCCGCATCAAAATTTGAGGACTGCAGGAAGAACTTCTCAAAACAATGCCGATGATTTGAAGCCGACGGGTAAAATTTTAAATGTTATGACGAAACATTTTTATCTGTGGTGAAGTATTCTGTTATATGCTCCTCTGTCCGATCAGATATTTCTCCTCGCCCGACCCCGTTTCAAATAATACCCATTCAACTAATTCAATAACAAATTTAAAAATAATGGGCGCTGTTCCCTGGTTTATCCTCAAGATGTTATCGGTTCGAAAAATATGTTGTCTGTATTTATGCGACCGTATCTTTGGATTAGGGTTCTGCTGTTTATATGTTGATATCCAACTGTTTTCATAAAATAATAAATTTCTTCAGGTTTGTGCCCATTTCGTGCCAGGGTGGGTTCAAAAACCTCGATACAAATTCCTCTAAAAGCTTTTTTCGTTAAAGCCATCTTCATACCCTTAAGTACCGAGAGCTCCATGCCTTCAACATCGATTTTTGCAATCCATTCTGGATGATCTGGATAGCTTATCTCTTGATCTCTCACCCAGTTATCAAAAGTAGTAATCGGTATTTCTCCTAATGAGCGATGGGCCAATTCTTGATCATTTAGAAAGGTGGAGTGACCCGAGTCATCAATACCGGGATGCAATTTCAGATGTTCATCTTTTGATCCGAGACCACAATTAAAGATATGCAGCCTATCTAATCTATTGTTGATCTTGGTTGATTTAAGGTGCTTAAATGTTATGGGATTCGGTTCAAACGCATAGACCAATATATCTATCTGCTGATGTAGCATATATAGGCTGTAAAATCCATAATTGGCACCGATATCAAAAAATGCTCCACCTTCACTCCTCCAAGTCTTCAAAACTGCCGTTGTGGGAAATTCAAACCGATCGCCCAGCCAAAAAGTTGCTTTCATGGTAAGATCTTTGAGGTTAAGCTTGACAAAAATATTTGGAAATAATTCACAAGTTATATTTTGGGGGGCAATTTTAAAAAATAGACCAGATATCATTTTCCCAGTTCTGGGAAACTTGTAACCAAATAATTTTCGGAAAGTGTTGATCATGTTCGTTAGTTCTATTTGCTTGGGGTAAGGTGGTGATGCTGGAAGATTTTTGCCTTGCTATTCTGAGCTTTGAGTAAAACACATTATACATGATTATGTGAATAGTAAATAGGGGGATTTTTCTTTGGAATGGGGCCAGTAAATAGGAAGGGTTGATCAACGATTATCGTTTGAAATCTGGCATGGCAGGCTAAAATTCAAAAACAAGACTTCTGGAAGAACTTCTCAAATCAATGCCGACGATTTGAAGTCGTCGGGTCAAATTTTAAATGTTATGACGAAACATTCTTATCTGGGGTGAGGCAATTGGTTATCTGCTCCTCTGTCAGATTTCAAATACTTCGCGAGGCCCGACTCCATTTCATCATACGATGGTTCGCAACATACCAATTCTATACAAAGTGGTGTTAATAAACTAGTATGGTGTTTGAATGCATAAGTAGTCAAGGTTGAAGGAAACCTCCTGGTGGTTTAGGATACTTTTAGGAACAAGCGGCTGGGTCGAGATGGACTCGCCCAGAACTAAACCAAGAGGAGGCTTCCA
>JBEKPQ010000026.1:0-38340 GCA_049520575.1 Thermodesulfobacteriota bacterium | reverse complement strand
GAAGGGCTGTAAAGGAAACAGGATTCCACTATGCCGGATAGATATCATATTGTCCCCGAGAATTGGGAACCGGATTTTGAGCGATTTCGCCGGACCGTTACCGAACGCAAGCCGGGACCGGTACCCGTGGGGGACCTTTTTGCCGATCCCGGAACCCTCCGGGCATTTTTCAATCCAAAGACCGAAGGTTACCTGAATAAAAAGGTCAGACCCCGGGACCCTTCCGACCTGTCTAAAAACGATATCGACTTCTATCTGGAGCGATCGGTAGATTTTTATCTGTCCATGGGCTGGGACTTTGTAACCGTCCACGGACTATTAGGTTTTTCGGGAATTCGAAGGGAGTCCCCCGACAGGGAATCGAAGGAGATCAAAGGGGGCCGAAGGTCTTTCATGGTCAGTGATTCCGGTCCCATAACCAGTTGGGAGGCATTCGAGAACTATGGATGGCCGGAGAGTCCCGGGGGAATCAATCATTGGGCCAAAGAGATAGCGGGAATTCTCCCTCAAGGAATGAAGATATTGAACCTGCCCGGCGGATTGTTCGAATGGACTACCTGGCTGATGGGCATGACCCCCTTTTCATATGCCTTGTACGACCAGCCCGATCTGGTCGATGCTATAATTAACAGAGTTTCCGAGATCATATATAAAGGGGCGGAGGAATTTATTGATCTGCCGGAAAGCGGTGGATTTTTTATCGGGGACGATATGGGTTTTTTCAGCGGCACCCTGATAGCTCCAGAAGTCCTGCGGGAAAAATTTTTACCCCATCTTAAAAAAATGGTGGATCTGGCCCATAGTCGAAATAAGATGGTCCTGCTCCATTCCTGCGGCAACCTTAAGTCCGTTATGGATGAACTTTGCAACACCGGCCTGGATGGAAAGCACAGCTTCGAGGATAAAATCATGACGGTTGAGGAAACCTATCGCCGCTGGGGGAACAGGATCTGCCTGATCGGCGGGGTTGATGTGAACCTGCTGGCCTCAGGGACTGAAGAGGAAGTCAGGACAAGGGTGCGGCAGATTCTGAACGTTTGCGGGACCGGAGGCGGTTACGTGCTGGGCACGGGGAACTCCGTGGCCAGCTACATCCATTTCCCCAATTACCTGGCCATGCTTGAAGAGGGCCGCAAATGGAATTCCGCCCATTTCGGGCAGGGGTATTGATCCGGGCCGCGGTTATAATTACAGGATCATCTCCAAAAGAGCAGGAGAGGATAGAAGGGTATAAGGATTCAAAGGAATAACTGGAAATTGCCAGGAGCTGAAAGTTTGAAAGTAGGCTTAACCAAGTGACTTTAAGGGGGGAATCGATGCTGATTATTGGAGAAAGAATCAACTCCTCCCGAAAGCCTATCGCCCAGGCCGTGGCCTCCGGAGACAAGGCCTTCATTCAGCGTGAAGCCAGGATGCAGGAGGAAGCCGGCGCGGATTATCTCGATGTAAATGCCGGTGTTTTTCTGGGGGAAGAGTCTGATCGGCTTAAATGGATAATCGAGACCGTGCAGGAAGTGATCTCCATTCCCCTTTGTATCGACAGCGCCGATGCTCAGGTCATCGCTGCGGTCCTACCCCTGGTGAATTCTCCCCCCATGATTAATTCCATCACTCTTGAGGCCCGCAGTCTGGAATCCACACTGCCCCTGGTGGTCAAACATAAGGCCAAAGTAATCGGACTGTGCCAGGGTCAGGGACAGCTGGCCCAGTCCGCTCAAATCAAGGTGGAACTGGCCGGGCGGCTGGTGGAAAAGGTGACTGCGGCCGATATTTCCCTGGATGATCTTTACATTGACCCGCTGATTTTCCCACTGGCCAATGACGTTGGATCCGGGGTGGCTTTTCTTCAGGCCATCTCCAGGATCATGAAAGACTATCCGGGCATCCATACCGTTTGCGGTCTGACCAATATTTCCTACGGGCTTCCTAACCGGAAGCTTATCAATCGGACATTCCTGATCGCTGCTATTGCTTCCGGAATGGATTCAGCCATTCTGGATCCAACGGACCGTGATCTTTACCGCCTGTTCAGAACAGCGGTCATGGTTATGGGCATGGACGATTTCTGTATGGATTATATCAGGGCTTATAAGCAAGGGCGTCTGTAACAGAAACGATTTTTAAAATGAAAAAAATATTAAAAGTGCTGGCGGTCCTGTTTGACAATCAACCCGATATCAGTCGCAAGATAAAACATTATGATAAACGGATACTCATCTCCCAAGAAAAAACCGATGGCTTTGGTGGAAATCGGCAAAAATTACCACCCCTGAGTCTTGGTGTTTGGTCTCATGGACACCCATATTTTGAATGACATCCCCCTTGTAATTGATCTCGGATCTTTAAAACACCGATTGAGGATTCAGGAAAGCGAACCTGAACTTTCCCGTTTTCTGACCTTGATCGAAGAGGCCCAAAAAATAGCCCAGCCCAAGGCCATGTACCGGCCTGTTTATATTGAAGATCGAAGCGAAGAGGCCGTAAAGGTGGAGGGGAGGTGGTTCCGAAGTCGGGTTCTGACAATAAACTTAAACCAGGCTCACCGTATTTTTCTCTACGTGGCCACCTGCGGTGTGGAATTAGATGAATGGGCTAAGGGTCAGAAGGATGTTCTTAAGGCTTTCTGGTCCGAAGCTGTCAAAGAAGCTGCCGTCCGAAAGGCTATCAAGGCGATCGGAACCCACCTGGAAGAGCACTACCATGCCGTCCAAACTTCCCAACAAAATCCTGGTTCCCTGGAAGATTTCCCCCTGGCCGAACAAGAGGCCCTTTTCGCCATTATGGGGGACACACAGGCAATCATAGGGGTGACTCTGATGCCCAGCCTGATGATGTCTCCCTCTCACTCCGTTTCAGGAATCATCTTTCCCACCAACGAAGATTTCCAATCCTGTTTGCTTTGTCCCCGCGAGAAGTGTCCGGGACGACGTGCGCCCTATGACCCAACCCTTTACGATCGAAAATATTCCAAACATAAGGAAACAATCGACCTATGACCGGCAGGTTTTTGATCACCTTCGAGCCCCAAAATCTAACAGTCCCGGTCCCGTTAAACTTTACTATCCTAAAAGCGGCACAATTTGCTGGGGTAGATGTCGATTCCATTTGCGGTGGCAAAGGGAAGTGTGGAAAGTGCCGGGTAAAGATCCTTTCAAAAGAAGTCGGAGAACCCACCGAAAGGGAAAAGCAATTTCTATCTCCTGAAGAAACCCAGGAGGGCATCCGCCTGGCCTGCCAGACAAAAGTTCGGGAAGGGTTGGTGGTCCTGATCGACCAAAAACCAAAAGGCCGGGGGCTGAGGGGAAAAGAATTAGGAGAGACGGTTCTCAGCGATTTCGAGGAACGGGTCAAAAAGCGATATGTAGAGCTTGATCTCCCTCCCGAAAAAGATTCGGCCTCCGACTGGGAGAGAATCACCAAGTCTTTGCCGGGGTTAAAACAACCCTCTCTGGAGACTTTAAAAAAAATATCCACATTGATCCGAAAAGCGGACTTCAAACTCACCTTTAGCTTTTTCAATAATGAAATCCTGACCGTCGAGGCCGGAGATGAGGATTTTAAGAGTTATGGCCTGGCCGTGGATTTGGGCACCACCACGGTTGCAGTTTATCTGGTGGATCTAAAATCTGGGCAAATAAGGGCATCAGGAGCGGCCCTTAATAAACAATCCTCCTTTGGCGCAGATGTGATCTCCCGTCTGAGTTTTGTCCAGGAGCACCCGGGAGGGCTGGCAACCCTGCAGAAAATGGCGGCCATGACCATCAATGGGATCCTTGATGAACTGTCAGCCACTAATCCTGTAATTCAAGAAAATATTCATCTGGTCACCATGGTGGGCAATCCTTCCATGATGCACCTTTTCTTGGGAATTAATCCCCAGGGGCTGGCTAGGTTCCCCTTCACACCGGTTTTTTCAGATCTCCTCACCTTAACAGGCGTTGAGGCCGGATTAACACTTCCTTCACATACCAAACTGGAAGTCATGCCTTTGGTTTCTGCCTATGTGGGCGCCGATACAGTGGCCTCAGCTCTGGCAGTCGGTTTGGATACCCCAGGCCCTCCTCGGTTGCTTTTAGACATCGGCACGAATGGTGAAATGGCTTTAGCCTACAAAGGTAAAATCTTGGCCTGTTCCACGGCTGCTGGTCCGGCCCTGGAAGGTGGGGGTATCAAATACGGCATGCGGGCCGGACCTGGGGCTGTATCAGATGTAACCATGATCGATGATGTGGAGCTCTTTGTTATCGGCAGTCAGACAGCCAAAGGCCTTTGCGGTTCAGGTCTCTTGGACGCTGTGGCCCAATTACTCGGACATGGCCTGATTACCAAAACAGGTCGATTTAAAGAAATCAAAAATCTTCCGAAGGATTTGCCCCTGGCTATAAAAAAGCGCTTGATTCAAGGTGAAAAGGGCCGAATTTTTCGTCTTGCCCCGGAAATCTATTTGACCCAGGATGATATCAGTCAGCTCCAATTGGCCAAGGGGGCCATGCGAGCCGGGATGGAGATCTTGATGGCCACAGCCGGAATAGGATTTGAAGACCTGGAAGAAATCCTGTTAGCCGGGGCCTTTGGGGCCAGTCTGAAAGCAGAGAGCTTGCTGACCGTAGGGCTTCTTCCTCCACTTCCAATAAAAAAGGTCAGGGCTGTCGGCAATGCTGCCGGGTTGGGCGCGGTTTTATGCCTTCTGTCGGAGCAACACCATCAAAGGGCACTACGACTTGCTCAGCGCATAGAACATCTGGAGTTATCTCTTAACCCATCTTTTCAGGAACAGTTTATGACTGGAATAAAATTCGAGGTCGCCTAACGATCTCAATTTTATGTTAATTGGAAAATCATGAATATCTTTTGGGCAACCGCCAAAAACGAGACCCTCTTTGACTCTCCCAAAATGTTATCTGGTTTTGGTTAAAATTTAATAAAGATTTTCTTTCCCCCCCTTAAACCAGGCAGGATGGGAAACCGCAAACGCCTCTTTGAATTTATTACCCATATCGTTATTGAGTCCCTGAATGTTTTTACGGGTAACCGAAACATATCTGGGCCACCATAACCAGACATCTTCATAGTTGTCATAAAGAGCCTTTTCTATATCCCAATAAATCTTGGTCTTCTTGTCAAAATCAACTTCTGATCGGGCGGCTTCGATCAGAGCGATAACCTTGGGATTGTTACTCCTTCCGTAATTAAACCCACCATCGGGATGGTAAAGACCGGTGACTATCTGTTCCGGATCAAAGATCCAAGACCAGCCTCCTGTGGTAAAATCGAAATCAACCTTCCTCATCTTTACATTAATGGCCGCCGGATCAAGAAACTCTATATTCCAGGTAATACCCACCTTGGCCAGCATGGTCTTAATGGCCTCGGTCATGGCTATATCTTGAGTCCGGTTGTGCATATACCCTCTAATGGTTAACCCGTTTTTATAACCGGCCTGGGCTAGCAACTTCTTGGAGAGCTCCGGGTCATAGCTGACCGGTTTAAGCCTGGGGTTATGGCACCAGTGATCCTCTGGAAAATTACAACTGGCCGGGCGGCCTAATCCGAAATCCACCCCGGCAATCAAAGCTTTGCGATCAATGGCATGGGAGATGGCCTTGCGAACCCGAATGTCCTTGCACGGCCCTTCTTTATGATTAAAGCGCAGGCCGGTTACCCAATTGAGGTTGTTAGTAAATATTTGCATCTGACGATCATTCTTGAACATGGCGATCTGGAAAGATTCGAGAACCAAGGAATCGATTTTCCCGGCCCTGAGATTGGCAACTCTGACCGAAGGATCGGGGATGACGTTTATTTTCATCCCGTCAAAATAAGGCATATCCATACCCATAAACTTGGCAAACCACCAGTTGGGGTTCCTTTTTAGCTTTAAGTAATTCCCGGGATTTCCTTCATCAAAAATATAGGGTCCCGACCCTACCGGATTGTTATCCAATTCCTTAGCCCCTTCAGCCAGAGCAGCCGTCTTTTTATATTCTTCTTCCAGGGCGTCCAACTTTTTCCTGGCTGCTTCCAGCTTAGCCTTGACCCGTTCAGTCGCTTCCCCGGCTGCAGTGGTCACCTCTTTCTCCATTTCAGACAAGTTTTTCTTTTCTTTTTCTACCTGCCCGGCCAGTTTTTTGGAATCCCGCAAGGCAACATCAGCTTTCAGGGCTTTGGCGGAGATGATATACCCCGGAACACTGGCCATAACCCCCTGGAATCCGGCCCAGGGTCTCTTAAAATGCCATTTGACCGTATAGTTGTCCACCACTTCGACGGAGGCGATCGGTTCTATCCAAGCCCGGGTCCAGGCCCCGTTTTTGGGATTCATGATCCAGTCCATCTGATATTTGAGCCCTTCGGCGTTAAAGGGGGAGCCGTCATGAAAGGTAACCCCTTGGCGAAGCTTCATAACCACCGTTGTTTCATTCAGGTATTTCCAGGACTCCGCCAGCCAAGGAACGGTGGGTCTGTAATTCCCATCCGTCAAAATGAGCTTGTCATAAATAATCCCAATCGTCGGCCAGTCGGTTACCGGATAATGATTAGGATTCATCAG
This sequence comes from Thermodesulfobacteriota bacterium, assembly GCA_049520575.1. Taxonomy (GTDB): domain Bacteria; phylum Desulfobacterota; class RBG-13-43-22; order RBG-13-43-22; family RBG-13-43-22; genus RBG-13-43-22. Next base: position 31,790 of record JBEKPQ010000026.1, on the reverse strand, counting down.
CCCGATATACAAGGCGCTTGCCGAATTAAAGATACCGCCTCGCACCGGCTTGGCGGGATAATATTTGGTTCCCCATTCCATTCCCATAAAGGTTTTTTCCGCTGGTGCGGTTGTTCCGACGGTTGGGATAAGGGTGATCAGGAACACCAAGGCAACAAATCTCACAAGGATCCTTGTCCGATTTTTCTTCTTTTTCATGGTTATGCGTTCCTTTCATGTGGTTAATGGAAAACGATTATTGATCCTCTCTCCTTATTGATCAGGACTTCGCAGGCCAAAAAAAGAATAATTTCTTTGGAAAAATGGGTTATCTCAGTATCGACATGTATAAACTTACCCGGATGATCAGTTCGCTTAAAGTAAGGAAAGATAGATCTTCCTAAACAAAAAACCTCAATTCTTAATCTAAGAAATGGGGCCTATTCTTCTATCAATACTCCTTTGTTAAGGGTTGCCAACAAGAAAACTAAATCAATTTACTATCGGATTCGTACCTTTCTATTGCCAAAAAGTCAATAAATTTCAAACGCCTTTTCGTTGATTACCGTTTGAACTCTTGTGTTTTATTGAAAGTGGGATTTTGCGGACTTCAGGAAGAAGCACTCAAGTTTCCTCGAACATGGCATCACCTCACCGCATTCATCGAGTACACCTACTACTCTTCAAAAAAGCTGGCCCCAAAAATTAACGATTACGGATTGAACTCAACAAGCCGCCCTACAAGAGAACGAGGCTACTCGGAGAGCATCTCCATAGATGGTAAGGGAATGACTGCATCTTAATTTTCTTTTTGACGAAGTCCCAGGGAAAGGTTATGTGATCGATATGACGCTCGAAGAACTAAAAAAACTGGATGCAGGGAAAGGCCAGTCTTTCCGGTCTTTGACTCGGGGTGGTCGGACCCAGGATGACCTTCCCAATATCATCGCCGATGTTCACGTCCTCCTATTATAAAATATTAGCACCGCGCACTTTTTCCTCGTCTGAGAACTTTATATTTCCCCTCTTTTTGACTTGATTTTCTCCTTGACTCCCCCTTTTTCTCAACTTATACTTACTTCAATAAAAAGCAAGTTCTTATCATTTTACTGAGCGATTAAAAGTTCTATTATAAAGAAGGAAAAAAACTTAAGGCCACAACATGTGACTGGTCCCTGATGAGAATTCGGTTTTTCTGGGAAATTGGGAGATATTCTTAGTTACAATTTAATATTCAAATCATCCCCCTTTCCCTCCAATATAAACGAGGAGGTATTAATCAATGAAACACAAAAATTTGGAGTCGTGGGTTTTAAGGCTATTGCTTGGGATAATAATCACCTGCTGGTTGATTACCATTGGCGGGACCCAAATTTTTGCAATGGAATCGACACCACCGGGCATGAACGACAAAGGCGAGGTAATAGACTCGAAAAAAGTCGAGCAAGGGCATGGAACAAAAGTTAAAGGGCTCAACGACTGGGAAGGAGAGATTACCGGAAAACTCGCGCCGAACAGTAGATTTACCCAGTTACAAATAGGAATGCCCTTGCAGCAAGTGATCGATATCATCGGTAGTCCAACCGATCAAGGAAGCTATGTTACCGGGAAAGCCTGGATTCCTTTCTATCACGGAAGCGACAAGACCCGCTATGAATTAGTCTATAAGGGGCAAGGCCGGCTAGTTTTCTCTGGGGCCTCAGGTTTCACCGGGGGCGGCTACTTCCTGACCTGGATTATCCATAATGCCAATGAATCGGGGTACCGATAAAGGGACAAAAATAATTTAAGGCTTTGCTGCTTTTTCTCGCTCCATCTTCCTGAGCTCGACCCGCCTTATTTTCCCGCTGATAGTCTTCGGAAGATCGGGAACAAACTCGATTTCGCGTGGGTATTTATAGGGCGCTGTAACCCTTTTCACGTGATCCTGTATCTCCTTCACCAGTTCGGCGCTACCATGGTATCCGGAACGAAGGATGACAAAGGCTTTTACGATTTGTCCCTTGATATCATCCGGAACGCCGATAACCCGCCTCTCGGTGTCCAAAACTCGAAATTGCTGCTTAATGAAGGTCGAAGAAGCGATGCTAAAAGCCGGCGAGACGAATCTCAAGTTAATGGGCAGTGATGATTTCAAGGAAGCAGCCATGGCATTTTTGCAGAAACGGAAACCGGTGTTTATGGGAAAATAAAATCTGGAAAAGGTGAACTCTAAAGAGATGATGTTGGGCCAGTCGAAGTCAAAAGTCCAGTAGAACGGTGTGGTTCAATTTCCATGGATGTTTAAAGGAAAAAATGAAAAAGCAGGAGCGAGAGGTAAAAAAGAAATCGAGCCCGAAGAAAGGGAAATCGGTTAAGGGGGTCGTCACGGCCCGCCAATGCGAGGTTTGCGGGCATCATGAGATCGGAATCATCACGGAGGAGAGCGAATATCTTCCACTGAGACCTGGAATGAGGGTTGAGGTAATTGGAGAATAATGTAATCCGTGACGTTGGTAAATTAGTAGAATTGTTATTTTATGGCCCGAATAGACCTTAAAAGGCAATTAATTTTCTAAAAAAGGTGTTAATTCCCTTAAACTCTGAGTCATGAAGGTCAAAAACAATTTAAAAGTGTCATAAGCCGTTCCTGAAAAAGAGATCATGAAAAAAGCCAAGTTCAAAAGTGAGCTAAATATTCCTGAGAATATAAAGATTCTAAAGCTCGGATTTGTGAATGCCTATCTGATTAAAGAAAAGGGTGAATTTATTTTAGTGGATACGGGCCTCTCAGGAAAGTGGCCTAAACTGGAAAATAAATTGATTGATACCGGTTGTCTGCCGGATAAATTAAAGCTTGTGATCGTAACCCATGGCGATTCTGACCACATTGGGAATTGCCGAATCCTTCAAGAAAAATATAAGGTTAAAATTGCCATGCAAGCTGATGACCAAGCGATTGTTAAATCCGGGTTTTCTGGAAAAAGGAAAGTGAAGCCCATCCTCATGAGGATTATGTTTTTTGTCAGTGAATTTTTCAGGTTGTATAAGTTAATAGGACGCGCGAAGGAATTCACTCCCGATTTTTACCTCAAAGACGGTCAGGGCTTAAAGGACTATGGCTTGGCCGCTTCCATTATTCATGTCCCCGGCCACACCAAAGGTTCGATTGCGGTTTTAACTGATGCAGGAGATCTATTCATTGGGGATACAATGGCGAATTTCAAGCAGCCAAGGTGGTCTCACATCATTCAGGATGAAAAGGATCTGGAACAAAGCAGAGAAAAACTGAAAGTGCAGAATATAAAGATAGTTTACCCTGGACACGGTCGGCCGTTCTTGATGGCAGATTTAAAAGAGTATCCGAATCCGTGACCAATTTTGATAGCGATATTTCAGCTTCTGATATTATTTTATCGAACTGTGCAGCACCAACATATTGTTCATCAGTTAAACCACCCCCCAAGGGCGATCTTATGACTAAAAAAAGTGCTGGATTATTGATGTGTCGTTTTAGAGATTCAAGGCTGGAGATCCTTTTGGTTCATCCCGGAGGTCCTTTTTGGACAAAAAAGGATGAGGGAGCCTGGTCTATACCTAAAGGTGAATATTCTGATAATGAGGATCCATTTGAGGTAGCCAAACGGGAATTTAAAGAAGAAACCGGATGTGAGGCAAAGGGCAACTTTATACCTTTAACACCATTAAAACAACCGAGTGGAAAGCTTATCACTGCTTGGGCTTTTGAAGGCGATTGTGTTGCCAGTAATATAAAAAGTAATACATTCATGACCGAGTGGCCACCGCACTCAGGAAAGCAGTCTGAGTTTCCGGAAATAGACAGGGCAGAATGGTTTTCGATAAATACTGCAAAAATTAAAATTTTAAAAGGTTGTGTAGGTTTTATCGAACAATTATGTGGAATTCTAAAATACTCTCCCTAAAGTCCCGGCCGATTATTTAAAACCCACCGATGAAGAAAAGAAGAAGGTCAAGGATTTTATTGAAAAATATGACGACCCTGAAATGGACCCCTTGACCGAAGCAATTGTTCAATTGGCCAAGGATCTGATTCAGGAGGTCCATTGAGACGAAAGGAAGTTGGGGGAGATGAACTATTATAATGGTATTTAAGAACCAAGCCTCTTTATCGGTGGAGTCAATTCCCCCATCATTTACCAATTTTGGCGTTGGAGGATTGGGTGGAGAATGATATAATTTCTCTATTATTTTTGGGTCGGTTTCGGCAGATTATCCGACCATAGAATATCTCAAAATCCACAACAAGGAGACAATGATTATGGAAAAGCAAGTCAATCGAAGGGAGTTTTTGAAGGTATCGGTAGCCACGGGTGCCTTATTATCTATGGCCCCAAGTATCGCTCTCGCTCAAGGACCAAAAGCGATTCAGCTTGTCAGGCCTCAAATTGGTAGCGGTAATCCCTTAATGCAACTCTTATGGAAAAGAATGTCATCAAGGGAATTCAATCCAGAACCGTTGCCTCTGGAGGTTCTCTCAAATATACTTTGGGCAGCTTTTGGAATCAACCGCCCCGACGGGAGGAGAACCGCACCTTCGGCAAGTAACCGCCAGGAAATCGATATTTATGTGGCTGCGGCCAACGGTCTCTACCTCTACGATGCCAAAAAGAATCTGTTGAATCTCATTCTGGCAGATGACATCCGGGGTATGACGGGTAATCAACCCTATGTCAAGACGGCATCCGTCAATCTTGTTTATGTGGCCGATTATTCCAAGATGGGCACAGCCAAAGAAGAAGATAAAATATTCTTATCAGCGGCAGGTACTGGGTTTATAAGTGAGAATGTTTATCTTTATTGTGCTTCTGAAGGCTTGGCGACAGTAGTGCGTGCAAACATAGACAGGCCAGCCTTAGCGAGTTTGATGAAGCTTCGACTGGACCAGAAGATCGTTCTTGCCCAATCGATAGGATATCCCAAGAAATGAATAGAGAAGTGATTATTCCCTGGAAGACCTGTCAAGGATATTCCACTTCCCATGTTCAGGCTGTCCAACTTCCTGGGTCCACCACCACTAACCGGAAGGTATAAACATGAAAGGATACCTGTTTTTAATTCTCATAGTTTCAATCATAACGGCGATTGGGATAACTCCGGCCATAGGCAATACTGATTGCGCCGAGCCGATGCCCGAACTTTTTCAGCGAGTCTCACGGTCCGTCGTTTCTATCTCGGCAGTGGTACTGGATCCTTCCAAAATCAGCGGTCGGATCAGTACAGTGACAGGTTCAGGATTCATCATCGATGATAAGGGTCTTGTCCTCACAAACTCCCATGTAGTTTTTGATCGCCAAGCAATCACCGTAACCCTTGATGATGGCCGCAAAGCTGAGGCCAAGCTTCTGGGGGCGGATCCGATCTTCGACCTTGCCGTCCTTCGCATTGAAGTTCCCCTTAAAGGACACCCCGTGGCAGTCTTGGGGGATTCAGATTCGGTTCGGATCGGTGAGGATGCTCTTGCCATTGGCAATCCTTTTGGTCTGGAGCAGACTCTCACCCGCGGGGTCGTTTCAGGGCTCAACCGTATCCTTCCGGGTTCTCCTTTGTTGACGCTTCCACTCATTCAGACTGACGCATCCATCAATCCAGGGAACTCTGGTGGACCGCTTATGAACCGGTGCGGCAAGGTAATCGGCATTACCACATCGATTTTAGCCGAAGCGCAAAATATCGGGTTCGCCATACCCATCAATGTTACCAAAAGCGTCATCCCAGAGTTAATAAAACATGGTCGGGTGATTCGTCCATGGTTGGGCGTCAACGGGAAGCAGGTCAAGAAAGACCTTATGGAAATTATTAACCTACCGTTGGTGGAGGGGTTTCTGGTTGAGACGGTTGAACCAGGAAGTCCGGCCCAGCAAGCAGGAATAAACGGGGGCGAGCTATCCGTTACGATTGGAGGAACGGAATTCTTGATAGGGGGTGACATCATTACCGAGATCAATGGACAATCACTTAAGGACTCAAAGGACTTCCTCAAAGTGATCTCGTCGTTGAAGGTCGGCGATAAAGTTGGCCTCACCCTGTTTCATAAAAAGGAGACACGCCACGTCGGATTGACTCTTCCTGAACGTCCTATCTTACCAAGCGATATTCACCCCGGTTCCTCAAGCACCTTGCAACCGACGAGAGGCCGATTTCCAAGCTTCCCTCTTCAGTAGGGATGCTCCTGCGAACAAAGAATACTGAAATGGACCCCTTGACCGAAATTATAGTTAGCCTGGCCAAGGATCTGATTCAGGAAATTCATTAAAAGAGGAGGATGAAAACATGAAAGTTGTTGCGTTCAATGGCAGCCCAAGGAAGGATGGAAATACCACCATTCTCATTAACCGTGTTTTTAATGAACTGAATAAAGAAGGGATAGAAACCGAATTGGTCCAGTTATCCGGAAAGAAAATTCATGGTTGTATAGCCTGTGAAAAATGTTTTCAAAATAAAGACCGACAATGTTCGGTTAAAGAGGACGACTTAAACGAATGCATTAAAAAGATGATTAAGGCAGATGGGATTATCCTGGGTTCCCCGGTCTATTTTGCCGATCTCACTTCAGAGATGAAAGCCCTTATAGATCGTGCCGGATTTGTCTCTTCAGCTAACGGTGGGTTGTATAAAAATAGGGTGGGGGCTTCTGTCGTTGCCTTACGTCGAACGGGAGGCATACACACTCTTGACTCCATGAATCACTTTTTTCTTGCCGGGCAAATGATCATTGTAGGCAGGGGAATAGGCATAGGTAGAGATAAAGGGGATGTGGAAAAAGATAAAGAAGGTCTTCAAATGGTAAAGACTTTAGGCCAAAGAATGGCCTGGTTGCTTAAAAAGTTGTATGATTAATTCACAGACCTATTTTTGGATTGAATGGCTGAATACCGGAGTCTTATTCTTTATTCATTAAAACCCAGCCAGGTTGTGTTGACCTGGAGTGGTTCCCTGTCGGTTTTGAGCCTGTTGGCCGCGAAATCCCAATCAGGATAACCAATAGAAATGCACCAGTAGATCTTTTTTGTTTTTGGAATCTTCGTAAATTGCCTCACCATATCTGCATATAACACACCTTGGGAGGCAATACAGGTTCCGAGTCCATATTTCTGGGCAACCAAACAAATGGTTTGGGCGATACCGCCGATGTCCGATGCTGCCCGTGTAGGATCGAGGGATTCATCAGCGGCAAGAATGAAGGCGACGGGTGCGTCAAAAAAGCGAAAGCCCCTTAACAACCACGCCTTCCGTTTTTCCTTGTCTTCCCTCGGGATATCCATCCATTCAAAAATCTTTTTACCCAACTCTATCTGACGGGTCCTGTAGATTCCTTCATAGGGTTTGTGTGTCACGTCCGGTGCCATGGGCCTGCTTGCATTTATGGCCTCTACATTCGCTTCAGCGACGGCTTTCAATACCTTCCCGGTAATGATGGTGATCTCCCAGGGCTGACTGTTGTCCGCAGATGGGGCGCGAACGGCCACCTCCAGGATCTCCCTCAAAATCTCCACAGGAACAGGATCGGTTTTATATCCTCTTATGCTTCTTCGTGCTTTGATGGCCTCCACAAGGTCCATGGACAACTCCTTTCAGCCTGAAAGTATGATCAGTATCTATACCACAGCCCTGTCCGTTGATACAAGCTTTCAGGAGTATGACCTAAGACCGAACTAAAAACGCCAATCATTTCCGCAGAGATCAAGGCGGGTGTAATCCGGGACGTTTTTGAATTATTTGAATTGGTATTTTATAGCCTGGAAAGACCCCGGAAGGATCGAATTGTTAGACCACGCAACCAACGGCCAGAACCAAAAAATTCCTAAAATACCCATTGGCTGTTTAAAACCCACTGAGGAAGAGAAAAAGAAGATCCAGGATTTTATTGATAGGCATGAAGCTCAAGAGATGGATCCTCTAACTGAAATGATAGTTTAATCCCGAGTAACCCGATGTGCTGATATATGGCAGATAGAAAATAAAATTAAGACAAGGAGAGCTAAAATCGGCCGGTAAATTATTTCCACACTAATCTTTAGATTTCTTTCTTTTTCACTTTTTTAGTTAGCTATAGGTTAGCAATAGGCTAAAATGGGTAAGGTAAATTATGTATAACTTATTTAAAATATTGGAGCCGGCGATGGGATTCGAACCCGCGACCTGCTGATTACGAATCAGCTGCTCTACCCCTGAGCTACGCCGGCTCGAAAAGAATAATTCCATAGTTGGTTGAAATTGTCAATAAGAGGATAGGTGGACGTATCTCATTAAGGATAGGACAAAAAGACTTAGAGGAAAGGTAAGAAAAGTAGATAGTATTGAAATTGTGTCTAAGGGATGATACTATTCATTTTATAAAGATCAAATTCAAGAGGAGAAGAGATCATGAACCTGGGGAACAGACAGGCGCATTACGGTTTGGATCATCATGGGATAAAGAACGTCGGGAGGGTTTTCTGGAATCCGCCCACTCCGGTTCTTTATGAAGAGATCGTCCGTCGAAGGGAAGGGGTCATAGCCCATCTGGGGCCTATTGTCGTAAGAACCGGCCACTATACCGGCCGGTCTCCCAATGATAAGCGGATTGTCCGGGAAAAAACCAGTGAAAAGAAGATCTGGTGGGGTCCGGTCAATATCCCTATGGAACCGGAAAAGTTTGATATACTCTATTTCCGGCTGTTGGCCTATCTTCAGGGTAAGGATGTTTTTGTCCAGGACTGCTATGCCGGTGCCGATCCCAAATATCAGGTGCCGATCCGAATCATTACCGAAAGTGCCTGGCATAATCTCTTTTCCCGGATTATGTTCGTCCAGGCCAAAGATCAGTCAAAGCTGGTTCATCATGTCCCCAAATTCACCATTATCAATGTTCCCAGATTTCATGCCATGCCTGAATTGGACGGGACCAATTCCGAGGCTTTTATTGTTGTAAATTTCGGGAAAAGGTTGATTTTGATCGGCGGCACCAGCTATGCCGGAGAGATCAAGAAATCCGTCTTTACCGTTTTGAATTATCTCTATCCTCAGGAAAAGGTCATGTCCATGCATTGTTCGGCCAATGTGGGTGAGAAAGGAGACGTGGCTATTTTTTTCGGTCTGTCCGGAACCGGAAAGACCACCCTTTCGGCCGATCCGGAACGTTTTTTGATTGGGGACGATGAACACGGCTGGAGCGATAAAGGAATCTTTGACTTTGAAGGGGGATGTTACGCCAAGGTCATCCGCCTTTCCCCGGAAGCCGAACCTGAAATTTATGAGTGCACCCGAAGGTTCGGTACGATCTTGGAGAATGTGGCCATTGATAACCAGACCCGTCGGATCGATTTGAACGACGATTCTTTGACGGAAAACACCCGGGCGGCTTATCCCATCAGTCATATCCCCCGGGCCATTCGCTCCGGTGTTGCCGGTCACCCCCGAAATATCATTATGCTCACTTATGATGCCTTTGGGGTTTTGCCGCCTATCGCCAAATTAACTCCGGAACAAGCCATGTATCAGTTCCTTTCGGGTTATACGGCCAAGGTGGCCGGGACCGAAAAAGGGTTGGGGAAAGAGCCCCAGGCCACTTTCAGCACCTGTTTTGGGGCCCCTTTTATGGCCCTGCCTCCAACGGTCTATGCCGGACTGCTGGGGGAACGGATTCAAAAACATAAGGTGAAATGTTGGCTGGTTAATACGGGTCTGTCCGGCGGGCCTTTCGGGGTCGGGGAACGAATCAGCATTGCCTATACCCGGGCCATGATCCATCAGGCTTTACAAGGGAAATTGGATAATGTTCCCACTCAAACCGATCCCATTTTCAATCTTCGGATTCCACGATCCTGTGAAGGGGTGCCCAAGGAGATACTTGATCCCCGGACCACCTGGCGTAAACCCAGGGAGTATGACGCCAGAGCAAGGGATCTGGCCGAAAGATTCAGGGAGAACTTTAAACCATTTGCCTCTCAGGTCTCATCCAAGGTGAAGAGAGCCGGCCCTTAATTTCTCAGATCAAAGGGTATTAAACTAAAATTCGTAATCCCAAGGCCAGTCCGGTAAATTTTTTAATTCAGGGTTCTCCTTCCACCCCGGGATTCGAGCGATTCTTTTGGCAATGGCTTTATATCTTTTCCAGTCGGCGCTGGCAAAAACATGCATCTTTTGTGCGGCCAGAGAGCCCTCGCCGTGAATATGCGCCTGATCGACATTATGACTGGTCAGATCCTTGGCCAGTCTTATAGCCTTTAGCCGATGTTCGGTCGGTACCCCGGCCTTGCCGGCCAGATACTTCTCAATAAAAGGTCTTTCCTTGGGATTCATCCAATCTTTATAGGAAGGGACCGTGGCGATGAGGCCCCCGGTGATATCGGCCAAAAATTTGGAATTCTCAGCGCATTCATCGGCCTTTCTGAATTTGGCAATGTTGGTATAGACCGTATTGGGGGCGACCAAGCCGATATCGGGAAACACATCGGGATGTTCACAGGCTGCCCTGACCATGACGTCCAGAATCACGGTGTCCATGGCCATCCAGGCCAGTTTCTCCTGGATATGAGGATAGCGGTCCAATCCATTATATTCAGCCATCAAGGCCGCCGTGCCCAGTTTGAGTTCCCGTTCCACCGCTATGGATGAAGCCCCGTAAAGGCGATGGAAGACGCCGAACAACCAGGCCTGGTCTCTGGAAAACTGATATTCGCCGCACATAAACACCCTGTTCCAGGGGACAAAGACATCATCAAAGACAATCATACATTCACTGATCTTGGCCCCTTTCCCGCTGTCAGGCCAATTCCACTGCGCTTCCTCACCCCTTTCCGGATACTTCCCCGGTGAAGTGATCAGGGTAATCCCTTTGGCATTGACCGGGGTGGCAAAGACCACAGCGTAATCCTTGTCTTCTTCCCGATGAGCCCGGCAAGGAGAAACAATCAGCTCATTGGCATCCGGGGTGGTACTGATGTGCATCTTGGCCCCCCGAACGATAATGCCGTCCTTTTGCCGATCCACCACCCGGACGTAGAAGTCCTTGTGTTGTTCCTGGGCCGACGGCCGAAGACTCCTGTTCCCCTTGACATCGGTGATGGCTCCGGTAATGGCCGGGTCTGTTTTATTCAGATGCCGGCGATAGTCCTCGACCGCATCCGTATAGTGGGTGCCCAATTGCTTATCCATTCGGGCGGCCACGACCCCTGTGGCCGCCAGGGCATCAGGGCCCATCCCGCTCATATTGGCCCCAATGCGGTGGGCGGTCATATAAATCTCCCTGCGGCGCACAAGATCTTCAGCGGTTTTGGGCTGGGTCCAAATGAACATCCTTCTCTCCCCGTCCTCTTCCACGGTGAAGAGATCCCGCCACTCAGGGTCATTGGCCAGAACGTAACTCAAGGCCCTGCGAGCGATGGCCCCCTTCATGGCCGGATGTTTGGTTATGTCGGGGATTTGCTCCCCATCCAGAAAAATCACCCTTCCATCATTCAAACTTTTAACATACTGCTCCGGTGTTCTAATCATAAAAGCCTCCTTTAGATTTAAATGTAAACATGATCCCCATGGACTTCAAAAGTTTAAAATGTCCTTCTGCGGTCTAGGTATAGTCCCCCAAGGTTTTAATATTTATTCGCCTTTGGTGAGGTTCGATAGGACCCTCGACACTATTATTTATCCTGATTATCCTATTCCCTTCCCTGCAGTATTTCGATTTGCCATATATTTCCTTACAATTCTTTTATAAAAATTTGATAGAATTTATTTTTTAACGAAAGGAGTATAAAATAAAGGAAATACACGGTCAAGGAGAAAAAAAGACAGAAGGCAAGAGGAGAAAAGGAGCCTTCTGAAGAAAATGGGACTTTACAGGCCTAGACTTTGCAACCTGTTTTAGATTTGGTGTTTTAATCCTTATCATTCCCTGGTATAAGACTCAAAGCGGATTTAAAACAAAACAAGGAGGTTTGAGTGAAATGAAAGTTAAGGATAAAGTAGTTGTTGTTACGGGCGGCGCCAGCGGCATCGGCAGGGCTTTTTGCCGTCGGTTCGCGCAGGAAGGCGCCAAAGGCGTCACCGTGGTTGATATTAACGAAAACGGCGCCATGGCCGTTGCCGATGAGATCAAGGGGTTGGCGCTGAAATGTGATGCCAGTAATGAAGATGATATTATAAACGTGGTCAAGCGGACCGAAGAAAAATACGGTCCTGTTGATCTGTTTTGCTCAAATGCCGGAATGTCGGTTAGAGGAGGCCTTGAGCTTTCCAATGAAATATGGCAAAAGATGTGGGAAGTCCATGTGATGGCCCATGTATACGCAGCGAGGGCGGTTATTCCCGGAATGGTTGAACGGGGCGGCGGCTATCTTCTTAATGTGGCTTCTGCTGCGGGCCTGCTGAATACTATCGCAACTCCTTGCTATGCTGCAACCAAACACGCGGCTGTGGCTCTGGCGGAAAATATCGCCATCATGTACGGCGATCAGGGGATTAAAGTTTCAGTGGTTTGTCCACAGGCAGTTCGCTCCGGGATGACCCGGGAAGCGGACAGTGTGGCGGCTGTCAACGGCAGGATAGAACCGGAAGCGGTCGCCGATTTGGTGATTGAAGCCTTGGCTGATGAAAGATTTCTGATTCTAACCCATCCTGAGGTAAAGACCTATCTGGACAGAAAGACATCCGACTACGACAGGTGGCTTGTCGGTATGCGCCGACTCCGGTCGCGATACCTCCAAGGAGAGTCTTTAAGGTCCAAATGATCCATTAGGATATGCGCCGGCCCTCCCTTATAAAGTCCAATGAAAACAGGTAGACAATAAACTTAGAAAAAAGAAAGGAGCACCTATGGAATACAAAACCGTTATTGTAAGTAAGAAGGAGCATATTGCCACCATTACTTTGAATCGTCCGGAGAAATTGAATGCTCTGAATCCTCAGCTGGTACAAGACTTTCGTAAAGCCGTCATCGAAGTGGATGATGACGATGACGTAAGAGCCATCATTATTACCGGAGCCGGTCGGGCTTTCAGCGCCGGGATGGACTACAAAGAAGATTTTCAAGCGGGGATCGATAAGAGAAAAGAAAAAGGTGTTGACCCGTCAAGGAGGTTTTCAGGAATAGGGAAAGGTTTGTATCCTCTGGAGAAGGTGAGGGCGCCGGTGATCGTAGCTTTGAATGGTTATGCCATGGGCGCCGGATTTACCGCCATCGCTTTAAGAGGTGATATCAGGATTGCTTCTGAAGAAGCTAAAATACAGCTTACCTTTTCGCGAATCGGGTTGATGATAGAAGCCGGATCAACTTATCTCTTGCCCCGCTTGATCGGTATGGGGAAGGCTTGCGAATTAGCCTTTACTGCCAGAACAGTTGATGCCAAAGAGGCATTGGAACTTCGCCTGGTAGATAAAGTAGTTCCGGCCGGCGACCTGATGAAAACTGCCTGGGAAATGGCCAAGGCGATTGCCTCGGTATCACCCATGTCCAATCGACTTGCCAAGAGGGCACTCTATCTGGGACTGAAAGGAGATATGGATACCGCCGAACACTTCGAAGAAATCGGGCAAAGCTTTCTCGGAACTACTGCAGACTATGAGGAGGCGGTCAAGGCCTTTCTGGAAAAGAGAGTGCCCGATTTTAAGAACAGATAATAAACAGGTTCGGAAACCGGTTTACAGAGGCGTCCGCCAAAGGTACGGGAAATCAATTCTTTTTAACATTTGAAAAAAGGGCGGGATAAGCCCGCCCGCTTCCATTCGTGCTGCTCTAAGTTTCAGTGTCAAAGATAGACGCCGGTTCCGGGGTGTGGTCAGGTGGTCGTACCAGTTTTATTTTACGGGCCTCCGTAGGGCAGGTAAGCACGCAGAGACCACAGCCGATACCCTCTTCAATATCATTATAGGAACGTTAGCCGCCTAGTTTCCCCGACGGTGGCACAATCAATCAGCACATGTTATTTTTTCTCGGTGAGTTGAACCAACACCCCATGGGCGGATTTGGGATGCACAAAAACCTGAGGGCTGCCTACACCAATGAGTTGTACACCGGCATCCTGCATGGTTTTTATCGTAGCCGCCAGGTCATCGACAGCCAGGGAGATCGTATGAACTCCTTCTCCACTTCTTTCGATAGCTTTACCCACGGCTGAATTAGGACCAAAAGGGGCCACGACTTCTAAAAATCCCCCATTAGGGAAGGGGAAAAAGGCCTGCTTGATACCCAAAGCTTCGGACTCCGAGGTGCGTTCCAGTTTCATTCCCAATTTATCCCTAAAGGTGCTTATACCTTCATCAATATTTTTCACCCGCACAACCATATGATCCATTCCTTTAATCGCCATTTTTTCTCCTTTCTCATTAAAATTAAGTATGAACAGTTTTATCTCGGGTAATATTCGATTGCCAATTCCTTTCTTCTCCGCTTTGGGAGATGCCTTAGATTGGCTGGCGGCCCTGACCTCTCATCTACCCAACCAGAGTGAACCAATGATCCGATATTATAGCTCTATAGTATCGTCTTTTGGGAGATTCGTCAAAAAGAAAATCAACTTGACCGTATCCTTTTCCTTGTTTTATACTCTTCCATCAAAAAGGAAATGCCCGAGAAGAAAGTTATTAAGAAATTTCATAAAATGACTCAGGGAATGAATACATAATTATCATGAGAGAATGATCGATGGGAATTTTTCACTGTCCTTTTGGCTGCCCTTATTACGAAGATGAAGGGTGTATAGATTGCGGCCTGTGCATGGCTACTACGAGCGAAGAGATGGTTGAGGCTTCAAAGAAAGTTCGAGCCTATCTAAAGGCCCATGCCCAGCAGGGAAGGCCAATACAAAAGATCGCTGTTTGCGGCAAAGGAGGAGTGGGTAAAAGCACCCTGGTGACCTTGATGGCCAAGGCCCTGGTCAGCCTGAATTATAACGTGCTGGTCTTGGATACGGATGAATCCAATCCGGGCCTATACCGGTCCCTGGGTTTTGATAAAACACCTAAACCTCTCTACTCATTGATGAGCCGTTTCTCCTATAGGGAACAGCCGGAAGAGGATACCCAGTGGATCATGCTGCCTGAAATAAAAGTCACGGATATCCCACCGGCCTACATCCCTACGCAAAACGGTATCAAGTTTCTGATGGTGGGCAAGATTGAAGACCCCTTTCAGGGCTGTGCCTGCTCCCTGGCTGACGTCACCAGGGGATTTGTTTCCAGGTTATCCCTGATGGAAAACGAAATCATCTTGATTGATATGGAAGCCGGGGTCGAGAGCTTCGGTCGGGGTGTGGAAAGAAGTGTCGATTTGGTATTATCCATCGTTGAGCCCTCTTTTGAATCCATGGCCCTGGCGGAAAAAATCGTCTATATGGCCGAGGGCATGGGAATAAACAGAGCGGGTGCTCTACTGAACAAAGTTCCCTCTGAAGCTATCAAAGAAAAAATGATCCAGGAACTTGAAAAAAGAAATGTACAGACCCTGGGGACCATTCATTTTGATCAAGAGGTTCAAGAGGCGGGATTTGAAGGCAAGCCGCCCATTGATTCCAAGGCCAGTGAGGAGGTTGAAGAAATAACACAAGTATTAATCAACGTTGTCCAGCAAACAACTAATTAGTTTCCATCCGGAAATCTTATTCCCGGATGAATACTCTTTTAAGGAGGGACTAAAACATGATGGCTGAAGATTCCTATCAAATTTTAATGAACAGTTTAAAGTATCCCGCTTCCAATCGCCTGCGGGCCTTATTGGAATATTTATTAACTCCTGAACAGGCCCAAATTGCTGCTGCCCTCCCTGGAACAGCGGCTGAAGTGGCCCAGAAAACAGGACTTGATTTAGAGGTGATCAAGAAAGAACTGGAGGCCCTTTTCTATGCCGGGGTCATTTTTCCCAAGGGCGATTTTAATGACCGACAGTTTTTTCGCTTTGCCCGTTCCGTAGGACAACTTCATGACGCCAGCCAGGCGCCTAAAGGAATCGATGTGATCAAGGACCGCGAATATTTCCGGTTATGGCACGATTTCGTCATGAATGACTGGTATCCGGACCGGGGAAGGGCCTTTGCCGAGTCCCCGCAGCCATTTGCCCGGATCATCCCGGCTTATAAGGCCATTAAAGATCTGCCGGACATTCTACCCTGTGAAGATGTCCGCGAAATCTTTAAAGCCCAGAGACGCATCGCGGTCGTGCCCTGCTCCTGCAGGTATCGCACTACCTCTGTGGGCGAACACTGCGCCCATACGGCGGAAGAGGATGTTTGGCACTGTCTCCAATTCAACCGCGGGGCCGACTATGCCATGGCCAGAGAAGCCGGAAAAGAATTGAGTCTGGATGAAGCCTTAGCGGTTCTGGATAAAGTGGAAGAAGACGGACTCCTTCATACCTGGCAGAACAATTCCGGGCTGACCGGTATGGCGGTCGCTTGTCAGTGCTGCCGGGATTGCTGCATGAACGCGGTTCCCATGGATCTCATCAAAGAACCCTTGGATAAGATGTGGGCCAAAAGCCGCTTCATAGCCGTGGTGGACGAAAAGGCCTGTATCGGCTGCCAGACCTGTGTGGATCGATGCCAGTTCGACGCCATTGAAATAGTTAAAGCGGAAGGGGTTACCAAATCAAAAAAACTAAAAGCCAAAGTTGATCCGGAAGCCTGCTTCGGGTGTGGTGTTTGTGTTGTAGGGTGTGACAAGGCCCAGGCCCTGTCCATGAAGCTGGTTCGGCCACCGGACCATATTCCGCCAGTCAAGGAAGCATAGAAGGGATTTTCCAAGGATCTAACGCGGTTTATCGACATCGTGAAAAGAAAATAAGACAAGGCGTCTTTCTTGAGATCATATCGAATTACTTTCATTCGATAATCCCTGATTTTGAGAGATCAAAATAGCCTTGTAGGGGGGTCAAGGCTTGCGTCGAATGGTCTCGTCGCAGGCCCTGAATCCTTGAATCCTCGAACCCTGTTTTCGTACTAAAAGCCGTAATCCCAGGGCCAGTCCGGGAGATTCTTTAGCCCAGGGTGCTCCTTCCATCCCGGGATTCGGGCGATTCTTTTACCGATGATGTCCTTAATGCGGTCTTTTTCTATTCCGGTGTTTCATGCACCTTCCACATGTCTTCATCGGTAAAACAACGCTCGCTCTCATCGGGATGCATGGCATCTTGTTCAAGTCTGCGCCGGTTGTATGAGGCGTTCAACACCTCGTCGTAGTATTCATGTTGAATAAGCAGGTTCATGATCTGGCTGGTGCCGGTCCAGATCATGGACAATCGAGTGTCCCTTAAAGCCCGTTCAACAGGATAGACATCCGTATAACCTATGCCGCCCATGATCTGCATGGCGTTATTGACCACCTGCCAAGCCGCTTCGGTGGCAAACCTCTTGGCTTCGCTGACCAGGCGACGTACATTAGGGCTATTCTCATCCGCAGCCCTGGCAGCAAAATAGGACAGGGCCCGGGCCGCGTCCAGTTGGGTGATCGAGTCGGCCACTAAAAAATTGATGGCCTGAAACCGCCGTATCTCCTGGCCGAAGGCCTTACGACGGTTGGAGTATCTCAAGGCCAGGTCTAATGCCCCCCACACGCCCAGGCAACCGGCCGCCGAGGTCAAACGCTCGGGGATCATCATCTGATTAAAACACAAAGCGCCGCCATGGAGTTCTCCGACCAGATTCTCTTTGGGAACACGGACATTGCGAAATACCAGCCGGCCGGTACCGCCGCCTTTGCATCCCAAAAGACCATACAGATATTCGGTCTTAACCCCAGGCCCTTTTTCGATGATCATCAGGCTGATTCTGGAGTAGCGATTAGCACCGGGTTCGAAATTGGTCCGGCAATAAACCAGGAAAAAGTCGGCGCCTTCCGCCCCGACCACAAAACGCTTCTGTCCATTGACGATAAAGTGATCTCCTTCAAGATCAGCTCTGGTGGTGGCCCCAAAAAAATCAGAACCGCCTCTGGGTTCGGTCAGGGCCTCGGCCGCGATGAGCTTCCCTTCCAGATAGGGTTTGAGGTACTTCTCTTTCAGCTCTTCCGTGCCGAACCGGTTCAGGGCCTCGCCTACAATAGACGGCATCACAAAGGCACAACCCAGGGCCATGCCCAGGCACCCGATTTCCTCGGTGGCCGCTATCTCCGCCACCCAGCTCATTTCCCGGCCGCCGTATTTTTTGGGAAACCGTATACCGCGAAGATTGAGGGCGGCCAGTTTTTCCACAAATTCCCTCGGATAGGTAATCTCGTCCTTGTCCATCTTTCTAAGAAAATCGCTGGTGATCTCTTCGCGGACGAACCTTTTAACTTCATCTCTTAATGCCCTTTCTTCAGGGGTCAATAAAAAATCGTACATAACAGCCTCCTTTGGCTAATTAGCTAATACAAAAACAATGGAAATGTTTGTCCACATTTCTACACACCGGATGCGGTTGGGTCATGGGATTGGGCCACGGTAATTCTCTGATTCAAAAAGAACATTATTAGGAAGCAGCGCAACACGAAGCAGACTCTTTCACCACTATCTATTACTTTTTCAATGGCCTTTTTGCAATCGAAAAACGCATTATAAGCCCTTGGAAAGGGGTAGATTTGTCAGTATCTTAAAAAAGACCAAATAGTTCTCATGGCCCGACCCCATTTCTGCATTTCTGATGTATCCGTTTGGTCATCATTCCGAACATTCTTGGAATCTGATGGTTCAACACCATATTGGCACCTTTCTACCTTTCAGTTTCCACCTTGAATTCAGAGCTAAGCACCAGATGAATAAGTCTTTCGGTAACTGTCAGTAGTGTTTCCACCATATTCTCATTTCGGTATTTACTGTAGTGCTTCACCCTGTGGAGGTTACTCTTGGTATCGCCAATGAACTTTCTAGCTGTCTCAGCCCATTTCACTTCCTTGTCACTTCCCAATCGTTTTTGGAGATATTCAGAAAAGGGTACTTCCTTACATCTTTCGGCGATCACTTGGTCCAAAAGTTCAACCATGGAGTTGGCGGCCTGGCTCAGCCGATCAGGATTATCAGAACGAAATGCCATCCAAGCCCCGATCCTCTTGTTCTTTAGGTTTGGGGCCATTTGCTCCAATAGTTCATCAATTTCTGTTTTCTCTTCTTGATCAACTTCGATGGCTATTTTTAATCTAGATGCTTTGATTCCCTGTTCAAGCAGACTGAAGAACTTGGTTGAATCTGAGGTATGGATTATGTTAGGGCAACAAAGCTCCAACAATACATTCAGACTATTGTAGAACCACCATGTAGCGTCACCCATTTGTTGGATAGCATGAGTATGGGCTAGATATCTCACAGCGTGTACAACGGGATTCTCTCCTTGTAAGAGTTCTTCACAAAGCTCGCCTAACTCGTCTGCATCTTGAAAGAACTTATCTGCCAGGCTCTTTATATTTTCATGAGAGGCAGGATTTTGATGGTCCCAAAGAGTTTCTTCAGCGACTTCCAGGCAGGCTCTGTACAATTCAGACTTATTGTAAGGCATCAGTCAATCCTTTGAGGAGTGTGGTATTGGGGTTGGGCCATGGTAACTCTGTGATTCAAAGAGAACATTATAGGAAGCAGCCGCCACACGAAGCAGACTCTTTCACCACTATCTATTACTTTTTCAATGGCCTTTTTGCAATCGAAAAACGCATTATAGGCCCATTTGAAGGGGTAGATTTGTCAGTATCTTAGATAAAATTAAATAAATCTCTTGGCCCGACCCATTTTCCATTTTCCTAAAACGGCATAAAGAGGAAAGTTAAACTTAATCGGCAAAATCTCCTCCCAGAGGTGAATGAACGAGTAATAATTCTTCAACTGGTACTTTTTCTCCATTAAGTGCGATATCTGGATATTTCCCCGAGCTGTTTTTCCGCTTGAATAATAGAAATGCCTTCCCGGTCGTGTGATAATTGTTATCGAGATTAGAATGATAAGTCACACACATAAGCAATACAAATTGACCTGAATATCCATGAGCAGCCTTGGCAGCCTCGAATACGCCTGAGCCTTGATTCTCCCCAAAAATTCCATACTTTATTACTGGCTTGTCTGGGAACACAAGCTCGCCAGAAAAAGTTAGCATCTTTGCGGCCTTAACGGCCTTATTTTTCTTAATCATGCTCATCATGTTCATGAAGCTGTTGCACAACTTTTTTAATTCAGCATCAACATCCGTCCCTGGTTCCGGCAATCCCTGTGGGACGCCATTCTTGATTTTCTCTTTAGGCCAGACAGACGCTAATAACGGTATAAGGCTTCCAGTGACCTTCACGTCATCTGCCGGAGTCTTGCCTGTATTTCGTAATTGATACTCTAAACCAATATGCCACCATGGGCGCACCATCCCATTTTCATTATCATAGGAAAGAGGGCCTATAATTATTACATCAAAGTCAACCCAAGGTCTTTGATCAGCGACACCGGTAGGCAACATCTCTCTTTTAACTTCTTTTGCTATCTCCTCCGCAGTGGGCTGTTTTGGCTGTTCTGGTAAAACAACGGCAGTTTTATTTTGTGCTGATTTGGCCGTCTTGTCGGCGAACCAAAAATAACCAACAAAAATAAGCCCTCCAAAAATAAAACATAGAATATAAAAAATACCATTACTCCATTGTTTATGCGTATTCACAACAAACCTCCAAACTAAAGGTTGGAATAGTATAATAGCGGTAGAACAAGACAGATAGGCCATCCAACTAATACGCAGATGTCCTTTAATCCAATCAAAACCACCCGACTCGGTGCTTTTATTAATCAAAATAGCACCTCCAACTGTCCAAATAAGCATGATAATAAAAAAAGGTATTTCCATAGATTGGAAATTAGGGACACATCCCCTAATTTCGATAGTTCACTGAATAATATAATTTAGATAAAAGTATAATTACTACAGGGTTTATTATAATTTTCCTATTTTTCCTTTATCTGATCTCGCAGGTTAGGGGGGAGCTGAGTTGTGAGTTCGGGAAACGTTTCGATGATTCTCAATATATCGGCCAAATCTTTTTGCCGTTTGCTTCTTCTACGGGTTTCATCGGTGTAGGCCCACAGCTTTCCCCGCAACACATTTTCCAATGTTGCCACTTTCATATCATAACCAAGAATATTGTGCACCACTGCACTGGCAAGAAAACCTTGATAACGGGAATCGGTCTGAACTTGAATTCGCAAGTCCGAGCCGGGACTGCTGATGTTGAGGCTGTGTTCAAACCGCTCAACTGTCAACCCATGGTTTTTGGCGGCATTGATAACGGCCTCGATATTATCAACGGCTACTACAATATCAACATCAAGGCTCACCACGGGTTCCACATAGGCATTGACAGCCAGCCCCCCAATAAGGGAGTAAGACGAACCCGTTTCACTGAGGATGGAAAGGAACTGCTGGAGGATATCTGATTTCCCCTTGGCGATAGAATTCAGGAATTCTTTGCTTGTCATCGTTTCCTCTTTTTTTTAATATGGTTAAGTTATTATAAATCATAAATATTTTCTTGACAATTTATTTTGCTTGCCTTTATTTTGTCTTTCTGAGTTGATTAATAAGAGAGAGATGAATTTCTTCGGCCCTTTATTGGGGACGCTTTGTCGGATTTATAGCGGCTAAGAAAGGAGGATAAAATGGACCAGGTTACGAAAAATGTTTTTGTGGAAACCGGCTATCGGGGATGTAATCCGGGTTTTGTGGTCACTTCCGAAGGGGTGGTGATGATCGATACCCCGCAGATTCCGAGGGATGCCATGGCCTATCGGGAGATTGTTCTAAAGCACGGCAAACCGGTTTATCTGATCAACACCGAGCCTCACGGCGATCACTTCACGGGCAATTTCTTTTTCGAGGCTATTTGTGTGGCCCAGGAAGGGACCAGGGAAGTAATGATGCAGGCCCAGCTCCCGGCATTTAAGGAAAGGATAAAATTACTGGACCCTGGTTTTGAGCAACTGGAAACCTATCGGATCAAATTCCCCTCCATCACCTTCGGCCAATCGATGTGGCTGTATGTGGGTAATCATACCTTTGAATTGATCCACCTGCCGGGCCATACGGCCAGTGAAACGGTTGTCTTTATTCCAGAGGAACGAACGATTTTCACCGGAGACAACATCTTTAACCGGGTCCAGACGTTTCTTCATGAGGCCTTACCCAAGGAGTGGCTTGCATCTTTGGAGGTTCTGAAAAAACTGGATGCCGACTATTATATCCCCGGGCACGGGGAGGTGTGCACCAAGACCTATCTGGATGAACAGGCTTCTTTCATCAGGGAATGGATTGCTTCCATCAAGGAAGCGATCAAAAAAGGATGGTCCCTTGAAGAGGCCCAAAAGCGCATATCTTTTCTGGACCGGTATCCTATGGGACAAGGGTTGGAGGCCTTCGGTCCGGAGCTGCAGAAAATGAATGTGGCCCGTCTTTATGCCTTGGCTGCCAACGGGCAGCTATAATACAAAAATAAAAATCAAGAATCCAGAATTCAGGAGTAAGAATTCAGAATAAAAACTCTTAATCGCTTGATCCTAAGGTTTATTTCCATATTTCGTGGCGAACTAGAAGGGAAATAAGTGTTTAACCCAAAAAAAGAAAGGGTGGGATTTCTCCCGCCCTTTTCTTTTTAAATGATAAGATTAAGCTATTAGTTTTATCTAAAGCATTATCTCTATTTGACGGCTTTGAGTAAGGAATCAGGCATTGTCCAAGGTGGCGTAATCGGTTGTTGATAATCCGGATGATCCGTGGGGATCCCAAGATTACGCCTGGCAGAGGCCTTGAATCTTTCCCAATCGGCCATTTGATAGACCACCATCCTCTGTGTGGCCAGGGACCCTTCGGCATGAATCGTCAGGACGCCGCCGAAGGTGGAGCCCAGTTGAATAACGGCGTTTATGGCCTTGATCCGGTCTTCAGCCGGGAACCTGGCGTCGCCCTGGAGATATTTATCCATATAGGCCTTCACGGTGGGGTTCTGATAATCCTTCTGGGAAGGCATTGTGGCGGCGATCCCGCCGGCTATATCCTGAACATACTTCATGGCTTCATGCCATTGAGAAGCAAACCAGTACTTGGCGCAATTGGTATAAACCGGATTCGGTAAGGCAAAGCCCGTCTCAGGATCGATGACCGGGGCCAAAGCGGCTGCTTTTCCCAGGGCCTCGGTTACGTCGGCATACATGGCTAGCCAGGCCAGCATATCCTGAATACGGGTAGCATGCGTCAATCCATTATATTCGGCCATTATCATGGCCAGGCCGGCAACAAACTGCAGTTGCACGTGTTTGTATGTGGCGGCGGTGAGGCGATGATAACGGGCGAAAGAGGTGGCATACACCCTCGAGAATTGCCATTCGCCGCAGAGAAATACCCTTTCCCAAGGGACAAAGACGTTATCGAAAATGATCATGGGATGGCCGCCGTTTGCTGTCCCGGCAGATGCCAGGAAGCTTACGCCCTTGGCTCCGCAGGGAACAGCACAGGAAACGGCATAATCTTTCCCTGCTTCATTGTGGTTACGGGAGGGAACTAAAATCAATTCATTAGAAAGAATCGAGTCGCTGATGTGCAGTTTACAACCGACGATGGTTATCCCTTCTTTGTTTTTGTCAACTACACGGACGTAGAAGTCTTTATGGGCCTGCTTCGGGTCTTCGGCATGCAGTCTCCTGTTGCCTTTGGGGTCGCTGACCGCAGCGCACAGGCCCGGATCGTTTTTCTTGCACCAGGCCCGGTAAGATTTCATGTTTTCGGAATAATGGGTACCCATAGACGCATCCAGCCTTTCACAGGCATAGGCCACGCCATTCAAACTGTCGATACCCGTAAGACGGGAACCGCCGATGCGGTTACGACTTAGGGTCTGAACAATCGTTCTTCGCCTTTGGAGGTCCTCGCCCGTTTTGGGTATATTAAATGAGAAGGAAACCTCCTCGCCATCTTCCATCATATTGAACAGGGAACGATACTCCGGCTGGGTAGAAATCCAGAACTCGGAAGCGGATCGCTCTACCGCCTCTTTGTACCGGGTCGGCACATCTTTTATCAATTCGCCGTCCTGATACACAACCCTTCCGTCTCTTAAACTTTGAACGTACTGTTCCGGTGTCTTAACCATAGTTTTTCCTTTCTAAAATAAAAATTATTTCTTAAAAATTTAAAATCCTTATTTTATTTTTTGTAAAAGACTACTTTTTTCTGACTTCCATCACCCCCTCCAGCCTTATCCGTAATCCATAGGATCGGCAAAAGGTTCGCTTACCATAATACGGAAATTAATTTAAATCAAGATATTTTCAATTTAAAATAAAAAATGAAAAAAATTAACTATCTTCCCTCAAGGTGCATCCCAGTTTTTTAGCCAAGCGCGCCAGATCTTCCTGTTCTTGCTCCGTAAGAACAGAAGCCATTTCAGTAAGATACCCGGCATGTTTAACAAAGGAATCATCGAATATCTTTTTCCCTTTTGGGGTGAATCGAACAACAATGGCCCGCCGATCGTCGTTACTGGGGACACGTTCCACCAGGCCTTCTTTTTCCAGGTTGTCCACAACGACCGTCATATTCCCGCCGCTCACCAGCATTTTTTTACACAGCTCTCCCATGTTCAAGGGACCAAGGTGTCCCAGGCATTCAATAACCGCATATTGGGCGGCCGTGATTCCAAAATTTTTCAAATGATCGGCATTTTTTTTATTGAAGGTTGAATGGACCCTTAATAATTTGACCCACATGCTCAAGGCCCTATCCACCTTTTTTCCATATTTGACCGTGGTTTTCATAGGCTTTGTTCCGATCAGGCTTTCATGCCGGGCAAGTTTAGTGAGGCGGTATTACCACCGTCCACCGGAAGGGCCTGTCCGGTAATATAACTGGCTTCGTCGCTGGCCAGGAATAGTATCGCACTGGCAACCTCTTCGGGCCGGCCGTAACGCCTCAGTTCGCAACGGTATCCTAATTTTTCAAATTTTCCTGAAGCACGGGCATAGTCGAAGAACTGTCTGGTCATTCCCGTTTCAATCAGGCCGGGACAAACGGCGTTCACCCGCACACCGAATCCTCCCAGGTCGCAAGCTGAGGTCATGGTGAAATTGATCAGGGCCGCTTTGCTGGCGCTGTAAGCGTTGCCTCCGGCACCTCCGCGAATTCCGGCAACCGATGAAGTATTGACGATGGCGCCGCTTTTCCTGGTCATCATATGCCCGGCCACATGCTTGGTGGCGAAAACCGCCCCCAAGACATTGACCCCAAAAACCCTTTTCCAGGTTTCCTCATTCTCAGACTCTAATTTTGCCAGGTCTCCGCCGGTTCCGGCGTTGTTGCAGAGGATGTCGATTTGGGAATATGTTTTCAGGGCAAGATCGATCAAGGCCTTGATCTCCTTCTCAACCGCTACGTTGGTTTTTTTAGCCGTGGCTTCTCCTCCTACTTTGACCAACATATCGAAGGTTTCTTTCAAGCCTTCTTCATTGATATCCGCCAGAACCAGCTTGGCCCCCTCGGCGGCAAACAGGAGGGCCGTGGCCCGGCCTATCCCGTCGGCGGCTCCGGTGATTATAGCCACCTTTCCATTTAATCTTCCCTTTTTCTCCATAGGCTCTTCCTTTCTCTTACCCATCGGGGCTTGGATGGGTCATTCCGGGGAACCAGCATTACCCACCATGGCCCCGCCGTCTATAACGATGGTTATCCCAGTCACGAATCTTGAGGCGTCTGAGGCCAGATAAAGAACAGCGCTGGCTACATCATCAGGTTTTCCAAGAAAACCCACGGGCGTGCGTTTGGCCGCTGCAGCGCCTACGGCCGGATCCTTCCATAGGGCCTCGCTGAGGCGGGTCTCGATCACTCCCGGGGCAATGGCATTGACCCGGATACCATACTGACCCCATTCCCTGGCCATGCATTGGGTCAGCATGATCAGCCCGGCCTTGGTCACGCAGTAAATACTCAAACCACCGGCTCTTAGCCCGGCGACCGAAGCCGTGTTGATAATATTGCCTCCGCCTTTTTCCTTCATGACCTTGGCCACCCTCTGCGCCAGAAAGAACTGTCCCTTTAAATTAACATTCATGGTCGTATCCCAGGCCCACTCTTCCGCTTCCAATAGGGTTCCCGGATAGGGGTTGGTGCCGGCATTATTAAATAAAATATCAATGCGACCGAATTTTTTGACAACCTGGTCGACCAATTTTTTCTGATCTTCAAGCTTGGCCACATGGGCGGCGATGGCCAGTCCTTTTCTATTTTTGGCTTTGATCTCATCGGCCACTAAATCCAAATCGGCCTGTTTCCGGCTGCTGACCACTACATCAGCACCTGCTTCGGCAAAGGCCAGGGCGCTGGCCTTGCCGATTCCACGACTTCCACCGGTGATGAGGGCCACTTTGCCCTCTAATGAAAACCTCTTGCTGTCCATATTTCTGCTCCTTTCGAAATGCCAGATATTTTGGGTGTTAAATAAAATTGTTTTAAGGTTAAAATAAAATTATTATCATGATAATGCTGTCGATTGCAACAGGTTTTTTAATCCAAAGATTTTTGTCCTAATCCATTAACAGGTTGCTGAAAAAGGCCCATCTAATGCGTTGCCCTCACCCCTCGTCATTGCGGCGTACTTCTATGTACGCCTCATTTCTCGGGATTTCTTCGCATAAAAGGCTGTGCTCAGTCCCACCCCTTCGGGGCGGGTTCCCGGTTTCGGGACGCCTTGCATCTGAACCTTTTGAGCAACCTGTAAAAAGAGTTTTTCAGCAACCTGTAAATAAATGGAGGAGATTTCAGGCCCTGCCCAACTTTTTGGCTTTCTCCAGATATTCAGGCAATTTTTTCCTGATGGCGATCTTATCGTATTTGCCAACACTGGTTTTAGGGATTTCATCGCAGAAAACGATATAATCGGGCAGCATCCAATTGGCCAGCTTCCCGGTTCCTACACCCTCGGTTTCCAAGTAGTTAAGAAGATCTTCTTCGCTTTTATTAGACCCCGGCAGACATCGAGCCAGACACATGGGCCTCTCTCCCCACTTCTCGTCCGGAACACCCACATAGGTGGCTTCAAGCACGAAGTCGGCATTACAGGTCAGGTTCTCCAAAAGAACAGTGGGCACCATCTCGGCACCGCTCCTAATCACGTCCGTTATCCGGTCGACAATGATGATGTAACCCTCTTCATCGACCTTGGCGGCATCTCCGGTATGAAACCAGCCGTCCCGCCAGGCAGCGGTAGTCCTCTCCGGATCCTTGAAGTATTTCTCCATGATCCAGTGGCCTCTTAATACGATCTCGCCGATGGTCTCGTTGTCATGCGGTACCGGCTGGCCGTCCTCGCCTATGACTCTGGCGTCGATAGCCGCCGGATTGGCTAAGCCGGTCTTGACCCTGATCTGATCCAGTTGTTCCTTCGGCCAATCCACCATGCCACGCTTGATGGTTGCACCAATAACGCCGGCCAGGGTCTCCGTCATCCCATAACCGGAGCCGACGGTGAATTGGGGGAATATTTTCTCGGCCTTGGCCTTCAGACCCAGAGGCAGGGCGGCTCCACCGGTGCCTACGGTGATCAAACTGCTCAAATCATATTTGTGAAAGTCCGGGTACTCAATGAGCATAGCCAGCATCGTCGGCACCATGGATGTGGCGGTCACTTTTTCCGTCTGCACCAGATCACAGAAATTCTCAGGGGTAAACCGGCCGGGAAAGACTATTCTGGAGGCCATATAGACATAGGCAAAAGGCGCCTGCCAGGCATGAATATGAAACAGCGGGACATTGATCAAAACCACCAGAGTGTTGGGGTTCGGTGGCTCGTCCGGCAGTGTAGGAATTAAAAATCGATTGCCCGTCGTGTATAAAGTCTGTAAAAAAAGCTGTCGATGGGTGAAAAGGGCTCCCTTGGGTAAGCCTGTCGTCCCTGTGGTATAATAAAGAACGGCATAGGTGTCTTCATTAAAATCGGGCCAATCAAAGGCCGGGGGTTGTTCCTTCAACAGTTCCTCATATTCATAGAGAGGCTCTATTCTGGTCTTGGGCTTACCCGGCTTACCGGATATATAGATGAATTTCTGAACGGTGGTTTTTATCCGGTCGTAGAGGGCTTCAACCAGGGGCAGGACGGTATCATCAAAGAACAGAATTTTGTCTTCGGAATGGGTTATGGTGTAGGCCATATGATCCAGAGAAAGCCGGATGTTGATCGGATGAGACACCGCTCCGATGCAGGTGGTGGCGTAGATGGTTTCCAGGTGCCAGTGGTGGTTGAGCGACATGGTCGCTATCCGGTCGCCGGGCCGGCCGGGCTTTCCGGGATTTACCCCCAGACTTTTCAAGGCATGGGCCAGACGGCAGGTTCGCTCATGCCACTGCCGCCAGGTGAATCGAAAATATTTGCCGGCATCATTTCTGTAAACCACGCCTATTTCATCCGGGTATAAAGACAAAGGTCTCTTGAAGCAATTTTTAAGCAGTAACGGGTAATGGATGGTGTACTCAGGATAGCAAATTTCCTCGGTCATTGTTTGATTCCCCTTTATGGATTTGAAGTTGCTTTTGGTCGAAAAATTTTCGTGCCGTTGAACGTTCCCAAGACCAGGTCATTAGTTCTCTACGGGCATTTTTTCATCTTGGACGATCAACCCTTACCCTTCCAAATTCTTCTGTCGGATAAATATTAAAATCCAACCGTGACGAAAAGAGTATAAGATGAGAAGGGAAAAAGGGTCAAGGGGAAAAATGTAATAAAAGGATAAAAGGATTCAAGGGGTCAAGGGGTCAAGAGGAATGTTAAACAAGTAAATATTCAATCATTACGTCCAAGTATTTGAAGGTCTCATAATAAAAAGATGCTTGAACAAAGTCCGATTTGCTGTTGACATATGGACCCCTTTCCTTGATACAGCCTCCTACTGAACGGGAACTCCTATACCTTCCTTATTTCCGCAAGAAGCCGTCACGCCCCGCCAAGGGTGTATGCCAGCACAAAGCAGGCCTTGACACCACGATACGGTCGGCTTCACCGACCTAAATAGTAGGCTTCCTATCCGACTCCCCTCAGGAGTCTCACCAAAAGATCGGAATAGCCGATCGGCCGGAAACCGGACCGGTTGCCTTTGTCGGGCAATAGAAAAGGTTCCCCTCAGGGGAACCGGTCCGCTCGACTTTGTCGAGCTCCTGAAGAGGCTCCCTCTTGGGAGCCGTAGGTTTTTACTTCCATGCCGTTAACTCCGCCCTGTGGTCTTTGAATCCCTGACCCCTTGAATCCTTTTTCATGCTTCGTAGTGCCTTAGAAGGGCTTGAAGTTTTTGTAACGAATTTTGGCGGATGAGAAAAAATCTTAACCCGTAGTTAACTTCCAGGCTTTTTCCAGGTATTCAGGCAATCGCTTCCTGATAGTGATCTTGTCGTATTTACCCACGCTCGTTTTGGGTATTTCATCGCAGAAGATGATATAATCAGGCAGCATCCATTTGGCGAGCTTTCCTGTTCCCACACCTTGGGTTTCCAGGAATTTGAGGAGATCTTCCTCGGATTTTCCCGCGCCCGGTAGGCATCTGGCCAGACACATGGGCCTCTCACCCCACTTCTCGTCAGGAACGCCGACATAGGCGGCTTCAATGATAAAATCGGCACTGCAGGTGAGATTTTCCAAAAGGACGGTGGGCACTAGCTCACCCCCGCTTCGGATCACGTCCGTAATCCGGTCAACGATGATGATATAGCCATCTTTATCGACTTTAGCCGCATCGCCGGTATGAAACCAGCCGTCACGCCAAGCAGTGGTTGTCCTTTCCGGATCCTTGAAATATTTCTCCATAATCCAGTGGCCTCTTAAGACGATCTCGCCGATGGTCTCGTTGTCATGCGGTACCGGCTTGCCATCCTGGCCGATAACGCGGACGTTGATGGCCGACGGATTGGACAATCCGGTTTTGACCCTGACCTGATCCAGTTTTTCTTTGGGCCAGTTCACCATGTTACGCTTGATGGTAGCTCTGATGACACTAGAAAGGGTCTCCGTCATACCGTAGCCGGAGCCGACGGTAAAGTGGGGGAACATTTTTTCAGCCTTGGCCTTCAGCCCCAAGGGCAGAGCGGCACCACCGGTCCCGACCGTGGTCAGACTACTCAGGTCGTATTTGTTTAAGTCCGGGTACTCGACGATCATGGCCAACATGGTGGGCACCACGGAAGTGGCCGTCACCTGTTCCGTCTGCACCACCTCGCAGAAGTTCTGGGGAGTGAACCGGCCAGGGAAGACGATTTTAGCCGCCGCATAAACATTGGCAAAAGGGGATTGCCAGGCATGGATATGAAAAAGGGGGACATTCATTAGGACCACGGTCGTGTTTGGTGCAGGTGGATCATCCGGCAGTTTCGGAGATAGATGCCGCATGCCCATCATATACAAGGTCTGTAAGAAAAGCTGCCGGTGGGTGAATAGGACCCCTTTGGGCCGGCCCGTGGTTCCGGTAGTGTAATAAAGCGCGGCATGGGTATCCTCGTGAAAGTCAGGCCAGTCAAAGGTCGGCAGCTGTTCCTTTAAGAGTTCCTCATATTCGTAAAGCGGCTCTATTATGGTCTGGGGTTTTCCCGGTTTGTCGGATATATAGATGAATTTCTGAACCGTGTTTTTGATACGGTCGTAGAGACCTTCGACCAGGGGCAGGACGGTATCGTCAAAGAAGAGGATCTTGTCCTCGGCATGGGTAATGGTATAGGCCATGTGATCTAAAGAAAGACGGATGTTGATGGGATGAGACACCGCCCCGATACAGGTGGTGGCATAAATGGTCTCCAGATGCCAGTGATGGTTGAGCGACATGGTGGCCACCCGATCGCCGGGCTGGCCGGGTTTACCCGAATTTATCCCCAGTCCCTTCAAGGCCTGGGCCAGACGGCATGTCCGCTCATGCCACTGGCGCCAGGTGAATCGGAAATACTTTCCGGCGTCGTTTCGGTAGACCACTCCGATGTCATCCGGATATAAATATAAGGGCCTCTTGAAGCAATTTTTAAGCAGTAGAGGATAATGGATGTTGTATTCAGGATAAGTAATTCCGTCGACCATTTCTTGTTTTCCCTTTCTTAATTCCATTCATCCGAAAAAAACTCGGATGAGAGCATTTAGCTATCAGCTGTCAGCATTCAACTTTGATCTCCCTTTTTCTCGAAGGCCTTGATGCCGCTCTTATAGGCTTTGGTCATCTCGGTCAGCGATTCAAAAAACTGACCGGTAGAGGCCGAGATATCGGCCCGCATCAGGGACGGGGCCAATGTCTAAGTTGTTACAACCCCCGTGATTACCTTCGGGTTGAGATATGGTAATTTATTACCATTGGATTATTTTAAAAACACCTGCAAGAAATTACAGGTATCTCATCAGGTAGGCCGTCTATACGCGGGGGAAAGGCAAAGATGCCACAGTCCCACCCCTCCGATGCGGATTTCCGGTTTCTGGCGCCTTGTATCTGAAACTTTTTGAGTGAACTGCAATAAAGAGTTTTCCGTAACCTATTAATATATTATTATCAAAAAGTATGATGAGTTCTTTTTCCCCCGGAGTGTCGTCTGGGCAAAACGGAAAGAGTATAAGATAGTATCGGGAAAAAGGGTCAAAGGGAAAAATGGAGAAAAAGGATTCGAGGAGTCAAGGATTCAAGGGCTCAAGTGTAATGTTAAAGAAGTAAATACTCAATCATTACATTCAATTATTTGAAGGTCTCATAATAAAAAGACTGTTGAGTAGAGGCCAATTGAATCATAATTAAATGTTACCAAGAGGATAGTAGGATAGGGAACGTTGACTCATAATTAATGTTACCGAGAAGCCTTAACCAAGTCATTCTGGAACTGGACCTGATAGATTTT
>JBEKPQ010000025.1:0-38745 GCA_049520575.1 Thermodesulfobacteriota bacterium | reverse complement strand
ATCTTATCATCATGGCTATGATCGGCGTCATTAGGCCGGAGACGCCCCATCCGGTCGTAAGCAAGCCAAGGGCTAACGAGCGTCGCTTCTTGAACCAATTCGCTACGGCCGTATATTCAGCAATACCGGCAGCCATCGTGAATCCTAACGATAAGAGCACGAAACCTACATAAAAAGTCGTGAGGGTAGTCATTCGACTGAGAAGGAATAGCGAAAACCCCATGAGCGTTAGGCCGACGAAGATACATTTCCTGACGCCGAAGCGTTCGACGAAAACACCTATGAGAGGCTGAAAAAGTCCCCCCTCAACACTCCTGAAAGCGAAAGCCAAAGATACTGCCGCACTACCCCACTTCATTTCTGAAGATATAGGGTTAAAAAAAGCCGTAAAGCCATAGAGGGCCGTTCCCCCGGTTATGACCAGCAATACAAAAGAGGCCAGGACTATCCACCAGCCGTAAAAGAGATCCTGTATTTTTTTAAGCATTTAATTCTTTAACTCCGAATAATAACCATGGCTGAAACACATCTTCAACCCAATTGCAGTTCAACGTCAGCCCCGCTTTTATAAGATTGTCGTTCGACCACGTACATAGGAAATCTAGATTTTTTGGTCACCGGCGATGCCGTGGAGCCGAGTAGCATCTTCCAGATACGACTCGTGCGAGAACCCATAACAATAAGGGAAACGTCTTCAACCTCTGCCGTCTTAAGTGTTTCCTCGAAAACAATTCTCCTGACGATTATCACTTTCACTTTGAATCCCATCTGAGAAAACGAATCTTCGATGGGCTTTATCTCGTTTAAGGCCGCTTTCCGGATATCGCGGTTAAATTCTGCCAAATTTACCCTTAAGATTTCCTCAATTATATAGAAATATTTACTTTCCTTGGTTACGTGTAAAATCACAATTTCTTCAGTCCCGGCTTGTCTTAATGCCTTGATATGTTCCAAGATGTGCTGCGACTTATGACAAATGTCCACTGCATATAACCCTACCTTACCAGAAGAACCGAGCATTTGGCACTTCTTAATACTTTTTCGGCCACGCTTCCGATGAGATGACTCAATAAGCCTGTTTTGCCGTGGGAGGAAATCACGATTAAATCTATCTTTTTTTCTTGTTGATAGTTTGAGATTTCCATGTAATGGACTCCTCTCCGGATATCGTCTATGATCTCAATCGATTTTGAATCCGGAAATTTTGCAAGTTGGTCCCTAAGCATTTTTTTAGACGTAGTTTCACTTGCATTTTCCACCTGATTAAGTATTCGTGGATCAATGCTATAATCGACCATGTACGGAATGACTATCCCTATCACATGTAAGAGATAGATCTTGCCTTTGAATTGTTTGGCGATATCTATCGCCTGTTGCAAGGCCTTGTCCGAATATTCGGAAAAATCTGTGGGTACCAGAATGCTTTTTGGTGAAAACATGTTGGGCCGCCTTTAAAAATTTAATAAGACTTTGTGAATGGTAAAAATATAGAATAAGATGAAAAAGCGGTCAATGAGAAAAAAAGTCGGCAAGCAATTAAAAGGAAGCTAGGAATCCGTATAGTCTATCTGAAGTTCAGGGGGTTGGGCTTGATTGCTATTATCTCGATTACTGTTTGAACTCTTCTATTTTATGTTAACTTAAAGTTTGAAGAGTACAAGGAAGGCATTGTTATGTATATCAGGAAGAATATCGGGCCGTCATCATTCCAGAGATTTGCTATAAAATATCTCCACCCTTCAAACCACTATTAAGTAACTTAAAGGGGACGGTTCTTGAAATAAATTGAATCGTCCCCTTCATATCCTTTAAGGCAGCCTTTTCGATCAATTTTATAATGCCTCAACGCGGCAGGGAACATAGCGGTGCATAGGGGTTCCGACAAAGTCTCGGTTTGTGTTTTTTGTTAATCTGTTGACGTTAGCGCCATATTTAACGCCATCGTAGACCAGACCAAAGCCGTGCGGAATGATGACCTGGCCCTTTCTGGCATCTGTGGTTACTTCGACTTCTATTTTTTCCTCACCTGCTTCCGTGATGACCCTTACCATCTGTTTATCAACTATGTCCAGTGTTTCTGCATCTGAGGGATTTATGGCCAGGGTGCACGCTCTTCTGCCTTCGTTCCACGCAGGGTCTCTCATACCAGTATTGGCGTTCATGTCCATATGCCTTCCCGCCATCAGAATCAGGGGAAAATTCTTATCGGTCTTGAGCTGTTCTTTTTCATCAACAGGATTTATTTTCTTTATCCAATCATCCACTTCCGAATTAAAAAGTTGAATTTTCTTGTCTTTTGTAGATATGGCCTCCAGGTTATTCTCCGTATCGCGTATTCCCACCAGTACCCCTTCAGGATGGCTCATTATTGCCTGATACATGGATAGGCCTTGGTCCGGTCCCGCGAGAAAACCTGCCCTTGCAGCCTCCTCCTGTCGTGTTTTGGATACTTGCATAAACAAGGGAAAGATACTGGCCAGATGAGCCGATCCAATTGCACTGCCAAGTGTTTTCGCTACGATAAAGTGCAGGGCGTTTGCACTTTTCGGGGAAGCCGTCATATAGTCCACTAATTTCTGCCGGTATTCCTTGGGGTTGCCACTTCTTGCCGCCTCGTATAGTGATTCGGGAATCTGGGGAACCAGCCCCATAGCGTCGGCCAGCAGCGTGAATATCTCGGCATTTTCTTTTTGCTCTCCTTCCGCCTCCACTACCGGAGACCTCATCCGGGCGTAAACCTTCGAGAAACCCTCGCCAGCATTCCCATCCCATGCCTCAAAAGCTGTTTTACAGGGAAGAACATAATGGGCAAGGGCAGCTGTCTCGCTCATGACGATATCGGCCACAACCAGCAGATCAAGCTTTTGAAAGGCCTTTTCATAGGCAGTCGTATCGGCGTATGAACGTAAGGGATTCGTGGCGTAGCAGAGCACGGCTCTCACGCGGTTCGGATGA
Organism: Thermodesulfobacteriota bacterium; assembly: GCA_049520575.1. GTDB lineage: Bacteria > Desulfobacterota > RBG-13-43-22 > RBG-13-43-22 > RBG-13-43-22 > RBG-13-43-22. The sequence goes on along the minus strand of JBEKPQ010000025.1, from coordinate 35,790 downwards.
TCATTCATGATTTCTTCCGGCAAAACATTAGGCGGGAACATGCCATTGATGGCAGGAATGTCCGTCACCAATGTTCTCCACACCCGTGGATCGCTGGAGCCCAAACCGGATCCTCCTCCGAGCAAATAATTTCCGCCTGGCACACTGATACGTCCACAAATGGCCAGCAGCATGACAAGCAGATAGGATACCAGCGCACTGTGTCTGTTCATCAGTATTCCAAGGTCATCAAGAATACTTGAACGACGAGTGGCGAATTCCCGGCAGACCTTGAAAACCAGATTATAATCAAGATCACAGACCTTTAACGCGGCCTTGACGTCAAAGCCTGAAAACCAGGGCAAGATCTCGTTGAACCCGTCCGTATGTTTATCAATATATTCCTTATTATAAATACCTTCATTGAGAACGATAGAAATCATAGACTTGATTAGGAGGGCATCTGTGCCGGGACGGATCGCCAGATGAATATCGGCGATTCTGGAGGTTTCAGAGACCCGTGGGTCCACTACTACCAGAAGCCGATCAGGGTCTTTGGACATCTTCGTCAATTTTCGCCTCGCCTGGGGGAAATTATGGCTCATCATGGGATTCTTCCCAACAAGCATCAGCATGTCGCAATTTTCAAAATCAGATTCCATCTGGATATTTTGACTTCCCAATGTCAAGCCGTGTGCCCAATACCTGCCGGCAAACTCTTGGTTAGCGGCGGAATAGTTATATCGTGAACCGAGCCTCCGTACCAGGCGAATAGGGAAAGGCATGCTCAGGAAACTAAACTCGCCGCCACCGACCAGCGAAGCTAAAGCTCGGGGTTCATGCTGACCGAGGATACCCTTTAGTTTTTCAGAAATCTCGCTGATGGCCTGGTCCCAAGAGACCCGCTCAAATCTATCTCCTATCTTCTTAAGTGGAAAGAGCACCCTGTCTTTGTTGTGCTGATGGTAAGCAATGTTCATCCCTTTTCTGCATATGTATCCTTCACTTATCGGGCTGTCCTTGTCTCCACGGACTTTGATAATGCGATTGTTTTCAACCTGTACTTCCAGTCCGCAACGGTTACCACACAATACACAAGCTGTTTTCTTCCACGGCATACTCCATTACCTCCTACAGTCACTTCTTGCATTGGGCACTAATGTTATCTTTCGGTGGCTCTGCCATTGTATAAAATAAATAGGGTGTTTCATCTTGGCAGCTTAGGCAAATATCCCCACAACAGCCCCTCATAGCCTCACAGAATTGAGGGAGTAATTTATCGACCATGGGGTGACTTGCTTACTATACTAATCACCTGTGAAAAAAAATCAAGATGATTTGACATTTATAACCATTTGAAAGGTTGGATATTCATCAAAATTCCCGGATGCTCACCTTCAGGAAGCAAGCAAACAGTTTTTAGTTAAATTTTCTTCTTTCGCCTTATTTTACCTCTTTCACTACTACTAAACGGTTTCATATGAAAAAAAAGTTAAGGATTACCGTTTGAACTAAATCAGCTATTAATGGTCGCATCTTTTTACTCTGCCTTTTCCCTTGACTCTCCTATATTCTCATTTTATATTTTTTCACAACAAAAGAAAATCTATTCATCTATGTTCATTTAATACCTCAACATTTGAACGGTACTAAAAAATGGAGGTCAATAATGCCAAGAACTCTCCGAAGAATATGGATAGTGGCCTTTCTTCTGGGCGCCTGGGTTATGTGTATGGTTCTGGGGATTGAGCCGGTTCGTGCAACTGATCTAAAGGACCAGGAGCTTTCGGACCTTGTGCAGAAGGCTTATACCTATTCCTTTCCGGTCTATGAAATGTATCGGATACGCTATATGGCCGTATACAATCAGAACAACCCGGAACACATAGGATTAAACCAATTTGGTCATGCACGTAAACTCAGGGATTACACCTTTCGGGGAGTGACCGACCCGAATAATGACACCTTGTATTCGAGCGCCTGGCTGGATCTATCTGAAGAACCGCTCATCCTTTCAGTTCCCGATACAGGAGGCCGATATTACTCCCTGGCCTTTATGGATTTCTACACCAATAATTTTGCCTATGTGGGACGCCGGGTAACGGGTACGAAGGCCGGGGATTATGTGATTGTCGGACCCAAGTGGACCGGTCCCCTTCCCCTTTGGTTGCCGGTGATTAAGTCCCCTACCAATGCGGTCTGGTTGCTGGGCCGAACCCTGGTGGACAGTGAGGAGGATCTGCCCAACGTGCACCGGCTTCAGGATCAATATAAGTTGACCCCCTTGACCGTCTGGACCAAGACCAGGGCACAGCAGCAGCAGACTCCACCTAAAAATCCCCCACCCGCTCCTAACCCCAAAGATCCCTGGGACTTCTTTCAAATCGTCAATCTGGGGCTTACGGAGAATCCCCCGCCGGCCGATGAAGCGCACTTGATAGCCGAGTTGGCCAAAATCAACATCGGTCCCAATCAGACCTTTGATCCGGCCCAGTTTAACGAAGGACAGCGCAAGATCATGTTGAAGGCCATGGAAGACACCACCCAGGAAATGCGCCGGGACTTTTCACAAACCACACAGCTTCGGGAGGGATGGAACTATCCACCTCTACATTTGGGGAATTATTGGAAAGATTACCCGCTTCGGGCAGTTATCGCCTTGACAGGGCTGGCTGCCCTTGAACCGGCCGAAGCCTACTATTTTCGCGCTCAAAGGGATAAGCAGGGGAACCCCCTCAGGGGTGAAAACCGCTACCGTCTGCCTTTCAATAAAGGCCAGCTACCGCCGGTGGAGGCCTTCTGGTCCATTTCCATGTATGAGTTAACACCGGATCAACGGGGTTTTTTTGTTGATAATCCCATCCATCGTTATGCTATCGGTGATCGGACCAAAGGCCTAAAATTCAACCCAGACGGCTCCTTGGATATTATTATGCAACGGCACTCCCCAGGCGGGGAGCTGGAATCGAACTGGTTGCCGGTTCCGGCCGGGTTCTTTCGTGTTTCCTTTCGGGCTTATCAGCCGGGACAGGCCATTCTGAATGGGACTTACGTGATGCCGGGGATACAGCGCATCGAGTGACCTGGGCATTGGATAGAACTTGTTTTTGGGCGGAAAGAATATAAGGAAAAAAAGACAGGATCAAGGAGAAAGATAGAGCCAATGGCAAGGGGACGAAAAGCGTCTTCTGAAGAAAACAGGACTGAACAGAACCGAATTAAAATGTTTCACCTACTACTCTTCAAAAAAGCTGGACCCAAAAATTAATGATTACGGATGGAAATATGGGAGAAATGGTTGGATTATCCCGACCTTGAATTTGAGGTGACATTGCTCCTTTTTTACACATAGCCGTCTTTGATACCAGATATGAAAGACATTAGAAGTTTATTATTGCTTTTGAATCAGGGGTCTTTTTTTTCTCTTCTCCCTTTAAATAGTTAACATAGGGTGCAGTATCAAAAAGTGTCAATTCAACATGTGGGGTAATGTTATCATTTATGAAGTGGACTATCAGGTATTTTCCGGGTTTTATTATGCCTCTATCTACATATAAATATTGATTATCCACTTGTCTTAAGATAGGATTATTAAGATTCTGGTTGCAGTCGTCTCCCCAACATGCAAAATAGTTTTGGCCTCTATCAAGATTCTCGTATTGGGGTTTTCCATACTTAGCAACTAAATCATTCTTAAAGCCGGTGAGAAACGACGAGGGGTCGACTGTTTTAACGAACTCAGTGTAACTTACAGAAAAGGCTCCTGAACCATATTGCTCTTTAGCAATGCTAGCTTGCATCATAGCGGAACGAAGGAAATATTTTGTTAAAATTTCAGCCTTTCCCATCTCTTCAGAGCTGAATTTTTCAATCGACATCTGAGGGAATGCACTTTTTACTTCTTCTGCACTCATGCCCAGTTTAATGCCCTTAATGTCGAAATTTTCAACCGTTGTCGACGCCAATACTGATCCTGTGAAAAGCATTAAAGTCAACACTATCGTTGCAACGAAAGCTAGTAATATTTTCATATAATAGTCCCTTTTTTGTTGAGTCGAATAGACCGATTTCTCCCAAAAACTCAGCCTGTAAAACATCTTCCCTAACACATTCTACCTCCATCAACCGTCAAAATCTGGCCAGTCACATAATCAGAATCGTTTGAGGCAAAAAATATGAAAGAAGGGACTAGCTTTTTAGGATCTGCCAGATTTAAAAATCTTTCCCCCTCCTTTCCATGAAAGTCGGCAAGGGCATCGGTCATGCGGGATTTGGCTATAGGCAGAATTGCGTTTACCTGAATGTTATGAACCAATAGCTCTCTGGCAACATTTTTGGTGAAAGCATAGATTCCCCCTTTTGCTGAGGCATAATCTGAAACACCTACAGACCCCCTGACCGCTGCTGGGGCACAGACATTTATGATTTTTCCACGCTTCTTATCCTTCATAAAACGTTTTACTATCTCAAGAGTACAATAAAAGGTACCATATAAATGGGTTTTTATCACTCTATCCCATTGTTGGGGGCTGAGTTCCAAAAAAGGGGTGGGTTTTATGATACCTGCATTATTAACCAATGCATCTATGGTACCAAAGATGTTTTCCACATTTTTTACAAGTTTTTTTACCTCTTCGTAATTTCCCACATCAAAAAGTCCACCATCTACCTTTGCCCCTAAATTTTTACAATTCTCCATTACTTCTTTAAGCCCTTTTCTGTCTTGATGCCCCACAAGGTAAAGGTCGGCACCTTCTTTTGCAAACCCCTCTGCCACAGCCTTTCCAATCCCTTTTGAAGCACCCGTAACAAGAGCAACCTTACTTTTTAATCTCATATTTACATCCCTTTATGACAAAATATTTCGCGAGATGGTATCCGCTAAACTCCAATTTTACTGAACACAGAAAGAAAAGCTATTTTTTTTACTAATTGCCCTCCTCACTTCATGTCCACCCTCTCTTTCAACTCTTTCCCCACTTTAAAAAATGGTAATTTTTTTGCTTTAATAAAAATCTTTCCTCCGGTTTTTGGATTCCTTCCCGTATAAGAATCATACTCCCTTACAACAAAACCTCCAAATCCCCTAATTTCAATCTTGTCGCCATTTTTTAAAGCATCGGAAAAGCTTTCGAAAACTAAGTCGACAACTTCGCCAGCTTCTTTTTCTGTAGTGTTTTGATTTTTCCCAAGCAATTTGATTAGATCCGACTTGTTCATAATATAAGCTTCTCCAAATATGTTTTTTGAAATAATTTCTGGGTCCTATATCTTTTAATCCCTTCCAATATGATTGAATCCACTGATTAGTCCCATGTTTTTGTTACGTCTAACACCTACAAGTTGACCCGCGGATTAGGGGTTAGTTTCAAGGCGGTGACCCAGTTTGTATGTGTCTAGCTTTTACAAAATTGGCAAGCTAAGTTCTTGGGGTAGCATGAATCATACAGGGTTTCCAAGGGGTTTAGGGTAGCCTTGGTCTTCTCCTTCACCATTCCATCGCAGGCCAAGGCGGTAGGAGCCATCATCTCAGATACCCCAAGCAACGGAAAATCCGTTTAAGGTTATAAACGATCTCGATGACTTTAAAGTTTTGTGGATTTACTTCGCATGGATTTGGCATATAAAAACAAACCTTTCTTTCGGTTGACTTAGAGCTTATCACATTGTCCAATTTTTAGTAACCACCTCATTTCAAAAACAAGGTGATTTTAATCCCTGCCCAGAGAGGAGGTAAAGCGCCTCGAAAAAAATCAAGGCGCTTTAGGATGAAAATCGGACTACAATAGATTTTATATTGGGTGATTTTCTGTTAGCTAGTCCCCCGATTGCTTCTTCCCTTTGCACCGTTCTAGTTTCGGGTCCATCCAGGGAAGGACTTTTTCCGCCGGTATCAAGTACGTGGGGCCCCACCAGGAACATTTATCCGTCCACTCATAAGGCGGAATATTCATGGCCACCTTTTGTTGAGCGGGTGGGACATACTCAATGATATAAGTATCCTGAATCGTATTGTGATCGCAGGCCCGCATTTTATTCACATGGCCGTCTACGTATTGGTAGGTGTCCCCCTCCCAGACCTTGATGATCTTTTCGGGATCCGTACTTTTAGCCCTTTCGATGACGCTCAAAAGCCAATAAAACTCCATGGTTAAAGCATCCCATCCCTGCGAGTAAACCAAATGATTATAAGGTGCTTTGAATCTTTTATACGCGTCCGTCCAAATTTTATGGTATTTAATCTGCTCAGGTGTTTTAAAAAACGGAGTGGTGGGCCCATAAGGGGTAGCCAACTGCAAGCCTTTGGTAGCCTCAACCCCCAGGTCGGCCATGGTAGCATAGTTAGTTATGTAAATGTGGGCAAAAGGAAGGTTGAGCCCCATTGCTCTGGATTGTTTGACCAGGTTGGTAGCATCCGGATCCCAATCCCCGGTGTAAATGACCTCGGCTCCGGAGGCCTTTATCTTGGAAATATAAGGGGCATAATCGGTCGCGAACAGCTTATGAAAATCCTCGCCGACGACCTGGGCCTCAGGATAGTATTCCTTTAACCCTTTTTTGAAGTTTTCAGCCATGTCATGGCCAAACGAGTAGTCCTGACAGAGGATGTAGAACTTTTTTTCTTTTTTCCTGATCTTGCCGTAAAAATAGGCGAAAGAACGGCCGACCTGGGAAGTCTGCCACCAAGTCATAAAGGCATAGCGGGTAAAATTTTGGGCATCCTGGAGTTCTTCGGTTAAGGAAATAAAGTTCACAGAAATGATCTTATATTTATCGGCCGTTTGGTTCATGACTTTCACGAATTGGCTGCCGTCGGCCCCCCAAAGGAACTTGACCCCTTCCTGCAGGACCATCTGCTCACATATTTTCTTGGCCTGGTCGGGCCTCGACATCGTATCGGCCTTGAAGAGCTGGATCAGCTTCTTTTTGCCGTCAACCATGATGCCGCCCCTTTTGTTGTAATCGTGGGCTGCCCAGTTGGCTTCGAGCCAGTAACCTTCACCATTCCCAGCGGCCGGACCTGAAAAGGCGCCCACCACGGCGACCTTGATCGTGTCCCCGGTGGGGATTACCGGGTTGCTGGGATCGAAGTCAGACATATCGCCCATTTTGTTGACCTCAAATTTGGCTTTCACCGCCGCCATGGCTTGGGTCGAACTCATGGCTGTTAAAAGGAAGAAAAAAGAAAAAACACAGAAAAACATTAAAATTCCTTTGCCCTTTTTCATTTTAAACCTTCTCCTTAATTTAAGATGTTAAAAGCAAAACGTCTTCTCCTGAAACAACTTCATCTATTTTCTGGCAAGAACCCTCCTTTCCTTATGGCCCTAAACTTAGGGCAAACAAAAAAACAATAAAAAACAAAGCAACAAAAACCCCATCTCTCTATTTGAGAAATGGGGTCTATTATTCTTCCATTGACGCTCCCTTGTAAAAGGTTACCAGCAAGAAAACTTGATTGATTTATTTAAGATTTCTTACCCCTTAATCGGTAAAAAGTCAATAAAATTCAAATCTCTTTCGTTGATTACTCTTTGAACTCTTGCGTTTTACTTAAAATGAAATTTTGAGAAGTACAAGGAAGAAGTCTTCATCGAGCTTGACAATGCCCGTATAGTCAAATCCTGACCTTCACACCAAAGTTTGCCTAAACGTTGCATAAAAAACAGGGCAGAGAGGAATATTAAGCAATACCCATGCAGATATTGGTGAAATTTAAAGGTCATTCAGGAGTTCACCAAAAGTGTAATCCTGCTTTAGGAAAAAACCGCCCTGTTTTTTACCCTACGGGAAAGCCGTATACCGTATCTCCTTTGTTGGCAAGGGTTCGCAGTACCTTAGTACGGCTTCACCCTTACCGCCTCGGATCTGCGGCATCCTCGATTTTTGTAACGTTCAGGTTTATAGAAGGTTATCCTGATCTACTTCAGCCACTGGACATATTCAATCACATTATTATCCGGGTCGCTGATGTAAATCCACGTAGACCCGGTGTTTTCCAGCGGCCCTTTAATGACCGGGATATGATGGTCCTCGATCAATTTGAGTGTCCGGTTCATATCCTCGCTGGTGAGGGCCAGATGCGGACAATATGGCGGCTTGATTGTCGGCTTGGCGAAGGGTTCCCCGCCCAGCCGTTGGAGCAATTCCAGGTTTCCACCGGTTAACTCCAGAAAGGCATACTCCTCTTGTTCTTCGGTGTTCACCTTTCGGAAGAGGAGCCGCAGGCCCAACACCTGGGTGTAGAATCTGATGGACTGCTCCATATCGGAGACTTCAAAAGCCATATGATCGTTCTTCATCATTGATATCCTCTAACAGGTTGCTGAAACTGGGTACCGCCCCGAAGGGGTGGGAGTGAGACGAGATGTGGGGCGAACAAAAAGGCCTATCTATCCCGCCTATGGCGGGATTGCCCTCGTTCCCTGGGATTTCTTCGCGTAAAAGACAACGCTCAGTCCCACCCCTTCGGGGCGGGTTCCCGGTTTCTGGTTCCTTGTATCTGTACCTTTTTGAGCAACCTGTAATAAAAAGTTTTCCCGCATCTTGCTAATCATTAACTGCAAATGGCGAGTTATCGGGCTTTTTTTACTTGAAAAAATATGAAAAACCGTAGGTCTTGGGACTTCCCTTCAATTGAAATGTTCCGTTTGATAGCTGCCATAAAGCAAAGCCAAGAAAGAGAATGCCAACAAATAAAAAAAGCGTGCAACTTTTTTGAAACTGTTTTGGTGAATATTTACGTCGAATGTATTTCCCCCATCTTGTGTTTAAAAGCTTTTCAGGTTCTGTGGTCCCCATATAAGTTATAATGATCCATAGGATATAAAACCCAAAAAAAATGCAAAACCCAGGTATTCTTGTGTACTCATAGTCAATAGGTCCTAATATCAAAATCCGCTTTAGTAAATAATTATTATGAGTTTACCTAAGCCGAACCCATAATACATATTTTAAATTGTTCTTCAAGAATAGATTTGACTTAGTCTGGTGTCCCTAAATCTCAGCTGTTTGAACAGCCAGGATTTCGCGGCCGAAATGATTTTTAAACCATTTTTTTAATCCCGGAATCCCTTCCATTTCTTCTAGGGACCTGGGATTTTTCAAAGCCAAGTCATTAATCAGAGCGTTATTAATAAGGATTCCAGGCTCCATCTCCAACTCTTTTGCCCGCTGGTCCCGCCAGTTTTTTAGTGCCTTAACCCTTTTGCGAACGGCCGATGGCAAATCCAGCCTGGCCTCCCGGGGGTACACCGGAAGATCTTTATCGGGAACGGCCATGGCCCGGTGAATTCCCTGCAGCAGGCCTGTCCCATATCGGTCGATTTCCTTCCGGCTCAAGGCTTTCCCTGTTTCCATTTCTTCCGGGCTCAAAGGTTTTTTTATAGCCAAATCCAGAAGGGATTCGTTACGAATCACCTTGAAAGGAGGAAGATCCGCCTTTTGGGCCTGGGCCTCTCGGAATTCCAACAAAGCCTCAAGAACGGCAAGACCTTTAGGATCGAGGAGAGAGGCCTTTTTTACCTTTAAGTATAGCGGGGCATGACTGGGGGGAGTAAAGCGGACCTTAGTCATAAATCGGCACTCCTCCTCCACCCAGGATAACCGGCCCTTCTCTTCCAGTTCCCTTTCCAGCATACGAGCCAGGGGGATCAGGTACTTGCCGTCCATCGCCGCATATTCCAGCATTTCCGAGGATAGGGGTCTTCGTGACCAATCGGCCCGCTGAAATTTCTTATTCAACTCCACCTGGAACCGGCTTCGCAGCACCGCTTCCAGGCCGGTCTCCTGGAGGCCCAGAAATTGACAGGCCAATTGCGTATCAAAGAGGTTGTCCACCTCGAGCCGGAAGTCCCGGTACAGGGAACGGATATCATAATCCGCCCCATGCAATACCTTGCGGATGCCGGGATTGGAGAAAACGGGGTGTAACGCGGAAAGATCCCTTAGCGCCAATGGATCCAGGACATAAGAGGCGGATTCCGTGGCGATCTGGAGAAGGCAGACCTTTTCGAAATAGTGGTAAAAAGAGTCCGATTCCAAGTCGACCCCGATGATCTCGGCCCGACCAAGAATCCGGGCAATCTCTTTCAATCGCGGAAGTGTCTCTATCCATTCATAAGAAAATTTATTTCCATCCATCGTCTTGTCAGGGCCCTTTCCCATCGTTCATGCTTCCAGAATATCTTGCCCCTAATCCGAAAAGAAGTAGTAAAAAAGATCGAGGCCCTTTCGGAAAATCCGTTTCTCGGGAAACCCCTGGGAAACAAAATGGGTCTGGACCTCACAGGATTTTTCAAGCTTTATGTGGCCAAGAAAAAAATCCGAGTTGTGTATCGACTCTTAAGAGATTACCTGGAAGTATTTGAAGTCATCGGTATCGGGAAAAGGGAGAAGGAAGAAGTTTATCAATTAATCATAAGACGTCTTCAGACCCTTCAGAAGAAATTGCCCTCGCTTTTCCGGATTGTGTACAATTAAAATGATACTCCAAAAACGAAGTCGCCATTACCAGCATCGCTTTCATAAGTCAATCGGCGACTTGACCCCTTTTCTTCATGGCTTTGTTGGTCGATCTTATCTCAAAAGTGACCTTGTTTTAGAACCTTGTCGGTTTCGGGATCTCTCTCCTCCACCATACTCTGAATATTATCAATCATTCTTTGAAACACGTCAGTGTAGTACTTCGCCGATTCCAAAAACTCAACATAGGCATGACGGTGTTTTCTTCTAGCTTCGGCGCTTCTGTATTCCTGTCTGACGTTCGATGACATTCGCTTGGCTTTCCTTACTACCAGCACGTCATCTATCTGAGTTGATGTGATTGAGACCGGAGTCATATCCAGAAACTCGCATACGAGGAAGTACAGTGATGAAGGAACGGCAATTTTGAGGTCTCGACTGGTTGCCACTGCCTCTTGAAACATTGTCTTGTCCAGGTTTGTCTTGCATTCGACGCACACGTAGCCGAGATGCGATTCGATGACTTCTGATTGACTGAAGTCCTTGTCAAAAGACGTCATCATATATAGGCGCTTGCCGAGAACGAAGTCTTGGTCTTTTGTCCTTAATCGGGGATGCCCACCACGTCCAGGGTCTGCAATAGACGAAGTAAAGCTCAGCCCGGCGAATGTGTTGCGCGGGCCATACTCAAACGTCTGGTTGTCCAATTGCAGGCTTCGAAAGACCAGTTGCGGGAGGAACTCTTCCAGGATGGTGTTGTCAAGTTTCAGTTGGCCTTTCTGACGATAGAGGAAGTTCTCGGGGCTATCGAATATAAGATCCAGTTCGATGAATGTCTTGTAGCGGTTGGTTGCCTCCACAAGCTGACGGACTGAATTCTTATGACCTGGTTTAATGCGCTGAATCTCACTAATCCAGTCATTGTACCTCTTTACCGCCTCTTCAACCCTGGGCTTGTCAGGAGTGGGCAGCCTCGGATTTCGAATAAGTGCTTTAAGTTTGTCCATATGTGGCGTGGGAAATACAGGCATCTGCACTTTTAAGACTTTCTCTTCATTCTCTTTTACCATCATAACAGAACTCCTTGTTTGGTAGTAGGTGTATTGCGCGCTATCGAAAAGCGGCGTTCCCTCAACCTCGTTAACTCTCTCAATCGCTTCCTTAAGAAGTTCGCTGTTCCTATGCTCAACTACTGACATTGCAGTTTTAAGGGCTTCACGGGCAACCGTTCTTCCAAGCGTCAATGGAGTCATCTGGTTTCTGGTGAAGCGCCTTCTTTCTAAGTTAAGCACATCCTCCCTTATCTCTTGCCCGAAACGGTTGAGGAACACGCGCTTCTGACGTAGGACAACATTAAACAATCCTGACTCACGAGCTATTCGTTCCAGAATATCCGCATTGTAAAAAGGGGCACCGAGGACTCTCGATTCGTGGCCGACAATAAAGACCGCACGACCATTATCCTTGATTACTCTGGAGAGTTCTTGAACCGCTTGGGTCATGTCGACGCAATATTGGATTACTGTGAGAAACCGATTCCCACGATTGGCCCTATTTGATCCGATCTCAGATCTTGCGACGCGTAGAATGTCCCATCCAAGAAGCTCAACCGATCTCCGATAGTTCTGGTGATAGTTGAACACATTAATGTACGGCGGAGATGTGATGGCAAAGTCAACAAACCCCGCCTCGAGAGGGAGTTTCCTTGCATCTTGCAGATCAACTTTAATTGGCTGGTTAGTGTATGGTAGCCGCGAAACCAACTCAGCGAGTGCGTGAAATTTGCCGTGAACAAGACTGTTTGTGATGGGATTATTGTAAACATCAAGCAGCACAATAAGGGCGTTACACAGGATTTTTGCACGGTTACTTATCAGATTCCCAATATTAGCTATCTTAGTCTCAACAACGTTATCATCGAGCTGGTCATCAGCGAAAAGGATGAACGGGAACTGCTTATTAAGGCTTCCTCGTAGCTCGTTGATTATCTGCCTTCTTTCTTCCTTATCCGTGTTTGTGAGTTCATAGAGTTTACTGAAACACCAGGCAGCAGGGTTAATCTCGAATCCATATGCTGAAAAGGACATCGCGGCGGCTTCATACAAGACTGTCCCGCTTCCGGCAAATGGATCGAGGACTACAGAGCCAGGATGACAGTATGCATCAAGAAGATATTCGATTAATTGGGGGGAGAACTGCCCGCGCCATGCAAAGAGATTAGATCGATTCTTGTCTTCAATATTCAGAAGGCCAGGTTGGAGATTTTTCGCAAAATCCTTCAATGGTTGTCCTTTTTCTGATGCGCGGGCTTATTTATTTTGGAGTGGGGTCGGGCTTTGTCATGCTATTGATCTTTATTGATTAATCTTAAAGTAATAGCCGATTTCAATAATTTTAACTCCTAATTGATCTTTTTCCTAATTCCCAATCATCAATTTCTTGCTTCAATATGTTCAATATAACCCTAAAAAAGCCTCTTTAATGAATGCTTGTAATGATATTCTAAGCAGTTCGCGTGACACGACCCTATAGCCTTGGCATACGTGCTATTGGTTAGACTTGACCCGCATCTATTACGTCCTTTATAGGTCCATAAATAGCCTGCCGTTCCTCCTGGGTAAGGCAAGACTTGCACCATTGGTTACAGAGTAACTCCCATACACTGGTTGAGCTTTTCACGATCCGATCTCCTACAATTGTATTCCATTTGTGGTGGTCCGGTTCCAATATGGCATCCTCTAACACCGTGAGTAGTGTACCTGCTCCGACTCCAAAGCGAGCTGGTAGATCAGGCCAGCCCAGATTCTTGAGCCCTGAGAACACTACTCTTTCTGGAGCCAGACCGCCGGGAAGAGGAATACATCCAGCAGTTGCGTCATGATCACCGTCGACGACAGCAATTGATTTGTAAGGCAGGCGCCGGTTTTCTGCCAGAGAACCCATGATTTGAACAACATTTGCTGGACCTACGGGGACTACGTCGATTCTTCCTAAAAGATCCGACGTCTGGTCAGATGAAGCAAGAATTTCTCGAAGAAGTATTCTTGCCTCGCGATCCTCGACAAACACGAGGACGTCTGGGTGCACCGACTCGTCAAGGCGACTCATTGCAAACTCTGGTGTTACCCCATAAACTATATTCAAGCCGTTTGGGCCAGGTAATAGCAGGATCCTTGCTTCTTGAGGAAGTTCTTCAAGGACATAAGGGCTATGTGTTGACAATACTATCTGAACTCTTTTCCGGCGACATAGCCATAGAAAGAATCTTATCAGTCTTCTCTGTGCCTTCGGATGTAGTGATGCCTCGACTTCATCTACAATGAGAAGAGAATAATCGGGGATGCCTTGAAGAGCCCTAAAGAGGTCTAGAGTAGAATCTTCACCAGCTCCCTGATGAAACTGAGAAACCTCACCCCATTCTCTTTCAAGAAGGCCCACTTCCCTTTTTGCATCTGCATCAGAGAGGGCAAAACGAGCATTGAGGTATTCCCGCCCGAGTACGAAGGAAAGGCGGGTTCGGAAGTCCGTTACGATGTCCGTCGTAGAAATCTCGGCGGCCGCCGAACGGGCTATCTTCGCATAGCCGACAGAGGCATCCAACGGTAGTGTTCGGGAAACGTCAAACAAAAAGACATTTCTTTCCGGTAAAGATTCAGGCACCCTCCATCGCCTGGACGGTTTTGTGATTTTATATGAAGTAGTGTCGTTACCTCTTTTAACACGATACGTCAGCACGACATCCTGTATTCTATCCCAGTGCGTATCAACAAAGAATGATGAGGGGAAGAACCGCTTTTTCTTATCCCTATTTTCATATGCACAAGCCGAACACTTCAGCAGAGTGCTCTTCCCGGTCCCGTTTTCGCCAACAATGGCAACAACAGGAAAGTTGAAATTGACTGTTTGATTCACCCACCCGCGTAATCCTGAGATGGACACCATCTCCAAAAACTGTGGCCAGTGTCCGGCTTGGAATTGTCCACGTATAGTGTTAACCTCTGCATAGTCCATAGCAACATACTCCTCTAATTGTCCTAACTTAAAGCCAAGCGGTACACGGATTTTTGCCTGGCCGCTTCAGTGAATAGTTCAACGTCCCTGTTGGGTGGTGGGGCGGGGGGGACTCGAACCCCCCTGCGCTCACTCCCATATTTCAAGTGGCACTATCAAAACCTATAAGGTACTCTCCCCTCTGAAGTTGGAAACATGCCGCCAAAGTCGGCCACGCCAGGAGCGCTGTCCCCACCGTCAGAATGATTGCCTTCGCAATAGTCTTTATCATGTTATCCTCCTTGGTTAAGCTCAAAATACAAGCACAAGCAAGAGTCAACAGAATGCCAACTGAAGCTTGGAGCTGAATAAAGAGTAACCACCTTGTAGACATGATTCCAACCAAGAGAGTTACCCGCAAGGTCTCGATAATACCTATGTATGGGCCATTCCTTTCACGATCGCAGTCTATCGGCAAATATTTTATTGTTTCTGTATGTCTCCTCAACCCAAAGGATCACATACCAACTAAATTTGGCTTGTTTGTCCTTTTCACAGCGTCTAGTTTTCTTATATCATACTTAAATCATTAAAAATAATTATAAACCCTTAATCAGTCTATTACAATAATTTATTTTTATCTTCTTAATAAATCGTCTTTTGTAGGATTATATAGAAACGGCAGAATTCTTGGAATTGGTTAAATCACTTCTTGAAACATCTCGTCTGACAATTTACCTTCGGCGATACGAGTCACAGGGCCGGTCATGACAATAGAGAAGTTTTCATCGATGGCGATGTGGATTCGGCCGCCGGGCATATGGACGGTGATGGGTGAATCGCAAAGCCCGAGTTTTCGGGCCACCGCGGCAGCGGCACTGCTGCTGCTGCCCGAGGCCAGGGTGTAACCCGCCCCGCGCTCCCAGATCTCGATCCGGATGTTGTTCCGATCCAACACCTTTAAAAACTGCACATTGGTACGATTGGGAAACAAAGGATGATTTTCCAAAATGGGGCCATAGTTCTTGGCTAAATCCGAGGTTAGCTCTTGAACCGGGATGACGCAATGCGGATTGCCTATGGTTGCCCCGCTGAAACGAAAAGTCATTCCGCTGATCGTGATCGGCTCCTGTAAGACCTCGCGGGGTTCCCCGGCAATAGGAATATCTGTACTCCAAAAGCTTACCTTGCCCATCTCGACCTGAACTTGTTTTCCTTTATCCTGTACCAGGCATTTAACCACGCCTCCCTTGGTTTCAATACTGAATTGCTCTTTATCAACGAGTTTGCGGTCCCAGAGATAGCGGCAAAAGATGCGCAAACCATTGCCGCTCTTTTCGGCCTCACTTCCATCGGGATTAAAAATGCGGATTGAATAGAGGGCTTTTTGAGAGGGCAGGGGACCTAAGAGAATTCCATCCGATCCTATTCCATAATGACGGTGACAGATGATTCTGATTTGGTTCGGGGTAAGATCAATGGGCTGGTCCTTAGGGTCCAGGACCAGATAATCATTGCCCAGGGCGTGATACTTATAAAATTTCATCATCAAACCTTACCAGGATGCTGAAAAAGGCTCATCTACTGTGTTGCTCTCATCCCTCGTCATTGCGAAGTACTAATATGTAGGACTCATTCCTCGGGATTTCGAGCGCCTTGTATCTGGGCCTTTTTGAGCATCCTGAAAAAATTATTTCTCACATCTTGTTAATTAAACAAATCCGTAGCGTTGGCGTAACGTTATGGAAAGTTGACTCAACAAACCCAAGACACGTTCTGCCAATGGTTCGGTGAGCATACCTCCGGCGCCGCAACTGGGAGTGATCAGTGCCCGCCGCAACAGCAGTTCCCGCTCAAATCCTTTCTCTACCAATTGTTGTATGCCCTCTTAGAAGCGGTATAGTAACGATGGAACCGTTTCCGATTCAGCCGCTTTAAGGTCAAGGGTTGGGACGATACCCCAACCAAGACAACCTCCACGATCTAAGAAGGCACGCAATTCGGCGGGATAGAGGGTTACAGCCTGTAAGTGATCATAGGCATCAAAGGCGAGGATATCCAAATCGGTCTGCATCAGCAAAGACCAGTCGGTATTTTCCTCGCAGTGAATACCGGCCAGCCCCTCTTGTTTATGGATGGCCGCCGTCACTTCGTTTATGTCTTTAATAACATCCTCCCGGCTTATGGATAAAAAAAGATGTTTCCCGAACCCAAGCAAAGACGGTTCATCAATAAAAATCATGCCCGGAAGATTGAACCGGCCGAATTGTTCCATCTGCCAGATTGCTTTCAGCTCTATCATTTTGATGATGAGATCACGCAATTGTTCATCGTAATAGGAGCAGCGCTTGTCTTGATCCAAGAAATTGATTCCCAGGGTTAAAGGCCCGGTAACCTGCCCTTTGAGCATCCCTATTTTACCCGAGGCGATCCGTTCAGAAAGCTGTTTCATGAATTCGGCGAATCCTGCTGCATATTGGGGCGACAGACCAAAGGTTTCCAGGGCCTCAAGATCATGCTTTTCCGCTGCGTCCAGGTAGCGCTGGTAAAAAACGACCATTTGTTCGATGTAGTCGGGAGATTCTACAGAAAAAAAGAGATATTCTCCATCTTGAATTAATCCTGGCAACCCTTCCGTAAATTGGGTCATCATGTTTTCGTATGAATTTATTTTAGGGAATTGGACCCAGGATGGAATATTAGGTGTATTCTCAAACATGAGCTTGGTTCCCTGGGTAACATCGGTATGGGGCAGACTGCCGATGGTGGTTGCCAGGCAGCAGGGTTCAAAAAACGAGTGGGAAATTTTGAGGTTGCTCATCTCTTCTCTGACGCCATTAGGTTATAAAGTTGAAATCAAGATAATCGAATCCTCTCTTAAATATGATCGGCATGGTTGTTCCTCTGATTCAAAAAGGACAATATTGCCTCCCATCGGAAGCTTTGGAGCATCGGTAGATTTGGAGCTTATAGTTATTTAATAATTACGCTAAGTTTGTCAAGAAGGAATTGAAATGGACCGATTAAAGGATTTTCAGTTTTGTAAAGAGTGGTCCCCTCGCCCAGGAGCGAATGGCCTCCCAGTCGCGGAAATCGCCTTCCGTCACCCCCTTGGATTGTATGATTTTCTTGTTTAACCATGAGAGGTTGCTGTAATGCATTGCTCCGGCAAAAGGTTCGATGTCAACCGGCTTTACTTGGGGTATGGTTTGAAGAACAGGATCAAAATAGGCTAAGGCTATTCGACGATTCTCTTCACTTGGTTGGTGCAAGGTCATACAGACTAGGAAATATGCTACCGGAAGCTGACGCAATATTTCAGAATTGGCCTTCACAAAATCCATCGCTTCCGGCATCCATTTGCCTCTGTAAATTGCACTGCCCACAACTACGCCTTGATAGGAACTCAAGTTTTTCACGTTTTTTATTAAGAAAACGTCCGCCTTCGCCCCCTGGCTGCATAATTCTTTCCCGATGGCCTCGGCAACACCACCGGTGGAGCCGTACTCGCTGGCGTAGGCGACTAATATTTTTTTATCCACCTTATTATTACTCTTGTCTCCGCATCTCGTTTCAGGGAAGAGGATTGAAGCAGCATAGCCGGATCCTGCAGGCGAGAAGCTTCCTAAGGATATGGTACCGATGATTCCCCCGGCCAGCACCAGAAAATCCCGGCGATCCATATTCCTTTGTTTGTTAGCTTTCGTTTCCATGAATTCTCCTTTTTAATTCAGTTTAAATGTTTTTGAGAAGCAAATTCGGACTAGATACCGGCAACGAAGAAATATTTTCAGTTAGGCCATTTTAATGGCCATCATCCCCAGTACGATCAAGGCGATCCCGACAATTTTAATTCCGGTAAATTTTTCTCCCAAGAAGACAAAACCCATAAGCGCGCCGAGGGCAACGGCCGTTTCCCTTAAGGCCACCACATAACTGACCTGGGCGATCCGGTAAATAAAAAGGATCAATAAATAGGTGACCAGCGAACCTGCCCCGATAATAAAACTAAATTTTTTGTATTTTTTCCAAGCCAGGGACAATTCGCGGCGTTTAAAAATAAGGACGTAAGGGGTCAGCCAGAGCGTAGCGATGATCCATAGGCCGAAGATGTAGGCCACCGGATTCATGATGCCCACCCCCAGTTTATCGACAATGGAATAACTGACGATCATGGCCCCGACCAGTAGAGCGAATAACAGTCCTTTGGGGCGTCCTGATTTCTGGGCATCTTTCAGCCCGACGAACAGGGTTCCAACACTGATGGAGGCTATTCCCAGCAGGCCGAACAGCGTAATGGTTTCGTTTAAACAAAAAAAGGCGATCAAGGCGGTCCCGGCAACCCCGGTCCCCCTGGCTATCGGATAGGCGCTGGAAATATCCCCGTGTTCATAAGCTTTAGCCAGGGCATAAAAATAAACGGCGTGGATAGTTCCGGTGGCCATAACATAGGGGAAGGCCCTGGTGTTGAAAATATCCTTGATGGACAGGGTGAAAAGGAAGGGGAAGATCAAAATACAGGAGACCAGCAGACCCAGATAGACTACATAAAAATTGCCGGAGGCTTTTTTAGCGGCGAAGTTCCAGGTGGCATGAAGAAAGGCGGAACAAATAATCAAAAGAAATACGATCAGGGACATATGGTCATCATGCCTTTCTACTATAGTCTCTCAGACGATTCTTTTCAATGGTCACAAGCCCGTCATTCCCGCCCCGCATCAAGTGCGGGATAGACTCCAGCGGGAATCCAGGGCTTTTTTAAAAATTTTCCTGGACCCCCGTTTTCGCGAGGGTGACAAATTGGAAATCTCCTTTGTGCATTTTATTAATTACTAGACCCTAACTTTTCACCGGCAGTCATCTCCGTAAGGAGTTTTTCTATCCTCAGGGGATTGCCGATTCCGCAGACACAGGGCTTGATCAGCATTTGAGCCCCTTCCTCCGGGGTCATCTTTCCCCGTTTGATTTTTTTCACGATGTCTTTCACCAGATACTGAGAGATCAGGGCGTGTCCGCACTGGGTGATGATCTCCAGGGTCTTCTCATCCGGGAGTTTTTTCGTTTTGCCGAAAATACCCAAAGAAAGGTTGTAGGTATGCTCTTTCAGGTCGTTGGCCCGGCAGAGGCAATGCACATCGGAAAAGAGACCTGACAGAACCATGGATATCCCCAAATTTTTGGTTTTAACTTCCGCTATCAGGTTGCGGACATCATCCTGGTTATTGAAAACAGCAGTGATTACCCCGCCACGCGGCAGGAGTTTCCTGAGTTGCTCTTCGGTGAGCCCCAGCGGTGCACCGATAATATTAACGGGTTTGTATTTTAAGACCGCATCAATAAGGGGAATCATACCGGGGAGCTTTCGATCTTTTTCCTGCTGGTGTACCATGAAAAGCACAACGATTTCCTCGCCCGGTCTGGCTTCTGAAAGACCTCTGCGGTTTAAGGTGTGAGTCATAGGCCCTCCTGTTTAAAACGAAAAAGCCGTTCGTCGTTAAGCGCCTGCGAGGGGCAGGGGCGTTCGGCGAATAAAGTTTGAAGTTTAGAGTTCGGATGAATCAGATTTTTCTCCGAACTAAACCAAGGCCAGACCAATATTAACTTTTCCATTGGGGTAAATATCATGGCCGGCGTTTTTAAGGCGCTCCATAAAAAGGCAGTCCCCATTGGAGTCGGCCCGGGATATGACGCTCATGGTGGCCACCGAATCCAGCTCCCTGTTCATAAAGGCCTTTATCTCAGTGATGAAATCGACGGCCCTGTCTTCATCGATGATGAATTCAGCGATGGCGCTGAGCACCTTTTCGCTTAAAACTTCCGGTCTCAAAGCCCCGGTTTCCTGATCGGCAATCAGGTCCATAACCGGATTGTCTTTGGCAAATTCGACCTTCCTGCGTTTCAGCTCCTTAACGACTTTTTCCAGATCGGTGAGATTGGCTCCCACACCCGGACGGCCCAGTTCTATGGAAAAGCCTATTTTCCCCTCTACAAAATTATTGGTTATGTCGTTGGTTTTCATTTCTTCCGTTCCCCGGCCGCTGATGCCGGTGCTTTCGTGCCTGATGGTCGGATCGGAAAAAACGGCCCTGACGATTCTTGGATAGGGGATGGTTTCGACCTGTTTGATGGCCCCTTCGCTGCAGATATTCATTCTCCGGCAAACACCGCATTCCACGCAGGTCTCGTAGTCGATGAGCACCTCCTTGTCTTTGACCACAATGGCGCCCAGGGGACAGACGGGCCGGCAATCCAGACATTTCTTACAAAGTTCTTTTTCAATATACATGGGTGATCGCTTCCTTTTCAGTTAAAGGAGAATAATTTTATTGATTTCCAGGTTTACCCGATTTCAGGATATAGCGGAGATCCGGCTTTCATAAAACGGGACATATGCCGCATCCTGGCAATGAGTTTATCGCTTTTCTTCTCATATAACTGGGATTCATACCAGTAGTATTCGGTCTTGCTGGTGACACCCACGGCGATAATCTTACCTTTGGCCCGATAGGGAACATCGGTTTTTACTGGACCGTTAAAAAATTGGATTTCGGTGCCGCCAAAAAAACCGACTGCCTGGGGTAAAAATGGAAGCGGCACTTGCATAAAATTAATTATTCGACTGAGCGGCGCAATGGGAGGACCCCAGGGAGATCTTTTCGAGTACCATTCAATTCTATCTTCAAGGAACACCAACCAGTTTTCCAGGGCAAGGGAATCGAGTACTTCCTCGAACGGCGTCATCTCATCTCCGGCTTTGATCCCTTTTAGAATCCGTAATTTTTCCGGAGGACTGCTTTCTATCTCCAGGGATTGCAGATATGATTTTTCATCGGGGTTGCCCAGAGAAAGTGTTCCTTTAGCCACGATCCGTCCGTCCGGTGTTTCCGCCCGGGCCTCCACCTGAACATGCTTTGCTCCGGCCGGTGGGACCTGGACAACCGCCCTGACTTCTTCTCCATCCAACAAGGCATAGGTATAATACAAACTGATCGAACCCGTTTCAAAACAGTTCTGCCCGAAAGCCTTGACCATGATGGGGGCAAAAAGATCGAGATGTTGGATTCCGGCGACGACTCCGCCGCGCATACCCACTTTTTGGGCCACATCATCATTATGGATGGTTATATGTTGTTTATTTACGGTTTCAATTTGGATATTAAGAGGGTTGTCTTGATTTTTAAAAAGAGTCCGCAGAATGGGACGAGTTATGGGGGTGAAATCGTTGATGGCCTTACGCCAAGGCCCAACCATCCACCCATTTTGAATCTTGTTATCATTTGGCATAGTAATAAACCTCCTTGATAAATTCTGGGAATAGGAACCCTTAAAGTTATTGATTGACCCGTTTGGCCCGTTTGCCTCCAAAGGCATAAATGGCTCTGGTACCGGCAACGGCCTCCCCGCTGTGAGGAGTGCCTTTGGGGATTAAAAATTCTTCACCGACACCTACGGGGAT
This sequence comes from Thermodesulfobacteriota bacterium, assembly GCA_049520575.1. Classification (GTDB taxonomy): domain Bacteria; phylum Desulfobacterota; class RBG-13-43-22; order RBG-13-43-22; family RBG-13-43-22; genus RBG-13-43-22. The sequence goes on along the minus strand of JBEKPQ010000025.1, from coordinate 13,901 downwards.
TCGCTTTCCATTCATAATCACCGTGTATTGTCCCTGGACCACCGTAAAGTACTCGTCTAGCCGTGCACGTGTTCGGAGGATTTTCCTCCATCTTGATAGGTCCAGAAGGCCATCTGGCTTCCTCCATCCAGGCCGTCAAAGACATATCCCTCAATCCCTTTGGTGTATTGCATTTCTGCAGAGATTTTATTAGCAGGGTGTTTCATAAATTCAGGAAATGCGTTCATGCTTCCTCCTACACTACGACGGAGCTTCGCCTCTCAAACAGGAGAACATCCCGCCATTGCCCGTCCATCTGCCCGAGTTTCTCGCGACGGCCAACCATTCGAAACCCGCATTGCTTATGAACGGCGATGCTGGACTCGTTCTCCGGGAAGATGCCTGCCTGAAGTGTCCAGATTCCGTTTTGCTCCGATTCATTAATAAGGGCCTGGAGTAATCGCTTGCCGATTTGCCGGCCTCTTTCATCGGCCGTTATATAAACGCTTACTTCTGCCACACCGGCATAGACACAGCGGCTTGAGACCGGGCTCAAGGCAGCCCATCCTATCACTTTCCCGGAATCAACGGCAACCAAACGGCATTCCTTGAGGTGATCCGAATCCCATTTCTCCCAGGTCGGGACCTCGGTTTCAAAGGTGGCGTTCCCGGTGGCGATACCCTCTTCGAAGCTCGCCTTTACCTCCGGCCAATCCTGTTCAATCATTTTTCGAATAGTGAGATATTGATTTGACATAGCCGTATGATGAGATTTTGTAAAGGTTTAGTGTTAGTCTTGTGCATCCATCTTGTTAGACACTGCCGCTTTTCTTATAGACGACCCTGAAACGGCGGACAGGCGGATCTTCGTTATCCATGTAGTCTTCAAAATTCACCTCCTGCAAATCGGAGGTCTTAAACCCAATCAGGTCTTCCTTCGTAAGCGGCCAGGGCATCTTACCTTCATCGTCACTCTGCTCTCTCCCTCTGGCAATTACCAGCAGAGTGCCTCCCGGCTTTATAAAATAGGCAATCTCACTTACTGCCTTCCGGCGGAGTCCCGGTGAAAGGACCTGGAGTGTGTAGGATTCAAGGACGAAATCGAAAGCCTCTCGCCAATCCTGAGGCGCTGAGAACAGATCCGCAACCAAATAGTGAGCCGAAGATTTGGGGAATCGGCGCCGGCACCAGTCAATGGCCGTCGGAGATATGTCAAAGGCTGTTGTGTCGAATCCCCGATGTACTAGTGCCTCGGCATCATCACCCAATCCGCAGCCTATTTTGAGGGCTTTCTTCCCGGCCCCATTGATTCCGTGCCTGTCAAGCCGAGTCAACAGGTGGGGATTCGGCATCAAATCCGCCCAGGGTATGATGGAGACCTCTGCTTTGGCTTGGGAATAAAGCTCTTCGAACCAACCTAAGGGGTCCCCTTTGGATAGATATTGATTGGCGATTTTTCTTGCCGTCGCTCTCTTGGATTCCTCCATCCTTTTCCCCCTTTTTCTTGCCGTCAAATTCTTATGGCACTGGTGTTCTGTTGAAAGAGGAACCGGGAAATCGCTAAAAGCCTATTTTTCAGCAGTCGTTTCCAGTACCGGACTCGATGGTCCGCGAAAATACACTGATGTCTGATCGTTGTTCCCATCCGAGCGACTTCCAAAAGTCAATGCCGCCGATGTTATCATTGAAGATAAAGAGGTGGCATTTTTGAATACCTGCAATCTTCAAGGCCTGGAGACACCGATCAATCAGTTGACGACCAAAACCCTGTCGACGCCAGTTCGGATGAACGGCCAAGTGGTAGATATATCCACGCCGGCCGTCATGACCAGCCAGAACAGCACCGATGAGCAGGCCCTGGGTTCGGGCGAGGAAACTCATGCCGGGATTCCGTTCCAGATAGGACTGGATATTTTCCCTGGAGTCGGCGCTGCTCAACCCAATTCCTTCGCACTGTTGCCATAGGGTGAGAACTTCATCATAGGCCTCGATCATAAATGATGAGATGGTTATTGTCATATTTCTCCACCGAAAGTGGTTTGTTTGGAAAACCTAGAAAGCGAGCGCACTCCCTGTCTCGCTTTCAGCGGGCCTGCACTTTGGTGCAGGGAGCTTCAAATTGCGACCGGTCGCCTCGCTGCCCCCGGATGATCATCCATCTCTCCGGATCATTTATTGGTCCGAATCCTAGTTTGGCATAAACCCCGTGGGCATCCTTGGTTTTGAGCACCCACTGATATACCAACGACATTTCCGGATGTTCCATAGCATACTTAACCATGGCGCTGCCGATGCCCTGTTTTCGAAAAGGTGGATCGACAATTACGTCAAGAATGTAGGCGAATCTCACCTTGTCTGAAAGGATGCGAAGAAAGCTGACCTGTTTTCCGTGTTCATCGAAACCACCCACGACAAAGCTTGAATTTTTGGTGCCGAAGATTACTTCCTCCTTGGTTATGGCTGGAGACCAATAGACTTCCCGAAGCCATTTGGATACGGAGTCGAAATCCATTGGATCGAATCCCGTTTTGAATGTAATTTGCATAGTTGTTCCTTCAGCTCAACTGAATTTTCCTGACACCCAAATTTCCAACAAGGCCACAGCAAAACAGAGAATGGCGGAGAATTTGAGCATTTTTTGCGTCAATCGTTATCAGTATTCCGTTCTATAATTTCGCTTTATTGATGGCGCTCAAGGCTAAACCGTATCCATGACACCCTGCATAAAAATGGGCTCCATCTCAAGCTGGGAGGCATCGGCTTGCAACGAATTCTCCAGACTGGCGAAAGCAATTCTGTCATCAAATTCACTGGCCGCTTGCAGGATTGAAGGAAGCAGATTCGCATCGCTCGAAGTGTTGAGAAAAATATTTGGCCGGCTCAACACCCATTGGACCACCCGGCGAAGCGCATCAGGTTCCTTGACCGGTTCGTACCAACTGAAGTGTTTCTGTGTATCGCCTTCCCGCCAGCGGCGTCGGGCAATGGATTTAATGGTCTGAACGGCAATCCCCCGGCTGGTGCAAAGGGTTATCAGTCGGTGTACGTCGGCAGCATATTCAGGGTTCTGGAGCAGCATGTAGTTATAAGGGAAAAGCACCGAATCAAAAGGGAACCGCTCCAGACTGCGCAAATGCATTTCGGGCGCCCGTGTGCCGTGACCGGTCACACCGATAAAGCGAACCAGACCTTGCTCCCTGGCCTCGATTGCCGCCTCTAAAGCACCGCCGGGGCCAAAGACTGTCTCCCAACCCGCTTGGTCCGTCAGGTTATGAAACTGGATCAGATCGAGCTGGTCCACCTGCAGACGCTCAAGAGATCGTTGAATGCTGTCCCGTGCACCGGAAGCGGTCCTTTCACCGGTTTTGGTGGCTAGAAAAAACTTTTTTCTATGTTCTTTCATCCATGAACCGACTCGCAGTTCGGCATCCCCGTAACTGGCGGCAACGTCGATATGGTTTACTCCATACTTCAGGAGCGTCTCAAGAACCTGATCGGCCTTTTCCTGCTTCATGGCCATCAAAGCGGCAGCACCGAAAATGGTGCGGGTGCTTAGATGTCCGGTCTTTCCAAAGGGAATCTTGTTGATCATCGTGACTTACTCCTCTTATGAATTTATGTATTTAATAAATCTAAACCCTGCATCAAAAAATATTCGGTTTCTGAGATGACCTTATTTTTCATCCCACTTCCCGGTTTCCAGATCAGTTCTCAAATTTTCAACGCCTTTTTGAACCAAACGTTTTGGGGCCAGGGCCAGTCCCGATACGTTCTGTCTGAACTGCGGGTGCAGGTACATTTCCGGTTTATTCCAGCCAGAATACATGAACTTGTCCGTTAAATCATGGGGCAATGGAAACTTCCGTATGGTTTTTTCCCATTGGTTTTCTTCGGCAATCATACTGGCCACTTCATGAATCGGCGGGAAGGTGATGAAATCTTTTTGATAAACTTCCGGAAAATAGTTTTTAAGCCAGGACTCTTCACCCTCCCGTGGATCAAATGTAAACACCACGATTGGGCCATTGGGACAAATTCTTCGAATTTCTTTAGCTGCCGTCTGCACAGAAGAGAAATGATGTAGGGATAAAATTACGATTACTCCATCCACCGAATTATCCGGTATGGGGATTGACTCAGCCGAACCCGAATACCAGTCAACATTAACATTCGGTATCGACTGTCTTCGCATTTCTTCGGATGGTTCAATGGCCTTGATTTGATAACCAAGATTGGCCAGGGCGTTGCTGTAATTACCAGTCCCAGCTCCGATATCGGCTATTAGTGAGCCAATCGGCAAGTTCAACAAATCAAAAATACTTGCAACGATTCTATGATCGGCCGTCCGGTTAACTTTGTAATTTTTCCCGATAGAATTATAGACTTTTTCATTCATCATTTAAATCCAAAGGGACATAAGTAAATCAATTTTTAAATATTATCAAGGTTAAATAAAAATAGCAAAATAAATGGCACTCCTATTCTCTTACATCCATCATGATCAGACTGGATGATCGGAGCATCTTAATTTTAGGGATATCGATACCGAGAAAAGGGTTTTTTATTGGATAATCAAATTGCCTTGACATATAAAAAACCCTTCTCTTATACTTCAGAAACCTAAGAGAAAAATCCATCAGAAAAGATCAAAATGGGGAGAACTTTTAATGTCTGTTGATTCTTTATCTACCAAGTCATTGGTCGAGACGATGACCGGCCCCATCAGCACGGCGGATCTTGGCTTCACCCTTATGCATGAGCATATTATCGTTCGGGCGGAGGGCCTGGCCAAAAATTTTCCGCAGGTTTGGAACCAGCAGCCGGTGCTGGATAAGGTTCTCGAGATGCTCACCGCCCTTAAAGCCAGGGGAGTTGATACCATCGTTGATCTGACCGTCCTTGGTCTCGGGCGTGATGTCCCCATGTTGCTGCCGGTGGTTAAAAAGGCCGGGATTCAGGTCATTGTCGCCACCGGCCTCTACACCTTCCATGACATCCCGACCTACTTCCGGGACCGGAGAACAGATGAAATGACCGACCTCTTTGTCACCGATATTACCAAGGGCATTCAAGGGACCCCGGTCAAGGCGGCTATCCTTAAATGCGCCACTGATGCACCGGGTTTTACCCCTGGAGTGAAAAAGGTTTTGCGGGCTGTGGCCCGGGCCCATCGCCGCACCGGTGTCCCCATCAGCACCCACACCCATGCCGCCACACAGCGAGGTCTGGAGCAACAGGACATCTTTGCCGCCGAGGGAGTGGATTTGGGGCGAGTGATCATCGGTCATAGCGGGGACAGCGATGACCTCGATTACCTGACGAAACTTCTTGACCGCGGCTCCTATATTGGTATGGATCGCTTCGGTCTCGATGCCTACCTGCCCGAAGAAAAACGTATCTCTACCATAGCCAATCTCTGTCAAAAGGGCTGGGCCGAGCGTATGGTCCTTTCTCATGACACGATGGTTTATTTTGACGTATTTGAATTAGGCACCATCGAGACCATCCGTCACAACTGGAATTATTTCCATATCGTGAACAACATCATACCGAAGCTTTTAGAGGCCGGGGTCAGCCCGGAGCAGATCGACCTCATGACCAGGGATAATCCCCGTCGCATCTTCGAGAACGTAGGAACCTACTAATCTGCCTATTGGTAGCGGGGGCTACGAGGAAAAAATTAATCAAAGTATTCTAATAGGGCCATCAGCCGACTTCTGCCAATTCAGAAAAAACGGGATGACTGGCTCAAAAATGAAACATTAAAATCAATTCAGCAACAACGTTCTCTTTTACGCTAATATTTTAAACACATTAGTTAATGTTGTTCGCAAAGGCATAATACGGTATAAAGGAAAGAAAATGTTTAAAGAAAGGGGGTTTTTTGGATTTAAATTTTCTAACCAAAATTAAGCAACTAACTATAATTGCACTCTTTTCTGATGATTTTCTAATGGAGAGACTTGTCCTAAAGGGTGGTAACGCCATAGATCTGATTTATAAAATCTCTTCAAGGGCCTCAATTGATCTTGATTTCTCAATTGCTCTTGATTTTAAAGAAGAGGAACTAAATATATAGAGGCAAATATAAAGAGGGTACTTGAAGATACATTCTCCTCAGAAGGGTTTATTGCCTTTGATATAAAGTTTTTAGAACGACCAAAAAAGAAAGATGGTAGAACAAGAACATTTTGGGGAGGGTATAAGGTTGAATTTAAATTGGCCGAAAAAGAGTTGTTTGAGAAAAATAATATCAATTCCATGAGGAGAAGGGCGAAAGTGGTTGGCCCGAGACAGAAGAAAATTTTTCAGATAGATATAAGTAAATTCGAATGTTGTGAGGAAAAAGAGAAAACAGAATTAGATGGTTATACTATTTACGTTTATACCCCCCGACTGATTGTCTTTGAGAAAGTCCGTGCTATCTGTCAGCAAATGCCCGAGTATTCTAAGATAATTAAAGCCAATACCTTCTCGGCCCGAGCATACGATTTTTATGATATCTATATCGTGATGGAAAATTTTCCTTTGGATCTTAATATAGATGAAAATAAACAACTATTAAGAAAAGTATTTGATTCGAAAAAGGTCCCTATAGAATGGTTAAAAAGAATCCATCTATATAAAGAGTATCATAGGGAAGGTTATCTATCTCTAAAAGATACTCTTAAATCAGGAACGGATTTAAAAAGTTTCGATTTCTATTTTGATTACGTGGTAGAAAAATTTGGAAGCTTAAGGTTTAAAAATTATTAGGGTAATAGAGCCTCCATTTTTTTGAATATTTTGTATCCTTCATTTGATATGTGAGATAAAAATCACGTTCAAATTTAAATTTCTCCCTTAATAATTCTATTTGGGCGTCATTATAATTACCAGCTTTTTCGATATAATATCCTATTGCTTGATGATATGGATAAATGTAATTTAATTTTTTTAGCATTGAAGAAAGTTTGTTTATTGATACCTTGTCCTTGGCGTTTTTAAATGCTTTTAGAACTTCAAAAACTCCCCCTGCATAACTTGACCTGACTGTTATATCGATCAAAGTTCTTTCAATATTAGTAACTGATATTTTCCCTTGTTCCGAATAGTTCAATTCGATAACTCCAAGATTATTGGTGAATTGGCCATTCAATAAACAAATATTATAATCTTCTACCGTTGCAATATTCTTTGATATTCTTTGGGATCGCGAAAAAGCTCTATCAATATTTTCTTGTAATAACCTACCACGTTTTTGAATCTTACTTGGCTGCTCAAAATTAAGATAAATTGTTTTTGGAATCTGCTCTGTCAAGTTATTTAAATACATTGCTGAATAATGTGTGAAATATGAATTCTCTTTTAACGTTGAGACTAAATTAAAAATAGAAACATCGCCCCATGAATATCTTATTATTTTAATAGATGGAAAACTGAATTCTGTTATTTTTAATTTTGTTTTATCTGATAGTAGTTCTATAAACTTTTTTGTCCTCAGCCCCGCGGGGAGTCCCCAAACTTGTCTTTGGGACTCTAAAATTTCTGAAATATGATGGAAGGTAAATATCTTTGATTCTTGATCATCGAAAAAAGAATTTATATTTTTTTTGGCCACATCAAATCTTGATCTTGCCATTATATTTTCCTTATGTTTCTTATGGGTGATATAGTCTACTATAACATGTTTATGTATATATACTTAAACATCTTATAGTACTAACTTGCTATTCCAGATAGTATATATACTATCTGGAAAAGTCAATAGAATTTTATATAAAGATTAAAAACATAATAGTTAACAAATAGTTATAAGATAAATAGAAAGATTTAAACGCTATAGTAGTATGTATATATACATACTACTATGCAGAAAGTAAATCAAATAATTGGATAAAAAATCAAAATAAAACAAACTGTTATCTAATAACTAACAAGATATTTGATGATATTGTATTATGTATATATACATAATACAATTAACATATTAATGTATTGATGTATTAAAAGATAACAAATCAAGGATCTTGGGAAGTCAAAATGCCTTTTTCTTGCCTTTCTATCTCTAAAAGATAATCCTTCAGCCCACATAGAGGGGGACGTTCGTTCTGAATTGGCTTATTCCTCTTCTTTTATCCAATTGTAAAAAATCTTTGTTGCCTTAGATTGGCTGGCGGCTATGCCTGCCTGTGCGTCGCACGCAGACAGGACCACCCCTATCCCCGGTTCTATTACAGCTTCTATAGTATCCTCTCCCTGAAACTTCGGCAAAAGGAAAATCAGAATGCCCTGATCCCCTTACAATCTATGGAAAGGCACTTCGACCCATCTCATCTGACCATGGGGCGTATTGTACAATTCACCAGTAATCGTTAATTTTCTGGTCTATCGTTTTAGGTGTAAGATTTAAATTCGGTGAGGTGCGGCCATGTTCGAGGAAACTTGAGGGCTTCTTCATGTAATCCTCAAACTTCGATTTTTGAAAAATAACAAGAGTTCAACGGTAATCGTTATCAAGTTGGCGGGAGATTTAGGCCATCGGCAAGCAAAACAGAGCAGTACTTCATTTCATACAGAGCACTCCTCCATCTTCTGCCTTTCTCCTTGACTCTGCTTTTTTTTCATCATAGACTCAATACCATAAAAAGAAAGTTCTTATAAAAAATTACCAGGGCGATGCTAGGTATGAAAGAGGCGTTATCGATTTTAATTTTATAACCTGTGGGCATGAGTTTACGGTTTAAAAGGAGGAGGTCTTAATGGAATTCGGGTTTTCAAAAGAGCAAAAAAAGCTAATGGCAGAGATGCGTGAATTCTGTATCAAGGAGCTACCTGAGGACTTTAACCCTGATTTTACAGGTCGTTTTCGAGAAGCCAAGGCCGAGGCTTTCTGGAAACGGTTCCATCAGAAGGCGGCGAAAAAAGGTTGGCCAAGTGCAGGCTGGCCTAAAGAATACGGCGGCCTGGGCTTAACCCCCTTGGAAGATGCGGCGGTTGCTTCTGAGATGGCCTATTGGGGAGCCAACTGGACCGGCATCATGAGCATGTCTCTGGTTGCGCCAACGGTTCTTGCGGTAGGGACCGAAGAGCAGAAGAAACGATGGATTCCCCAAATCGCAAAAGGAGAAATAACTTCTTTTGAGGCCTTTACTGAGCCTGAGGCCGGCTCGGATGAGTCGAATATGCAACTCAGGGCAGTCCCAGATGGTGATGACTATATCCTTAACGGCCAAAAGACCTTCATTTCCGGTGGCGTCAAACCGGACTGGCTTTTTACCATATGCAGGACCGCCGATGTGACGCCCAGGCACCGCGGTCTGAGCGTCTTTATGGTACCAGGGGATGCCCCCGGCGTCAGCTACAGGGCACTGCCGACCATGGGCGGCTCCCAACAGAATGAAATTTTCTATGACCATGTCAGAGTTCCCAAGGAAAACCTGTTAGGAGAGCTAAACCGGGGGTTTTATCTGGCCATGACCACCTTTGAATATGAAAGGGCAGCCGGCGGTGGGCTTGGAGCCAGAAGGAGCATGGAGAGAATCATGGAGTACGCCCGAAAGGAAAAGAAGAACGGCAAACCCCTTTATCAAGACCGCAAAGCCAGGGAAATGTTGGCCAGATTGGCCATTCGCCGGCATCTGGAATTTCTCTTCGGCTGGTATACGGCCTGGCACAGGAGTCAGCGTGAAAAACTGGGACCGCAGCGCTATAACTCAGGAATACTTTGGCATAAGCTCTGGCCGGCCTGGGAGGGTGAGCAGTACGGACGTGTATTTGGTATGTACACCCAGCTCAAAGCGAAATCAAAGTATGCCAAGTACGGGGGCATACCGGGACGTGCCTGGGAACGGATGCATTCCATCCATGCTGCCGGAAGCCCAGAAATACGCCGGGTTATCATTGCCGAGAGAGGCTTGGGTCTGCCAAGGATACCGCGGAAATTCAACAAGATGATCAATGATGAACTGAACAAAGATAAAGAAGCCAAATCATCACAGCCGAAATAAGCATCATCTAAACCAAAAAGGAGAAGTTTATGGATTTTGCACTCAGTGAAGACCAGAATAGGCTGAAGACATCAGTCCGGGAGTTCCTGGAGAAAGAATGCCCTGAGGCTGTTGTCAGGAAGATAGAAACCGATCAGCGGGGTTACTCTCCGGAGATCTGGAAAAAGATTTCCGATTTAGGCTGGCTGGGGATCGGGATCCCTAAGGAATATGGAGGCACGGGTGGTGACTTCATCGACCTGATGGTGCTGCATGAGGAAATGGGAAAGGCGCTGTTCCCCAGCCCTCACCTGTCCACTGTTGTACTCTGCGGACAGACGATCATTAATGCCGGGAGTCCGGAACAGAAAAAAGAACTCTTGCCTAAGATAGTGGATGGCTCGCTTATCCTGGCCATGGCCCTGACCGAACCGGAGTCGGTCTGGGATGGCCAGGCCTGGGAGCCGGAAGGAGTGAAAATGAAGGCCACTCCTGCTGGTAATGATTATATTTTAGACGGCGTCAAGCTGTTCGTTCATGATGCCCACATTGCTGACTATATCCTGTGTGCTGCCAAGACCAGACAGGCCAAAAAACCTGAGGAAGGGATCACTCTCTTTCTGGTTCCGACCAAGAGCAAGGGAGTCAATTATGAACTGATGGACACCGTAACTAACAGCAACAAGCAGTGCGAAGTGGTCTTTAAAAAAGTCAGGGTCTCCAAGAAGAACATCGTGGGAAAGTTAAATAAGGGATGGGACCCTCTGTTCCAAGCCATCCAGGCCGGAGCCGTGATGTTGTGTGCCGAGATGGCCGGGGCGGCAAAGAAGGTCCAGGATATAACCGTTGATCATGCTAAAACCCGCATACAGTTCGATATGCCCATTGGAATAAACCAGCATGTTCAAGAGCATTGTGTCCAGCTGACGATCCGGCAGGACGCCTGCCGATATATTTCCAATTATGCGGCTTGGGCACTGAATCAACCGGACCACGAACTTGACGTAGCAATGGCCAAGGCCTTTTGCAGCGAGGCCTTTGAGCACCTTTGCTGGCGAGCTCACCAGGTACTGGCGGGAGTAGGAACGATGGCCGTGCTGCATATACTGCCGCTGTATACCCGATGGGGAATTATTGCTGAGAACTACCTCGGAGATACCGAGTTCTGGCTGGAAAGGGTCGCACTGGAGCTGGAGAAACTGCCTCCACATCTGAAGACCAAAGGCAAGCCGATAGGTCTTTGGGATCCCAAAAAGAAACAGGTGCCGGCCTGGGATATCTGGCGCGAGTTCGCTGAGAGTCTGTAAAAATGACCCAAAGCCTGAAGAAAAAAAAGAGACTGGTTTAATTTAAGGAAGAGTAAGTAATGATAATCTCGTAAAAAGTCGTCACCCCAGTGAAAACCGGGGTCCAGGGGTTTTCTAAACTGTTGAAGTCTCTGGATTCCGACTGGAGTCTATCCCGCACTTGATGCGGGGTCGGAATGACGAATTTGGGTTTCGGAGACTTTTTATGAGTTCGTCAGTAATTCAAATTTCAAGTTTCGAGAAAAGGGGAACGATATGTCAGAAGATATTCAAATAAAAGACGGCTATTTTTTAGGCGGCTGGAGAAGGCCGGTAAATGTTTGGATCAACTTGCCGGGTTCAATCCATAATGATGAGGTGGCCCAAAAGGTGGGTATGCGCGGAGGCACCATCCCCGGGACCATCCATTTGAATTTGTTCCCCCCTCTATTGCTCCAAGCCTTTGGCCAGCGCTGGTTTGAGCAAGGAACACTGAGTGCCTTTTATACTTATGCCACTACCGACCGAGAGGAAGTAAGGGCGGTTCTCGGTGCCCCTCCCACAGAAGTCAAAGAGGTCCAAGTGGAAGCCAGGGCCGAGACCCCGGACGGGCATACCGTGTTAAAGGGAACGGCCTCGGTTGGAAACCCAAAGGAGCCATCTTATTTGCAAACTCTTGAGTTTAAGAATGCCAAACCAGAGGAACTCCGTATTCTTGCCGGGCTAAAGGCCGGATCGGATTTAGCAGCGGAAGATGTCCTCATCACCCAGGAGTTGGTGGATGCATCGCTTAAGACGATCACCGATCCGCTGGATTGGTATCGAGACCGTTCGCCCTGGGGCAGCGCGATCGTACCCCCGGCCGGGATGGCCAAAGTTATGATGATACCCCCTGTCCGGGAGGACGGGAAAACCTTTGAAAAACCCAAAGCCGTTGGATTTTACGGGGCCACCGAGTTGCACAACATCAATGGACCGGTAAAGATCGGGGTGTCCTACCGGGCTAAAGGAAAACTGATCTGTGTGGGGGCCAGCTCTAAAACAGAGTTTATCTGGTATGATGTAACCTTGGATGAAAAGGATTCCGGGAAAAGAGTTGCCGAGATGCGTCAAATGACCCGTTGGATGAAATCATCCATCGCCGGCTGAAGATACGAGGTAGAGGGAACGTGTTGAAAATAAGTCCCGGAGCAAGCATGGCGGCCATTGACCGCTTGGGTTGAGGTATTAATTTCCAGTAGTTTTTTTTACATTAATCGGCGTCACTGATCTTTTTTCCATGCTGTCAGGTTTTGACACTGTCCGTCAAATCAAATACCGGTTAGGATACGTCATCCAATTTTTAGGATTTGTTTATCTGCCGGCGCCGATCGCTTTTGACATAAAGAGGACCTTAAACGGGAGATGGGGGAAGGTGGCTTTCTTTTGTTCAACAAAACCAATCTTCTTGTACCAATCCTTCAGTTCAATATGAGCGGCAATGATACCGATATCAACCTGGTGTGAACCTAATAATTTTGCTTCCTCAAGAACGTGATCGACAAGTGTCCGCCCATAGCCTTTTCGTTGTCGGTTAGGAAGGACGCCAAGCCGTTCGAGATAACAGACTTCTGGACTGGCCTGTTCCAGGGCCACACATCCAAAGGAAAAACCTTCCGAGTCGAGGATGAAATACCGGGCTCCCTTTCCCATGGCCTCCTTAATCCAGTCGGCTTTACAGTTGGAGGGGTGTGTCGGGCAGTTGGCTTCGCTCAGGCCGAAACGGACAGCGACGTCGTAAAACGCCTCCCTGATAATCTCGACCATCTTGGGAATGTCCGCTGCATTAACTTGTCTGATTGTGATTTTGGGGGTCATCATCCTAAATATTTTCTATTTAATCGCTCTTCCTAATTTTTTCTTAAGACAGGACGCCAGCCAATAAACCTTCCTTCTATTTCACTTCGGCGCTTCAGTATGCCGCCTGAGAAAGGATTTAACCATGTTTTCTGAAGAAAATTGCTGTTGGGTTATTTGAGCAGTGGGACTTTCTTCCCCGAAGACCCGCTGTCGTATCGCGGCTGTATTCAGGCCTTTTTTATACAGGGCTTCAACCCTTTTGCCCAAAGCCTCAAGGTGCGCGATAACCTTTCCCAGCTTTTCCATGGGCTCAATGATGACATTGCTTGGTGCCGGGAAAAGGATGTGGGGCTTTAAATCCCGTATAGTCTTAAGGTCTTCAATGATCTGCCATTGGTCATCCATGGGGCGGCAAACGGCGGATTTCGTACCGACGAAGAGGTCGCCGGAAAAGAGCCACCGGCGGGTGGGTTCGAAAAGACAGATATGATCGCGGTCATGTCCAGGCGTCGGGATGACTTCAAATGAGAACTTTTCCGTGCTGATGGTTTTAGTTAACGGCTTAACCTGGCTGGGTATCGGATAGCCCCAGACCTCTTCCTGATAAGGATAGAGATTGGCCGGTTTGTTGATTTTGTCCACCGAAAGCGGTGGTGCAAAGATTTCGACACCATAACGCTCTTGAAGAAATTTGTTGGCCGAAATATGATCTTCGTGAAAGTGGGTATTAACAACGATCCGGACCTGCTTATCTTTGAGAAAATCGGCCAGTTCTTCTGCGGTGTGAGCTGGGCCGCTGTCGATCAGCAGGCCGTCCACCAGGTAAGCA